>CAZTKU010000019.1:0-21514 GCA_964614245.1 uncultured Ignavibacteriaceae bacterium
TCATCCCGTGTGGTTGATGGCACTCTACTCCTACGCCGAAGCTGCAAAGAGGGCCGAGTTGTTCGATTCGCCTCTGACAAAATACTATCTCCAGTATTTCACCAAACTCATCGGTCCACTTGGAACGGTGCCGGAATTCGGCGACGCCCGATGGACCTCCGGATGGGAAGGGCTGCGCTTTGTTACGATCTTTGAGAAGGGGGCCGCAGTGTTCAAAGACCCCGAAATGAAATGGGCTGCAAAAAAGGTATTTGAGACTGCTAAGCAGTTCCGTTCCATTATCGATGTCGGGGAGGCGTATTACCTTTCCGACGCGTATCGTTGGACGGATGAGTCCATCAAGGCCAAGCGGCCGACAAGCCTCAGCCAAGAAGTCCTCGAAGATATTGTGGGAAAGAAGATTGTGTTTCGAAACGGATGGGATCACCAGAGCACGTACTTGCTCCTGAACTATCGGGATGAGGGAGATGGCGGATGGCTCCATCGAGAGTTTCTCCGACAAACTCTTTCCGTGGAAGAAGAAAAGATGCACCACGGTCACGCCGATGAGAACAGTATCCCGTTGCTGATGAGCAAAGGTTCTGTCCTGCTGCACGATGCAGACTACCGGAATGACCTTCCCAGCGGCAAGTATGGGGCATGGCGCCAGGACTATTTTCACAACCGAGTCGTTGCCCGACTGAACAAGCGCGATAAGAGCCAGCCGCTCTTGGAATTCGTTCAGAACTCAGGCGCGTACCGACCGGTCCGGACGCAGAAGATCGATTTTCTGAACCTGCGGGAAGTTGACATGAGCCGGACCAGGCTGATCGATGAAAAGCTCGGGTATCAGTGGGATCGCGTCGTCACCTATATTAAGGAAGATGACTTCTTCATCGTTATTGATGGCATCAAGATTCTTCGCTCCGACTACTTTACGTTTGCCAATCTGTGGCACGCACAAAATATTCTTTCGCGGGGAGAGAACTACTTCGACGTGGCCACCGACTCCATTCAGGGAGTCAAGTTCTCAACCGAGCGGTCGCTTCTTGTGTATTTTCCCGAAACCTACGCGAAGACTCTCGGGGCGGAACCGATCAGCCGAAGTCAACAGGCCGAGCACGCTGTCTATCAGACTATTTCCAGTCACTACAAAGCCGGCGACACCGAGCTGTTCGTTACCGTCCTTATCCCTCACAAGCGCGGAGAGCAAGCCGGGACGCTGCTTTCAAACATGCGGTTGCTCAAAGTATCTGCTCCCTACGAAGCGATTGGGCTTGAGATCAATCGAGGCGACCGGAAATCATACTTGTGCGTGAAGCTGGATCTTGAGATGGAGGTGGCAAGGGAGAACATACGCCCGCGCTACCTCTACGAGCTGGGCAAGGTGTCGTACGGCGAATTTGAAACGGACGCTCACTATCTTTTTGCCACGGTCGAGAGCAACGCTGTGCGGTATTCTGCTGCGAACGTGCTGAAGGTGATCTACAAAGGAACGCCGTTGATGGAAGCGTTGGCAAATACGCACGGGCTTCAACTCGACGGTTCACCAGACCGCGTCGGGTTTGTCAAATGGAGATATTGGGAGGATTCCGTTCACTCTAAGTGAGGTCACCCCGACGCCAGCAATGATCACGACGGTTACACTGAACCCGATGCTTGACAAGACGGTGTATGTTGAATCGCTGGAACGCGGCAAGATTCATCGGGCGACCAGAATGGAGATGGCTGCGGGCGGTAAAGGGATCAACGTATCGAGGCAACTGAAGCAACTCGGACTCAAGACGACCGCCACCGGATTTCTCGGAGGAGAAATTGGCTCAATTGTGCAGCGTCTTCTGCGTGACGAGGGGATAGCACATGACTTCGTCATCACGGACGCCGTGACACGCGAGGGTATAACGTATCGTGAAACCGATGGGGTCTGCACCTCCGTGTTTGAGCCTCCAGCGAGGATCGAGGTGAAGTCTGTTCACGAGCTCAACAGCAAACTCAATGTTCTCGCGCCCAAGAGCACATGGATGGTGTGCAGCGGAAGCGCGCCCGGGTTTGAAGCGGACGATCTGTACTATGAAGCACTTGTCATCGCGCACCGCGCAGGGATCCCGAGTGTTCTTGATTCTTATGGGTATGCCTTCGACCTCGCTCTTAAGGCTGTTCCTGCACTTGTGAAGCAGAATAAGCATGAGTTTGAAACAACCTTCGCCTGTAAACTCCAGACCGACGGCGAGTTCTTGAATGGGCTGGATCTTCTGCTGAGCAGGGGGATTCAGTATGTCATCATCACAAACGGTGCGAGCCCGTGCTATGCTGCGGTTCAGGGTCACTATTGGAAAGTCACCGCTCCTCGGGTCCAGACAGTCAATTCGACCGGGTCAGGGGACGCGATGATTGCCGGCATATTGTACGGGTTTCGGCAGGGATGGAAATTTGAGAGATGCTTGTTGTTCGGCGTTGCAGCTGGAGTTGCAAACGCGCGAAAGTGGGAGATCGCAAATTCCAGCCTTCAAGAAATTCAGGATCTCGAATCACAAATCGTCGTTCAAAGGCTACGGTAATTTGTGATTGGAAAAGTTCCGTTGATTGGCATGCCGTTTGCAGCGTGTCGGCCGATGAAAAGGGGAAGTGAAGGAGAACCATGAACAAGCGATTGGAACAAGCACTTACCTGCGAGGGCTCGGATCGAGTGCCGTTCCTGCCCGCGATATATGAACACAAAGCCTGGTTTGTCGGGGAAACGCCATCCAGAGTGTGTAGGGACGTGGGCCTGTTTACGACGGCCGTGTTTGCCGAGTACGAGCGCGTACAACCTGATGCGCTCACTATCGGCATTGACGTGTACAATGTCGAAGCGGAAGCTGTGGGATGCAGGGTTACGTACTATGGCGGCGATGACACATCCATTCCTGCCATTGCCCCTGAGGATGCGGTTTTCCAGGGATCCGAGGATGTTGCTTCGCTGAGGATGCCGGATCCCAGAAAAGATGGAAGAATGCCGCTCAATCTGGAAGTGGCGCGGAACGTAATGAAGGTCCTTGGCAGGGAGGTGCCGATCCGCGGAGCGGTCTCCGGTCCATTCTCCATGGCTGCCCATCTCGTCGGGCCGGAGCATCTCTTCATGCTGACGGTGACGCATCCCCATCTCGTGAAAGACCTGATCGCTTTTTCAGCCGAGGTCATCAAGCGCTATGGCCGGGCATTCATCGATCTCGGCTGCAGTGTCGTGATCTTTGATTCGCAGGCCTCGCCCGAGCTCCTCTCGCCGCAGATGTACCGTGATATCGTTCTAGCCCCAACCCAAAGCATCGTCAGGTATTTTCAACAGTGTGGCGTACCGCACGTACCGCTGATCATCGGGGGCAATACGACAAAGATACTCGACAGTTACCTGGAGACTGGAGCAAATAACATCTTGTGTGATGCGAAAGCGGACGCCGGGCAATTTCTCGAGAAGTGTTCGAAAGCCCGGCGGGCATTCCGCCGCAATTTGGACTCAGCGGATTTTCTTCAAACAACACCGGAAGAGTTACACAGGAACACTCTCAAGAGTCTCGAGGAATCACAAGGATATGCCGGGTTCATTCTCGGCACCGGAGTCGTGCCGTATGGGACGCCGCTCGCACACCTGACCGAGATACGAGAGGCGACTCGGGAATATCGACGAGGTTGAAGATCTGACAGGTTCCAACACGTACCATCACAGGTGAAAAGCTATGAACGAACTACACGAGCTTGCACAACTTGTGGAACAGGGACAGACCCAGCGCGTGGCGAAATTGACGCAAGAGCTTCTGGACAAAGAGGTGGGGCCGCAGACGATATTAAATGAAGGCCTCATTGCAGGCATGACTGTCGTAGGGGAGAAGATGCGAGGCGGTGAGATGTACCTGCCCGAAGTGCTTCAGGCTGCGAGTGCGATGCATGCGTCGCTGAACATTCTGAAGCCGCATCTCATCAAGGCAGGGGCAAAGCCGGCCAGCAAAATTCTCATGGGTACGGTGAAAGGGGATATGCACGATATTGGAAAGAACCTCGTTGGAATTATGCTTCAAGGAGCCGGTTTCGAGATCGTTGATCTTGGATTGAACGTTCCGCCGCAGAAATTCATTGAGGCGATCAACACGCACGGCCCGTCAATTGTGGGGATGTCTGCGATGCTGACGACGACGATGCTCAACATGAAAACAACGATTGAGGCAATTGCTGCTGCGGGGCTGCGAACCAGGGTGAAAGTCATCGTTGGCGGTGCGCCGGTAAGCCAGAAATTCGCCGACGAGATCGGTGCCGACGGCTATGCGCGTGATGCTGTGCTCGCGGTGGACAAGGTGAAGCAACTCCTTGGCCTGGCAGCGTGAGTTGATATTCGCTCAAAGGCCCGCAAAATGAAAAGAACCTTTTCCGAGCTTGCCGTACAAAGCGCATCGTCGTTAATGTTCGGTAAGGCGCCAAAGCCCATCACATGTGGATTCGGTCTTCAGATCGGTGTTGGACAGGTTTATCCCGAGCTCAATTTCACCCTGCCGACAATGATGGTCGATGAGACGAATTGGTCCAGCGTCGTCTCACACTACGAAGAGATGGGAGAGATGATCCGTAGGGCGGCCAAGCGGCTCCGCCTTCCCGGATTAATGGTGGAGTTCGAGTTGCTGCCGCCAATGACTGAACGTCCCGAATGGGGGGCCCAGATCACCTCTATTCTGCACCGGCATTTGAAAGAAGCCCACGAAGAATTCGGTTTGCCGTGTGCCCTACGTGTAACACCGACCGATATTCGGGAGATCACTCGTCCGCCGGAATTGCGATCGGGAAAAGCCTGGCAGGCACTCTGTCAATCGTTCACTCAGTGCGCGGCAGCGGGTGCAGACGTTCTCTCCATAGAGTCGGTCGGCGGCAAGGAAGTCAACGACGAGGCGATGATGCACGGCGATGTCGAGGGCGTGATGTTCGCTCTCGGCATTTTGGGGCCTTGTGATATGGCCTTTCTCTGGAAGGAGATTGTTGCGACGTGTGCAGCGCACAAGGTTTTGCCGGGTGCGGATTCTGCTTGCGGGTTTGCCAACACCGCAATGCAACTCTCCTCGCAGGGAATGCTGCCGGAAGTCTTTGCCGCTGTCATCCGGGCTGCCAGCGCTGTTCGAAGTCTGGTCGCGTACGAATGCGGGGCGGTCGGTCCGTCGAAGGACTGTGCTTATGAAGGACCGGTTTTGAAAGCCATCACCGGTTCCTCCATTGCAATGGAAGGAAAATCGGCTAGCTGCGCTCATTTCAGTCCTGTCGGGAACATTGCTGCGGCCATGTGCGATCTCTGGAGCAACGAATCGGTTCAGAATATCCGGTTGCTCTCCGGGTCGGCCCCGGAGGCGTTCCTCGAGCTCCTTGCGTACGATTGCAGGTTGTTCAACACGGCGACCGAATCGGGCACGGAACGAACGTACCAGAAACTCCTCGTCGACTCTGATGTTCACGAGAGCCCGCAGGCTTTGGTGCTCTCGCCGGAATCAACATTCCGCATCGCATCCGCCATCGTGAAGGAGTCAAGTCACTACCTGAAAACCGTCGCGGCCGCGAGACAGGCTGTTACAATTATTCGAGATGCGCTGTTGCAAAATGAATTGCGTGTCGGCGCACGGGAAACGCAATGGCTGGACAGGCTCAGTCGATCATTGGACGGTTTGCCGCAACAGGAAGAGGATATCATTCATAGAATGATTGAACGATATGGCCACCTCTTCTCTCCGGAGAGTTATGGACTTTGATAGACGCCCCTGCTCTTTGAATCAAACTTTCCCTTACGACTCAAACACAGAGGTCTACCATGGCGACGATTGCTGAAGTTCTTTCACAGGTCAAGACGATATACACCACGTCACCGCAAAACAAGGTTGAAGAAACGGTTGCGCGAGAGTTATTGACTGTGCTTGGCGGGCGTACTACTCTCAGGCAGTCGCCTCGACTCGATGCACCTTCAGAAGCAATTCGACTCGCAGTCGTTGCAGAGAAGTCGAAATGGAAATCGATCCATCCGTCGCTCGATGGAAAGCGCGACTGGATGTTGGCAAGAATCAGGCCGGGTGGGGGAATTGAGCTGCTGGCATCACGCCCGCACCTGCTGTATTATCTTTTTACGATTGTGACGGAAGACTGGAAAGCGAACGGGGTTGAGGAATTTGCCGCGGGCAAGATCCTTCATCCTTCCTTTTCCAATATCCGTCCGTCCTATGATCTCTTTCTGACACAACATGCGCGCACGGTGCGCAATTTCAATCGAGAAGAACATATCCGGAATCTCGCACGCCTTGGCTTCTCTCACGTCGAAGTGAACGGCCTGGCCTTTCCCGTACCATTTGAGCGTGGTCCTCAAGGGGAAATCCTGCACCGGTTCTACACCTACTGCCCGTCGCTGGATCAGTTTGTTTACAGTCGATTGAACAAGGGTATCTATGATGACGATTATCTCCAGGCGAATCTTAATCTCCTCAAGACCAATGCCGAGATTGCCGAGAAATACGGATTGACCCCCGGTCTTGTCTGCTTTGAACCACGCTCAGTCCCCGACAACTTGCTCCAGCGTTATCCCATGCTGCGTGGTGCGCGCGTAGATCATCCCATTCGGAGCTGGCACCCCCGCTTCAATCTTTCCGTTGCCCATCCAGTGGTGCGGGACCATTACGCGGAAATGATGGAGAAGCTTCTGCGCGAAGTGCCGTCTCTGGAATACATCTCCATTTGGTCCAATGACAGCGGGGCGGGGTTTGAATACACGAGCTCGTTGTACGTGGGTCGCAACGGGGGCGGGTATGTGATCCGTGAATGGAAAGGGGATACCGAGATTGCCGAAGCTGCTGCGAACAATCTGGTGCGGTTTATGCAAACCCTGCGGGATGCCGGTCGGCGCGTCAACCCGCAGTTCCGAACGCTGATTCGCCTCGAGCCGTTCTGGGCCGAGCACGATCATATCTGGAAGCAATTGGGGAATGGGCTTGATGTTGAAGTGTCTTCCTTGCTTACCAAAGGATGGGGGTTAGCCTACAGGCACCCGAAACAGCTGGAGGCGCGGGAAATTCACGGTACCGCTCTCCATAACCGCTTCGTGGATGCAGAGAAACCGATCATCGAGGAATTGCGGCAGAAGAACTCTGAAGCAGACGTGTATTTCAGTCCCGGCATTATCTGGAATCACGAGCCGCTCGTTGCCATTCCGTTCCCGCATCTCGTGTACGACAAGTTGATGGATCTGCACAGACAGACCGTGACGACGATCTGCTACAATGGTAGTGCAACACCACCATCGTTTGCACCATTCAATATCAATCAGGAACTCGTCCGCGCGTTTCAAGAAGACGCGACGCTCGACCTTGACCCCTTTCTCAAACGGAAGGCCGCCGAATGGGTTGGGGAAGAGCTTGCCGATGATCTAGCGAAGGTCTGGAAACACTCAGATGAAGCCTACCGATCGTTCCCGATTCCCATTTGGATCTATTCATCGTGGAGCGTCTGGTACCGGTTGTGGACGCGACCGATCATTCCAAATATCGAGGCTATTTCGGAGAACGACCGGGCGTACTATGAGGAATTCCTTCTGGCGACATCTCACAATCGCTGCCGCGTTGACTTCCGGTACGACGTGGGATTCGATCTGGTTGAGCCTGCACATGCCCATGCGTGCGTGAAACTCATCAATCGCGATCTCTTCCCGCATTTGGATGCTGCCCTGAGCTTGCTCGCGAAGATGAAAGCGAAGGCCGCAACGGATGCTGCGCAGGTGTGTGTGGGGGATCTCACAGATAGGATGCGCGCGCTTCATTGCTGGTATCGGACACAGCGCAATGTTGCGGTGTGGGTTGACGGGGTTCACTCGTACCTCGAGGCGAAGAACAAGAAGCTCAGAAAGGAATCGCGGAAGCTGTTGAAGGAAATGGTGCTCGATGAAATTGAAAACACCAAAGCGCTGCTGAAGTTGTGGGAGACGTCAAAGACCAACTGGATGATTGTTTCGGGTGTAGGGGAAACGACGTTCATCTACTACAAGAACTTCGGTGAGCAGCTGAAGCGAAAGATCGAGCTGATGAAGGGGCATGAGAACGATGAGCCATATGTCGATCCGAACTTCCAGTGGCGTGTGCCGGGATTCACGGACTTACAGGAGAAGCTCGCAGAGAGGCAGCTTTGAGAAATATCCGGGTGTGAGAGGCTGTGCGTGAAAACCATTCTTGTTGCTCCTGATTCGTTCAAAGGATCCCTCAGGGCTCGAGATGCGGCCGCCGCAATGGAACGCGGCGTGAAGAACATCCTGCCAGATTCGGTCGTCGTCAAGCATCCGATTTCAGATGGCGGTGAAGGCTTGGTGGACATTCTGACGCCCGCCCTGAATGGAACATTTGTGACAACAGAGGTGAGCGGCCCCTTTCCGGGACAACGAGCGAAAGCACGCTGGGGACTCTCTGGTGATCAGTCGACGGGCATCATTGAGATGGCGGAAGCTGCCGGCCTGACACTGGCTCCACCCGGTAAGCGAGATCCGAAGATCGCAACAACATATGGAGTAGGCGAGCTCATCCGGGCGGCTCTGGATGCCGGTGTGACTTCGCTGATCGTTGGCATCGGCGGAAGTGCCACGAATGATGGTGGTGCGGGGATGGCTGAGGCTCTCGGCGTCAGATTCATGAATGAGTCGGGCCAACCTCTCGGTCGCGGCGGTGCCGCATTGGCAGCGTTGGATCGCATTGACGTCTCCGACAAGGATCCAAGAGTTGATCAGATAGAGATACTTGTCGCCTCCGATGTGCAGAATACCTTGTGCGGCGAGCTGGGTGCGTCTGCAGTCTACGGTCCTCAGAAAGGCGCAAGTCCTCGCGACGTCAAGGTTCTCGATGCTGCCCTCTTCCGCTATGGCGAGGTGCTTCAATCAGCCCTTGGCATCGATGTGCTTTCCATTCCGGGCGGCGGGGCGGCAGGGGGATTGGGAGCGGGCTTGGTCGCATTTTGTGGAGCACAGCTCAGACGCGGCATTGATGTTGTCTTGCATGTGACGAATTTTGATGATCATCTTCGGTCGGCTGATCTCGTCATAACCGGGGAGGGCAAAATCGATGAGCAGGTACGGTTCGGCAAAGCTCTCGCCGGTGTCATCGAACGTGCACAAGGGGCTGGCGTGCCAGTGGTGGCGATTGTCGGCTCCGTTGATGGCAACCGGGAGTCCTTCGTCAACAGGCAATTTCTTGCCGACCTAGAGTCCCTCGTCGATGCAAACGCGACGACAGAGCAGGCAATGCGTAATGCTTCATCGCTCATTTCGCAGAAGACCGAGTTTCTGCTGCAACGGTACTTGAGTCGAACAAAGTAGTCTGTAGAGGATCACGTAGTCTCATCACGGGAAGAGTCAAGGATGTTCAGAATGCAGAATACTCCATCCAAGTTCGTTGACTACGTCACGGTGGCTTTTCTCACGCTCGTCTGGGGGCTTGCCTGGCCGGTGACTGTTATCGGCCTTCGAGACTGCGACCCGCTGGTCATTGCGAGTGTTCGGTGCATCATCGGTGGAATAGTATTGTTTCTCTGGAGGGCTCGCAGCACAACGAAGGAGCATTTTGATATTCGCACGCTCGGAATGATTTTCATCGCGGGAACGTGTTGGGTTGGGATTCCAATGGCGCTCACAGCGTGGGCGCTGCAGTTCATCACGGGTGGCTTGGGCTCGGTTCTGCAAAGCACGATACCATTCTTTGTTGCCCTCTTTGCCTACTTCATGTTACATGAAAGCAAGCTCTCCACCGTAAAGATCGTGGGACTCATTATTGGCTTCCTTGGTATCATTGTGCTATTTTCTGACGATCCGTTTGAGGCGGCGAACTGGTACACATTTGCCGGAGGGTCCGCAATCCTGTTCAGCTCCGTAACCATCGGCTTCGCACAGCCTTTTTCCCGGAGATTTTTCAAAGGCAGCGATCGGATCGGGTTCAATATGTATGTTCTCCTGTTCTCCGGCCTTGAGGTCTTGCCGTTCTGCTTCATCGGGGGAAGCCCCAGAATCGTGATGTCGACGGAGTTGGTTCTTGTTCTACTTTATCTTGGCATCATTGCTACGGCAGTTCCTTTTGCACTCTATTTTGAGCTGTTTCAGAGGATTGATATTGTTGTCCTGTCGATGACCGCCTATGTTATCCCTGTGGTTGCCGTGGTCTCGGGGATTGTGTGGCTCGGTGAGCGGATGACGGTTGCTGACATTGCCGGATCGGCGCTGGTCTTGTTCGGAGTTGTCTTGACCACGCAATACCATGCCGTGAAAGCGAAATTGTCTTCTCGGTCAATCTCCTAAAAGGTGGTCTCATGATTCGCATTGGATTGGTTGATCTGGATACATCACATCCAAAAGCGTTCACCAAGATCCTGAACGTCATGCCGGGAGTAATGGTCAACGCGCTCTGGGATGGTCGGGATGTCTGGCCGGAAGGATATGATGAGCAATTTGCCAAAGAAAACAACATCCCGCGCGTCTGTAAACGGCTTGACGACATGCTCGAACACGTGGATGCTGTGATGATCCACGGAGTGAACTGGGACAAGCACCTCGACAGAGCATATCCTTTTATCACGGCGGGGAAGCCGGTATTGATCGACAAGCCCGTAGTCGGGAAAGTTCGGGACATCTATGTATTGCTTGAGCTTCACGCAACGCACAAAGCACCCCTCTACGGTGGATCGGCACTTCGCTATGCACAAGAAATTGTGTCGCTCCGGTCTCAGGCGGACCGGATTGGAGAGGTGTTCACTGCCGTTGCGACAGGTCCGGGAGACTTCTTTAGCTACGGCATCCACACGACCGAAATGGCTCAGGGGCTTGTTGGAACCGGAGCGAACTTCGTTGAATATGTTGCTGAAAACAAATCGAGCTTCGTTGCTGTTACCTATCACAACGGCTTTGTTCTCGTTCTCCAGCTGCAGCAGCCGTTCCACGAGTGGTCCATGTGCCTGTACACGGCGACGGGCATGCACACGATGAGGGTTGATCCGTCGCGATTGTATGAGCCGTTCCTGCAACATTTCGTCGAGATTGTGAGGGGAAACGACATTCCGTTTGCAATCGAAGCTCCGCTCGAGGCAGTCAAAATCCACATTGCGGCGAAGCTCTCTCGCCAGCACGGTGGCAAGATCTATCTCTCTGAGGTCCCCTCCGAAGAAGGGTTCGATGGCGCAGCGTACGCCGCGGAGTATGCCGCGGCGAAACGGCGGGGAGCTTGAGTAATGAGGCAAGGGGATAAACGAGTTGTTATCCTCGCCGGCGGCATCTCCTCCCGGATGAAGTTGCCCACAGACAGTTCCGCACCCCAGGTTGATCCAAGCCTTCTCAGGCAGGCCGAAGAGCGCACCAAAGGCATGATCGGCGTCGGTGCGGGCGGTCGGCCATTTCTTGATTACCTACTATTCAACATCAGACACGCCGGCGTTGGTGACGTCGTGATCGTCATCGGTGAGCACGATGATGTACTGCGCCAGTACTATGGGTTGCACGATCATGACAATGTGTTTCACGGGCTTCACATCTCGTATGCGATTCAGAAGATACCGCCCGGTCGTCGCAAACCTCTTGGCACGGTTGACGCATTGTTGCAAGGCCTGCTGGTTCGAACGGACTGGCAGGGAGGGGACTTCATCGTATGCAATAGCGACAACCTCTATTCTGCGAAGGCGTTTCGTCTGTTGCTGGAGTGTGAGGCGCCGAACTCGCTCATTGATTATGACCGGTCGGGGCTTGAGTTTGATGAGCAACGAATCACTCGGTTTGGGATCACCCGCAAAGATGCAGATGGGTATGTGCTTGAAATCCTTGAAAAGCCGCCTCTTGAGCGTCTCAACGAACTACGTGGTAACGACGGAAGCCTGCGGGTTAGCATGAACATCTTTCGATTGAACTGCGATATGGTTCTGACGTTCTTGAAGGAGTGCCCGGAACATCCGGTGAGGCAGGAGAAAGAACTCGTCGCAGCTGTGACCAATATGGTCAAGACCCACCCCCGCTCGCTGAAAGCTCTGCCGCTCAAAGAACACGTTCCTGACCTGACCTACAAAGAGGATATCAGACGCGTCCAGGAATACCTGACGAAGCACTTTGCCGAATTGAACTGGTAGAACGCCATCCCTTCTCACTCAGAGTCTCGCACTGCCTTGACGACATCTGGAGAACAGCAGCTCGCTCAGTACGTCCTGCGTAAGTACGATTGTCCGGCCGACGAGCTCCCCGCTCGACTCGAGAGATACAAGGATCTCATCCGTCTGTTCTCCGCACACTTCAACGGCGAATCGCCGCACTATATCGTTCGCGCCCCAGGTCGTGTCAATCTCATCGGTGAACATACCGACTACAACGGCTATCCCGTCCTGCCTATGGCCATCGATCGCGATTTTGTCCTTGCGATGTCACCGTCATCCGATCTGACAATCGAGATCATCAATCGAGACCCCACATATGAACCTCGAGCCTTTCAAGCGCGGCTTCCAATTGAGACGTACGACCGGGGAGACTGGGGGAACTATGTCAAGGCTGCGGTCAATGGTCTTCTTGAGGGAGGCTTCCTGGAACAGCGCACCGCTGCTGGTTTTCACGCGGTGATCGATGGAAATATCCCGGAGTCTGCGGGTCTTTCTTCCTCCTCGGCGTTAGTCGTAGCTTCCGCTCTGGCCTTTCTTGCGGCGAACGATGTTCACGTGGATCCGCATACACTTGCGGACTTGCTGGCTCGTGCAGAGCGATATGTAGGGAGCGAGGGGGGTGGTATGGATCAGGCCATCTCGCTGCTGGCGGAGCCAAACAAGGCCTTGAAAATCGATTTCTTCCCCCTGCGAACACAGTCCGTCCAGCTTCCCGATGCGTTGACGTTCGTTGTCTGCAACAGCCTTATGCGCGCGCCCAAGAGTGAAGGCGCCCGCTACTCCTACAATCGACGCGTGGTTGAATGCCGGCTCGCGGCTGCGCTCCTTTCAAGGGCGCTTTCTGCAAAACTTGGGAGAAGGATACAAACGGCGCTTCTCGCAGATCTATCCGCTGAAAAGCTAAAGATGGAAGAGCGCGAGCTCGATGATCTGACCCGGCTCGTGATCGGTGAGAAGCCGCTCTCGTTGGCTGAGATTTCACGCAATCTGGGGGAGCCGATCGATGCAGTACGAACGAACTACTGCTCATTGAAGAGCGGCGGAATCCTCACAGAGCCCAAGGACGGCTTTGACGTCTGGAAGCGGTATCGGCACGTTGTGACGGAGGCTCGACGAGTTGAAGATGCAGCCGCTGCACTCCGAGGGGGAAATACAAAGTATCTCGGGAGTCTGATGGACGATTCCCACTCAAGTTGCCGTGACGATTACGAGATCAGCTGTCCCGAGCTCGAGATGCTCGTTTCCATTGCCCGTGAGCACGGCGCTCTCGGGGCCCGATTGACCGGGGCTGGGTTCGGTGGCTGCACAGTGAACGCTGTGCCGAAGGATCAAGTCGAGGACTTCATACGTGGTGTCGCGAATGAATATTACGAGGACTTCATCAAAGCAGTAAGGGGTCGAACGGTGATTGAGGTGAAAAGCCTCCGTGATATCATCTTTCCTTGCCGCGCATCAGGTGGCGCTGGTATTCTGTCCCTTCAGTAGGTCCACAAATCAGAAATCATGCCTGAATTCAATACCGTCAACCTTCTCGACTACGGTCTGATCGGCCTCTACTTTGTGATCATCATCTGGGTCGGTCTGTACGCTGCTCGGCAAAACCGAACAACGGAAGAGTATTTCAAAGGTGGCGGGAAAATCCCGTGGGTGATCGCGGGGCTGTCGAACTGGGTGTCGGGATACTCGGCGTTCATGTTCGTTGCCGCAGCGGGGTTCACGTATTTGAACGGCATGGGGGCGGCCATCATATTCACCTCCGCGGTCTGGGCCTATCTGCTCGGGTATGCTGTCTTCGGGAAACTCTGGCGGCGCGCCCGCATCAGTTCTCCTCTCCACTTTTTGACGCGACGCTACTCAGCATCGACGACATACTTCTATTCAATCACGGCCATCATCCCGCAAATTGTTGGAATTGGCCAGGGACTCTACATCGTGTGCATTTTTGTTTCAACAGCGCTCGGATTCAATGAGCGGCTGTTCGATCTTGGCGTTGTGTCACTCTCGGGCTTTCAGCTTTCGATTGTCCTTGTGGGTGCAGTGATGGTCATCTATTCTGTGATCGGTGGCCTCTGGGCGGCGGTCCTCTCCGACACCGTTCAGGCAGTGATCATCACCGTTATGACGTTGATAATTTTCCCGGTCTCGTTTTCGTATCTGGGGGAAGGACGGGGAGTGCTCGCGGGATTCTCGAGATTGTTGAACGAGGCGCCCGAGGGGTATCTTCGGGTGACTGGTGATACGGCAAATCCGCTCTTTCTGCTTGCCTATCTCATCAACGTGCTTCTCGGATACAACGTCGGATGGGCGATGGTGCAGCGGTACTACAGCGTGCCTGATGAGCGCGATACCAAGAAAATGGCCATCCTGTGTGCGGTGCTTTCGCTTGTGGGTCCGCTGCTTTGGATTCTCCCTGTTATGGCCTCCCGCATCATCTTTCCGGATATCAACTCGCTCTGGCCTTCCTTTGCAGTCCCCGCAGAGGCATCATTTGTCAGCCTTGCTCTGATGTTGTTGCCCCACGGGATGATCGGATTTGTCGTCTCCGCGATTCTTTCGGCAACGCTGGGGCAAGCAAACGATGCGTTCAACTGGCTTGCGGCAACGCTTACCCGCGACATCTACGTGCCGCTCCGAAAGCGGATGAGAAGAGACATTCCCTCCGATCGCAATCAGCTCTTTGTTGCACGCCTGACAATGTTCATTGTCGGCGCGTTGGGCGTTGGGGTTGCACTCTACATTCCGAAGCTCGGGGGCGCATTTCAATTTGCACTACAGTTCTATTCACTGACTGCGGCGTTCATGATGCCGGTTGCGCTCGGTCTTCTTTACACTCGTACCCCCTGGTGGTCGGGCATGGCCTCGTGCTCCGCGGCGATCATCGTCGCACTGACCTTGATGGGGTTGGGCCTTTGGAATGACCAGGCATTTGTCCGCAACATGATCAGCGAATCGCTTGCTGCAAGCATTGTCTTCTTCGGATCGGCGCTCTGGTTCAAGAAGGATGATCCGAGGCACGAAGAGCTGCTCAAATTTGAGAGGGATCTGAAAGAACCAGCACTCAGCGAATCGGTGCGGTTTGATCCCAGCGGCTTTGGAGCCTATACTCTCATCGGAAGAATTTGCCTGATTCTTGGCATCGTTCTGGTTGCATGCGTACTGGTTCCATCCGCGCAGCTCGCACCTGCTTCACTCAACATGGTGGGGGGAGTGATGCTGCTGGCGCTCGGGGCCACCATTCTCTATTTCTCAAGAACTCGATCTCAACCCGTTGAAGGAGCTCGCTAAATGACACGCCATGTTCGCGTCAGCGCGGTTCAACTGCCGGCCGTCGTTGAAGGTAAAACGTTTGCTGAGAAGCAGGAAAAGAACCTCACGGTAATTGTCAAGATGTTAAGCGTTGCCGGCAGGAGGAAATCGGATATCGTCCTGTTTGGGGAATTTGCAAATCTCCACCACCGGACGTGGTCGAATGACACGAAGGAATATGTGGCTGATCCGATCCCGGGTTCATTCACGGAAACGATCGGTGCGTATGCCAAGAAGTTCGGGATGAATATTGCCGTCCCGATGTTTGGAATGCACAAGAAAGAGTTGTCAAGTTATGTGGTTCTTCTGAACCGGAAGGGCAAGATCGTTGGGTGCTATCAGAAAGCACACCCAACGGTTCCCGAACAAGCCATCGGAATCAAAGCAGGGAATGAGTTGCCGGTCGTCAAGCTCGACTGTTGCAGGGTGGGGATCATGACCTGCATGGATATTGAGTATCCCGAAGTGGCTCAGATCCTCATGCTGCGGGGAGCCGAGATGCTCTTGTTCCCTCACGTGCAGGGAGGGTGGGGCGAGGTCGATTGGGAGATCCGTTACCGTGCACGCGCCATTGACACGGGCCTACCGATCCTTTCAGCCTGTTACGGCTACCCGGAGGGGGAGTGGATGCCCGGGAAAATGATTGGCCGCAGCAGTGTGATTGGAAGAGATGGTCTGGTCCTTGCTGACCTCGGTCGGGGCATTGGCGTCTTGACGTACGACATTGACCTGGAGGAGAAGCGCGTTACCCAATTCTTCTTCAATGAAAAGTACGACCGAACACTTGCGGTCGTTGCGTCACGGAGACCAGAACTGTACACCGAGCTCGTCAATTTGAAGACCAGGCAGCGAGCGCTGAGCGCGATCAAGCGAAAGAAGAAATAGCAGAGGTCGTCCTGCAAAGAATCCTTATGAGCGTTTCAGATTCTTCCTCGAGACAGAAATACAGCGCAGAAACCCAACCGCGGTCATTGCCCGCAGGCGAGATGAATGATATTGTGCAATTTCTCAGGGATAACTCGCCATTCCATTTCGACGTTCGAGGATCCGCGCCTGAAGTTCCCGAAGAAATCCACCGCAGCATGCAAGGCGCCGTGTGGGAGGGGGCTCTCGCCGGGATTATGGCGTCATTCATCGGAGGAGTTATTCTCGCGGGTTTTGCCCTCTCGCTCGGTGCGAATGAGGTTCTGATGGGTTTGATCGCAGCGATTCAGGCGGGTGCAAACACGCTGCAGATGCGAGCGTTTCGGTCGCTTGAGCGGCACGGCAGGCGAAAGGCAATGACCGTCAAGTTTGCCGCGGCCTCGCGCCTCATGTGGGTAGCGATCTGTGCGGTGACGTTCCTCGGTGCCGAGCAGTTTGTGCCCTTCCGTATTTGGATCTTCCTGATCCTTTTCACGATCTCGGCGGGTCTCGGCATATTCAGCTATGTGCCCTGGACTTCCTGGCTGGTTGATCTCGTTCCCGAGCGCGTACGGGGCCGTTTCTTCGCTCAGCGCAACCTTGCAGCAGGGGCTGTTGGCGTCGTGCTTGGAGTCGGGGCAGGCCTATTCATCGACTACTGGAATCAAGCCGCTTTGGGCCCTGGACCATACGCCTTCGTCGTGCTCATCGCATTCGGTCTGGTGTTTGGCCTGTGGGCTGTGTCGATCCAGAACAGAATGTATCACCCGCCGTACCCGAAAGTCGAGGTACGACTCACGTTCTGGGAGTCACTGAAAAGGCCGTTCAGCGATCCGGCATTTCGGCGCGTGTTCTCCTTCAGAGTGTTCCATGACCTCTCGCTGGGGATGGCGGGAACATTTTACAGCGTTTACATGCTTACGCAGGTGCATCTAAGCTTCACGTTTGTTTCTGCCATGGTCATGCTGACCACGCTGACAAATCTTCTTTCGCTCAAATTCTGGGGGAGGATGGTGGATCGTTTTGGCAACAAGCCAATCCTCTACATTTGCCTGTCCGGCAAGTTGATCTTTGCACTCTTGTGGCTGTTCAGCACGCCGACAACGTTCTTACTCTATGTGTTTATTCATCTCTTTGGGCTGTTTGATGCAGGCAATAGCGTAGCTATTCTCAATCTGGTCTATAAAATTGCACCGGCGGAACGCCGGGCAAACTACATCACTGTCGATGGAACAATGGTCGGCATTGCAGCGACGGTGGCGCCGCTGATAGGGGGAGGCCTTGCCATGCTCTTCTCAAACTGGTCCGTGACTTTAGGACCGGTGCAGTGGCAGCATTTCCACTTCCTATTCCTTGCATCCGTCGTGATGAGAATGGTAACGTTTGTGTTCCTCAGGAGGGTTCAAGAGCCGGAGGCGGTGCCCGTAACGGAGGTTGTAAGCATTCTTCGCCCGATTCGGAGCGTTGATGTGTATGAAGGGTTTGAAGTTGCTTTCAACATCATGGTTGCACCGGCGAGATTCGTCCTACGCAAAATCGTCCCGATAACGAAAGCAGGAGGTGCCAGGCGAAAGAAAAGGCGCTCACGCTGAGAGCGGTGTAGGAGCAGTGCTGGAGGTCTGTGGATAAAGTAGTCCTGAGGAATATGATGAAACAGTTTACGGCGTCTCGTCACACGTTGAACCGCACAAACATCACATCTCCATCCTCGATCACGTATTCCCGGCCCTCGATGTGAAGAAGACCCCGTTCCTTGACGGCGGGCTCGGAGCCGAGGCGATCAAGGTCTGCAAATTTCATAATCTCTGCTCGAATAAACCCTTTCTCGAAGTCCGTGTGTATCTCCCCCGCGGCTTCTGCTGCCGTCGCGCCCTTGTGGACGGTCCATGCGTGAACCTCCTTGGTACTGACGGTAAAGAAGGTAATCAGATGGAGGAGGTCGTATCCTTCGCGGATGAACTGGTTGAGGCCCGACTCTTCGAGGCCAAGCTCCTGCAGGAATGCCGCCCGCTCTGTTTCCGGAAGCTCTGCGATCTCTGCCTCAACCTCGGCGCTGATGATAACCACCTTTGCCGATTCCTTTGCTGCGATTTCGCGCACCTGCTTGACGTAGTCCGTTTCGGTGGAGTAGTGTTTTTCGTGCACGTTGCAGACATACATCACCGGCTTGCTGGTGAGCAAATGGAGTCCGCGAAGCCACTCGCGCTCATCATCGGTACTGACTACAAGGTAACGGGCGAGACGGCCGCTCAGAAGATGCTCGCGGACCCGGGCATAGAAATCCGACTCGTCTTTCAGTTTCTTGTCGCCGGCCTTTGATCGCTTGTCGGTCTCACTGTATTTTCGTTCGACCGTTTCGAGGTCCTTGAGAATAAGCTCGGTCTCGACTATCTCGATATCTGCCAGTGGATTTATCACGCCGTCGACGTGGACGATGTTTGGATCATCAAAGCACCGGACGATGTGGGCGATCGCATCGGCGTTGCGGATGTGCGAGAGGAATTGATTTCCCAGTCCTTCGCCCTTGCTGGCGCCTCGTACGAGACCGGCGATGTCCAGGAACTCGATCGTCGTGGGGACGGATTTGCCGGGTTTGTAGATTTCCGTCAAACGGTCGAGTCTGCGGTCGGGCACCGCAACGACACCGACATTGGGGTCGATCGTGCAGAACGGGTAGTTTGCGACTTCGGCCCGTGCAGCCGTGATGGCGTTGAACAATGTGGATTTGCCGACATTTGGCAGGCCAACGATACCGCAGGTGAATCCCATAAAGCCGTTACCCTCCTCTTGCAGCAAATATACAAAAGCTTTCCCCTCACTCCAATGGCGAGAACATATCCTTCCAGCGAACCATTAAAATACGTTCAGATTCAAAAAGTTCTTGCATATAAATTCATAGAAACGTATATTTATCCAAAGTCAAGAATAAGAATCTAGATGCTGTGAAGGACACAATCAAAGTATCAATTGCTGGAGCTTCAGGTTATTCAGGCGTCGAGTTGCTGAGAATTCTGACGCGGCACAGGCATGCAACGGTGGAAAAGCTTTTCGCCAACACATCGGCCGGCAAGCGGGTCGGGGAACTCTATCCGTGGTTTGCGGGACGCGTCGATTTGGTCTATGAGCCGTACACCGCGGAAGCAGCCTGCTCGAGCGACGTTGTATTCCTTGCTCTTCCGTCGGGTGAAGCGATGAACCTTGTGCCGGGGCTCCTTGAGCGAGGAAAAAAGGTGATCGATCTCGGAGGAGACTTCAGGTTGAAGGATGCATCATTGTACGAAAAGTTCTATAAACACGAGCACACAGCGAAGAGCACGCTCGCCCATGCGGTGTTCGGTCTTCCGGAATGGAATCGATCGCAGATCAAGTCCGCAATGCTTGTCGCAAATCCCGGCTGCTATCCAACGAGCGCGATCATCCCATTGGCTCCGGTCCTGAAAGAAGGACTGATCGAGAAGAATGGAATCACCATCAGTTCGCTCTCGGGTGTTTCGGGCGCGGGAAGAAGCGCTAGCGTCGACCTCTCGTTTGCCGAAGTGAACGAATCCGTGAAGGCGTACAAGGTCGGTGTCCATCAGCATACGCCTGAAATGCGGACGGTGCTTGAGGAGATCGCGGGCGATCAAGTCTCGCTCACGTTTGTGCCGCACCTTCTTCCTCTCACGCGCGGGATCTACACAAGTATCTACGCTCCGCTCGCAAGGAGCGTCACGCAAGGAGAGGTTCTCTCTGTCTTTCAAAAATACTATTCCGGAGAACCGTTTGTGCGCTTTTCGGAGAACGCAATACCGGAGATCAAGAATGTGAACTACACGAACTACATTGACATCGGATTTCGGATGTATACAGATAACAACCAACTCATACTGCTGTCGGCGATCGACAATTTGATCAAGGGCGCCGCTGGACAGGCTGTCCAGAATATGAACCTGATGTTTGGCCTTGATGAAAGGGAAGGACTCTTGTGATGGCAACCATTCGTGTAGATGAATGTCAGGGCGGCATAACCGCACCACAGGGCTTTGTGGCGGCGGGAATGTACAGCGGGATTCGGAAGGTCAAGAAGGATCTTGGTATGATCGTCTCCGAAGTGCCGGCTACTGTCGCGGGCGTCTTTACGCTGAACAGGACGCAAGCGGCACCGATCCTTGTTGACAAAGCTCAACTGAAACGATCTTCGCTATGTTCCGCAATTGTTGTGAACAGCGGTAATGCCAACGCGTGCACAGGTGAACGGGGCCTTAACGACGCCTGGGACATGGTCAGGGCTACAGCCGCTGCGGTCAAGGTTCCGGAAGAACACGTCATGGTCTCGTCAACGGGCGTGATCGGGCAATATTTACCGATGCAGAAGATCCTCTCTGCGATCCCGGAGTTAGCGCGGAAGCTCAATCGGTCAGGCAACAGCGATGCGGCGGAATCGATAATGACCACCGATACATACCCGAAGGAAGCAGCGGTCAAATTCACACTCGGTGATGCCGTTGTAACCATAGGAGGTGCGGCAAAGGGCTCCGGAATGATCGCACCCAATATGGCGACAATGCTCGCTTTCATTACCACGGATGTTGTCATTGCGCAGCCGCTGTTGGCCAAAGCACTGAAAGCTGCAACGAACAAATCCTTCAACCGCATAACGGTTGATGGGGATATGAGCACGAATGATCAGGTGTTGGTGCTGGCAAATGGGTTGGCCAAGAACCCTCCTTTGACCGAGAATTCGGAGGAATTCCAGCTGTTTTCGGTCGCTTTGGAATACGTTCTGATCAAGCTGGCGAAGATGATCGCGCGCGACGGGGAAGGAGCGACAAAGCTTGTCGAGATTATGGTGAAAGGAGCGCGGACAGAGGAAGAGGCAGCGCAGGCTGCCCAGGCCGTTGCGAACTCGAACCTCGTCAAGACGGCCATCCACGGCGCCGACGCAAACTGGGGGCGCATCCTCGCCGCTGTCGGATACTCGGGGATCGACTTCAACCCAGATAATGTGGAGATCTCGTTCAATGATCTCCCGATCCTGAAAAGGAACTATGAGGTCGTCCTGGACGAGGAGAAAGGAAGGCAGACGCTCCTCCAGGAGAACATTATTGTCATGATTGATCTCAATCAGGGGAATCAATTTGCCCGCTTTTGGACCTGCGATCTCACAAAGGAATATGTTCACATCAATGCGAGCTATCGG
>CAZTKU010000019.1:21614-25052 GCA_964614245.1 uncultured Ignavibacteriaceae bacterium
CTGATTGAGGCGCTTCCCTACATCCAGACGTACGAGGGGAAGACGTTCGTCATCAAGTACGGCGGTGCGGTCATGACGGACGCGCGCCTGAAGCAAACGTTCGCGAAGGATGTGACAATCCTGCGCAAGATCGGTATCAATATCATCATTGTGCACGGCGGAGGGAAAGAAATCACAGAGGCAGCCAGCGCGCTCGGGATCGAAACGAAGTTTGTCGATGGGCAGCGCTACACAGACGAAAAGATGATCGAGGTCGTCTTGATGGTGCTCGCGGGGATGATCAATAAGGAGATTGTGAACCTGATCAACACCAACGGGGGAAATGCCGTTGGCCTTTGCGGCGTGGACAACCTCCTGCTGAAAGCCAGGAAGCTCTCGAACAACGGAACCGACCTGGGTCTGGTGGGAGAGATCGTGTCTGTGAACGTCTCGTTCCTCAATCTCTTGCTGCAGAACGGGATGATGCCGGTGATCGCCCCGCTTGGCGTTGGGGATAACGGGCAGCTGTATAACATCAACGCCGATCTTGCGGCGGGAGCGGTGGCCTCCGCGCTCAAGGCGGAGAAACTCGTCTACCTGAGCGATACCGAAGGCATTCTGATCAACAAACAGCGGGTCTCGACACTGACAAAACCAAAAGCGGGTAAACTCATAAACGAGGGTGCGATCTTCGGCGGCATGATTCCTAAGGTGCAATCTGCCTTTGACACGCTCGAGGCCGGAGTGAACAAAGTCCACATTATCGATGGTCGTATCAAGCATTCACTCCTGCTCGAGATATTCACTGATGAAGGTATCGGCACGCAGATGGTGCACGAAGAAAGAACAGCAGTACCTGCCGCAGGGAATGGCGGGTCACTCAACCGTGTCTAGGATGAGCGATTCGTCATTTATGCATTGTACACATTAGACTGCAAAACGCCGGATAAACTATGAACAAGCAAAATCGTCACTTCTCCATTAAACACATCATCACGCATCAGGCCATCGCGAGTCAGGATGAGCTTTGCCAGGCTCTGCGGAAAGCGGGCTTTGATGTCACGCAAGCGACGCTCTCACGTGATATGAAGGAGCTTGGCATCGCACGTGTGAACACGCCTGACGGGGTTCGGTACGTCCTGCATGTCGAGAGTGAAGAGCGTCGGCTCACGTCTCTCATTGGCTATGAGATTGAAAGCATCGACGCGAACGAGAACATCGTCGTCATCAAGACGCTCCCGGGGAGGGCACAGGGGGTGGCCGAGATTATCGATAACATGCATCATCCGGCGATCCTTGGAACGATTGCGGGTGACAACACCATTTTTGTAGGCCCCTCGGCCGTGGGCAGGATCGATGAGGTGCTGCGACTGCTGCGCGGTTTGATGGCGGAGAAGAGGCTGCAGGTTGCATGAACGCTGGTGGAACTTTGATTTCCAGATCTACTCATATTCTATCTTAGCAAGCAAGGAGACTGCCGTGAAGAAACACAAGATTGCCGTAGCATACTCAGGAGGACTCGATACCTCCGTCATCGTGAAATGGCTTCAGGAGAAGTATGATGCCAACGTCATCACCGTCACAGGGAACCTGGGACAGAAGAAGGAGCTTTCGGGGGTTCCGGAGAAAGCGTACAAGACCGGCGCGAAGAAAGTCTACGTCCAGGATCTCCGCGAGGAGTTTGTCGAGGGATACGTCTTCCCCGCACTAAAGGCAGGCGCACTCTATGAGTACTCCTATCCGATGGCGAGCTCACTGGGGCGACCGCTTCTTGCAAAGGCTCTGGTTGAAGTTGCTCGCCGGGAACGCTGCACCGCGGTGGCACATGGATGCACCGGAAAGGGGAACGACCAGGTACGGTTCGAGGCATCAATCGCAGCGTTGGCGCCCGAACTGAAAGTCCTTGCGCCGCTGCGCGAGTGGGAATTCAAATCGAGGGAGGAAGAAATCGCGTACTGCGAAAAGCACGGCATACCGGTATCCGCGACCAAGAAGAGCCCCTACTCCATCGACGAGAACGTTTGGGGAACGGCGATCGAGTGCGGCGTCCTGGAGGATCCAATGGTCGAGCCGCCGGCCGACGCGTACCAACGGACGGTCTCTCCGCAGGATGCGCCGAACAAGCCAGCTTATGTAACGATCGAGTTCAAACGTGGCGTTCCCATTGCGCTCAACGGGAAGAGCATGACAGGTTTTGAGCTTGTCGATCAGCTCAACGAGATTGCAGGAGCACATGGCGTGGGGCGGATAGACCTCATCGAAAACAGGCTGGTTGGGATTAAGTCGCGGGAAATCTACGAAGCGCCCGCTGCCGTCGTGTTGCATTTTGCGCACCGCGAACTTGAGCGGCTGACGCTCGACAAGGAAGTGACGCATTACAAAGCGAAGCTTGCGCAGGACTACGCGAACCTAATCTACAATGGTCTCTGGTTCACTCCTTTGCGGTCAGCGCTCGATGCGTTCATCAATGAAACGCAGAGGACGGTCAACGGCATGGTCAAGGTCAAGCTCTACAAAGGCAATGTGGATATCGCCGGTCGATCATCGCCGAACTCCCTGTACGACACCAAGCTTGCCACCTACACGCGCGAGGACAGCTTTGACCATGCAGCGAGCGAGGGGTATATCAAGATCTTCAGCTTACCAATGAAGACGTTCTACCAGATCAATCCCAACGGCTTCGCGGGCAAGAAAGCGGAGATCAAACACAAGCTGAAAAAAAGCCTGTCGAAAGTCCGACGCTGGCAACAGGTTTTTCTCCGATCGCACAAAAGCCGATGAGACTGCTCATCGGCTTTTCTGTTTCACCGTGTATCGCCGTCTTGAATCTTTCGGCATTTCTTGGTTCATTGAACCCGGTTGCATTCACATTCGACGCAGGAGACCAGCGTGCATCGCCTCATGTTCCTCGCAGTGTTCATAACTTCGGTTGCAGCAGCCCAAACGGACAGTCTGTCCACGCTGAGTGCCGGAAAAAGCGATTCGCTCTACTTGCGCGTGGTGATTCCGGATCATGATACAGTTCGAACTCCTTCGCCACGTTATCGCATCGCGGCCAGCACAAACCGGAGCGCCAGAGCCTTCATCAACGATAAGGAAGTAAGAGTCTACCCGAGCGGGGCATTTGTCTCGCTGCTGACTCTCGCAGTTGGAGAGAACCCTGTGCGGGTGCTGGCACGAGCTGAAACGGGGGATTCGCTTGTCAAGGACTACATCTTTGTTCGCCCCGAACCTCCCAAGCCATTGCCGCATGACCCCGCTGTCATTGATATCGAATCCATTGAGCCTTCCCAGGATCTCTGGCTTGGCAAGGACGATATTGTGGAAGTGAGATTCAAGGGGAGTCCGGGGTACAAGGCATATTTCGATATCGAAGACGTGGAATCTGGAATTCCGATGACAGAGTTGGCAAGCAGGGAAGGAAATGGGGGTGAGGGTGTCTACATCGGCCGATACAAG
>CAZTKU010000020.1:0-24814 GCA_964614245.1 uncultured Ignavibacteriaceae bacterium
GCAGAGTCCCATCAGCTTCATATCGGCGGTCGACAAAAGCCTCTCCTACAACTCTAAATCCCTCATTTTGCCAAACCTCCAGCATCTTTGAGCCGGCTAAGCCCAATAAAATCAACATCTTATCGACTTTTCGAACCCCATTTGCAATGGCCGCTGCGATCGTCGGGTTTTGAGCTGCCGCATTGTAAAGCGCGCCGTGGGGCTTGACGTGTCGCGCCGCGCAGCCAGCCCTGCCGGCGAGCTCAACAAGCGTTCGTACCTGATCGTAGACGCACCGTACAATCTCTTCAGAAGTCAGATTCATCACGACACGGCCAAAGTTTGCTCGATCCGGGTAGCTCGGATGCGCGCCGATCCCCACCCCATATTTCATGCAGATCTCGATAACACCCGACATCGTCGCAGTGTCGCCGGCGTGCACACCACATGCAATGTTTGCCGACGTGATATGCTTGACGAGTTCTTCTTCTCTACCATCAAGAAGCGCTTCGGGCCGCTCACCCACATCTGAATTGACATCAACACTCTTTTCCATAGCTGCTAGAATCCAACAAAGTTAAGGTGAAATTCCCAAGTAGCAAATTTGTTGCGCCGCGCAATCTACTCCAGGTGCTTTGCACGCGTCTCCGGCAGAAGAAAAATCAACGCAGCGCCTGCGAGAAAAAACGCTGACGTGACGGCGAGCGCGCTACCAATCCCATAGCGGTCAGCCAGGGCCCCGATTGTGTACGGCGCGAGCGCGCTGAAGGCGCGGCCAACATTGTACACCAGTCCCTGCGCCGTGCCCCGAACACGGGTCGGAAACAGTTCAGAGAGCATAGCTCCAAACACGCTGAAGTAGCCGTGACCGAAGAACCCGAGGCAGGGCCCTAGGATCAGCAACACCAGTTCATGGCGCGCAAGCTGACCGTAAATAGGAGCCAACAATGCTGCACAGGCCAGGAAGAAAACAAAGACGGGTCTTCGACCAAACCGATCAGCAAAGAAACCGAATGAAGCGTAGCCAAAGAAAGCACCAATTTGCATCGGTATGATCCAAGCCGAGCTTTTCACAATACCCAGCCCAGCCCCTCCCTGCTCGATTGGCCGCGCGAGAAACGAGGGCATCCAGGTAAATAACCCCCAGTAGGCAAAAAGAACGGACATGGTAATAATGGAGCCGAGCAGCGTCTTTCTCAACAGGGGCGGTCGAAAGATTTCAGATGTAAGCTTGCTTTGGCCCACAAGACCGGCCTGTTTCCGTTCTTTCCAAATCTCGGGTTCCTGCACGTGGCGGCGAATCCACAGCGTAAGAAACGCGGGCAGAATGCCGAGGAGAAACAATACCCGCCATCCAAAGCGAGGCAGAATTGCAGCGGCAAGCACTGCGGCAAGGATGTACCCAATAGCCCAACCAGCCTGCATCAAGCCAATTGCTTTGCCCCGATGCTCTGCCGGCCACGTCTCCGAAACCAAAACTGAGCCGGCAGACCATTCGCCGCCCATGCCAAGCCCGACCAAGGACCTCCATAGAACAAGCTCCGCAACAGAGCCTGCAGCCGCGGTCAGAGCTGTGAAGATCGAGTAGGCGAGAATGGAGAACATGAGCGACTTTGCGCGCCCAATCCTGTCGGCGAGCACACCAAACAGAATTCCACCAAAGGAGGATGCAATAAGGGTCACGGAAGCAAGCGCTCCAGCCTGACCGGACGAGAGGTTGAATTCCTGCTGAATCGTCGTCAGGGCAAAGGCATAGAGCATGACATCCATAGCATCGAGCATCCAGCCGAGCTGAGCAGCAACGAGCGCCCTCCATTGCTGGCGGCTGATCGAACTCAACCAAGGTGTTGGGCTCATACAGGTTCAAGCGATGCGGATGAAATCAAATTCTCTTGCTCTGCAAGGAATGTCACCGCGTGGTCAACTGAGTCGAACTCAAATTGAACACGATCGCGCGGCCGCAGCTGCCCAACGACATGCATATCAGCAGAGATGACATTGGCAATTTTCGGATAGCCGCCCGTTGTTTGATGCTCAACGAACAGGATAATCGGCTCCCCGTCGTGAGGTACCTGTATAGCGCCAAGCGGAACGCCCTCAGTCAAAATATCTCCACTCGACCGTGGTTTAAGCGGTGGGCCCGATAGGCGCAGACCCATGCGATTTGACTCTTCAGTTATCTGGTAGGAGGACGAGGCAAAAAGCGACCGCACTTCATCGGGAAACAAATCAACTTGAGGTCCGGCGGTAACCCTCAGAGTCCCCCTCTTGGTGAGCTGCCGAATGACCCTTTCCTTGACACGCCTCAGTCGGACCGACGAGTCTGCCGGCGGCTCGTGGCACGAAAGGACATCGCCGGGCTTCAGAGGTCCACCCCGGAAGCCACCCAACGAGGTCATCAGGTGTGTTGAATCGCTTCCCAGTATGCGTGGAACGTCAATTCCGCCCTGAACGCAGAGATAGGATCGTGCCCCGGATTTTGTTGAGCCACACCGAAGGATCTGCCGCGGCTTGACAAGAACCGAGGTCCAGAGTGGCACCGCCTGACCATCAAGCGTTGCTCCAAAATCTGACCCCGTAAGAGCAACGATGCAACTCGAATCGAACTCAAACGTGCCCCCAACAAGAGTCATTTCGAGGCCTGCCGCACTTGGCTCGTTTCCCACAAGCAAGTTGCCCAGCCGAAGGGATACTGAATCGGCTGCGCCCGATGCGGAAACGCCAAGATGCGCATACCCGGGCCGCCCGAGATCCTGGACAGAGGTTTGAAAACCGGGTGATATGACTCCGATTAAAGACTTCTTCATCATCCCCGTCCACCCACCCGCTCTTTCCCCACCATCTCATCAAACTCTTTTCTCGTCATGGGCCTGAATCGGACGGCGTCTCCCATTTGAAGCAGAGTTGGCGGCTCGCCATCAGGTTGGAACAGCCGCGTAGGTGTTCTCCCAATGATCCGCCAGCCACCCGGCGAATCAACGGGATAGATGCCGGTCTGGTTTCCGCCAATCGCAACACTTCCAGCGGGCACCTTCACCCGCGGGGTAGAAAGCCTGGGAGTAACAAGCGGTTTCGGTAGCTCGCCTAGATACGGGAACCCCGGAGAGAAACCAAGGAAGTACACAAGATACTCCGCGGAGCAGTGGTACTGAACAGCCTGATCCACGCTGATGTGGTTGTGTGTTGCGACGAACTCGAGGTCGGGTGCAAACGCGGCATCATAGCACACAGGAATTTCAACGGACCGCGCTATCGGTGTCACGGCTGAGTCAATGCGGTCGAGCAAATCGCGAACGAAGGCCTCAAACTCAATTGGACTTATGACAAGAGGGTCAAAGGAGATGAGCAACGAGCTATAAGCCGGATGAATGTTCCGAATGGCGGGAGATGCTTCCGAGCGGAGCAGGATAAACAAGCGATGAACATCGAGGTGATGCTTGCGCGAAATTCCATTGCCGAAGGTCACCAACAGCGAGCAATCACTTGCGAGCTGCAGTCGCGGATACCAAAGTTCTTCGGAGAGCATAGAAGGGATGATTATTTTTCACGATAAGTAATTTTACAGGATGAATCAACCTCGAGCCGCTTGCACAAAGGTGAGGGGGTGAGGAGGGAGCTTACCTTGCTTCTGCTGGCTTTTGTGGGTATATTAAAAGAAATGTTGAGTGTCCCCACGGAGCGGGGCGCTTTTTGTTTTCAACACCGGGTCGAATTCATCAGAGAATCATGAGTGAAAACCCAATAAAACTTGGTGATTCACCGATTGAGACAATCGACAACATTCCCACGACGCTACCGGTCCTGCCGTTGCGGGATGTCGTGGTCTTTCCGTACATGATCTTCCCCGTGCTTGTCGGGCGAGAAAGCTCACTGAAGGCAGCCAACGAAGCGTTGGAGCGCGGCAAGAACATCTTCCTTGTTGCCCAGAAGAATGCCTCCATCGACGAGCCGACATCCGACGACGTGTACCAGCATGGCACTATTGCAAAGATCATTCAGATGCTGAAGCTCCCCAATGGGCTGATGAAGATCTTGGTGGATGGCGTTGTGCAGGCGAGCGTCAAGAAGTTCATTCCCAATCCCGCATTTCTTGAGGCCGAGATCATTCTAAACAGAGCAGAGGCAACGGCGGGTCACGATCTCGATGCGCTTCTGCGTCATACGATCGCGTTGTTTCAGGAGTATGTGAAACTTAGTCGCAATGTGCCGCCCGAGGTTCTCATGGCGTTTGAGGGCGTCAAGGAGCCTCACCGCAAGCTCTACTATATGGCGGCGAACCTCATCCAAAGCGTCGATGTTAAGCAGCGCATCCTCCAAACCCAGCACCTGCGGGAACAACTCTACGAGCTCTCCAAAATCCTGACGACCGAAATTGACATCCTGAAGATCGAGCGGGAAATTGACACGAAGGTACAGGACAACATCCAGAAATCGCAGCGGAAATTCTTTATCCAGGAACAAATACGGATCCTGCAGGATGAGCTTGGCGAAGATGAGGCGTCACCCGAACTAGCGAAGTTGAAGGAGCAGATCCAGAAGGCGAAGATGCCAAAAGAGGTTGAGGAAAAGGCGATGGAGGAATTCAACAAGCTCAAGAAGACCCCCGCCATGTCGCCGGAGTTCACCGTCATTCGTAACTACCTTGACTGGGTCATCGCGGTTCCCTGGGCAAAAAGAACGAAAGATAACCTAGACGTCGAACACGTCAAGAAAATCCTCGATGACGATCACTTTGGGTTGGAGAAGCCGAAAGAAAGAATCCTGGAGCACATTGCCGTCCTTAACCTTGTTAAAGAGATGAAGGGGCAGATACTTTGCTTTGTGGGGCCGCCGGGGGTTGGCAAGACCTCGCTTGCGAAATCCATTGCTCGGGCGTTAGGCAGGAGGTTCGTCCGCATTTCGCTTGGCGGCGTACGTGACGAGGCGGAGATTCGAGGCCACCGGCGCACCTACATTGGCTCCATGCCCGGCAAAATCATCCAGTCGATGAAGCGAGCGGGGGTCATCAACCCCGTGATGCTGATGGATGAAGTCGACAAAATGAGCATGGATTTTCGTGGTGACCCATCGGCGGCACTGCTTGAGGTCCTGGATACGGAGCAGAACAATACCTTCAGCGATCACTACCTGGATGTAGACTACGACCTCTCCAAGGTTATGTTCATCACCACCGCCAACATCCGGTATGCCATTCCACCCCCGCTGCAGGATCGCATGGAGATCATTGAGTTGCCGGGGTACCTTGACTACGACAAGCGGGAGATCGCCGCGCGCCACATCATACCAAAGCAGTTAAAGGCCCACGGCTTGAGTGACAAGGAGATAAAGTTTGAGGATGTAGGTATCGATAGGATCATCCGGGAGTACACGCGTGAGGCGGGCGTCAGGAATCTCGAGCGGGAGATCGCGTCGGTCTGCCGTAAAGCCGCAAAGGAGATTGTTCTGCACAGAAGGAAGAACGGGTCATCTGGGAAGCGGAAAACGCACAAGCCCGTTGTCGTGACGGAAGAGAAAATCGAGCGGTATCTTGGTGTGCCGAAGTTCCGCAAGAAAGAGGCAGAGCGTGAGCGGCGGGTTGGGTCGGTCACAGGCCTGGCGTGGACGAGTGTCGGCGGCGACATTTTGAATGTCGACGTGACGATCATGAAGGGCGCGCAGAAGCTGACACTGACAGGACAATTGGGGGAAGTGATGAAGGAATCCGCTCAAGCAGCGTTAAGCTACATTCGCTCGAACGCGAGAACGTTCAAAATCGATCCCGACTTCACTAAAGGGAAAGAGATCCACATCCACCTGCCGGAAGGAGCGATTCCGAAAGACGGTCCATCGGCGGGGATCACTATGGCGATGGCAATTATCTCTGTGGCGAGCAATCGCCCGGCCCGCAACGACGTGGCGATGACCGGCGAGATCACGCTTCGCGGCAGCGTTTTGCCCATTGGTGGCCTCAACGAGAAACTCCTTGCTGCACAACGGAGCGGCATCAAAACGGTGATTATCCCGAAAGAAAACCTGAAAGATTTGACAGAGATCCCCGAGAAGGTGAAAGAGGGCCTGAAGATTATTCCGATTGAGACAATCGAGGAAGCCGTGAGGTATGTGTTTGGTGGGAAGAAGGGGTAGGTGGAACCGGGAGAGAAGGCAGGGGATAACGAGACCCGCCGCATCACCGGCTAACGCCACTGCTTCTGAATTCTGACAACCAACTTCTAGGTTCTGCTCATTCATTTTGCTTTTTCCGTTTTAATTTCTAATTTGAGCACATATGTCCTACCAGGTTACCGCACGCAAATGGCGGCCGATGGTCTTCGAAGATGTCCTCGGCCAACCCCACATTACCAGCACCCTGCGCAACGCGATTTCCTCAAATCGCCTGGCGCATGCGTACATCTTCAGCGGCGTGCGGGGCATCGGCAAGACCACCACAGCTCGCATCCTGGCCAAGGCAATCAACTGTACCTCTCCGAAAGACAGTAACCCCGACAACGCATGCGATATCTGTCAGGAAATCACCGCCGGGCGCAGTCTCGATGTCATCGAAATTGACGGTGCCTCAAACCGCGGCGTCGAAGAAATTCGCAACCTCCGCGACTCTGTGCGTTACGCGCCAACGCGCGGTAAGTACAAAGTGTACATAATCGATGAAGTGCACATGTTGACGAAGGAAGCGTTCAACGCGCTTCTCAAGACGCTGGAAGAGCCGCCGGCGCACGTGATTTTCATCTTCGCGACAACCGAAGTTCACAAAATCCCGATGACTATCTTGTCGCGCTGTCAGCGGTTTGACTTCCGGAGGATTTCCATCGACGAGATCATTGGCAACCTTCGGACGATCTCCCGTGAAGAGGGAGTGACCATTGACGACGAGGCGTTGGTGATAATCGCGAAGAAAGCCGATGGGTCGCTCCGCGACGCTCAGAGCATCTTCGACCAGATCCGTTCGTTCTGCGGGAACGAGATCAACGCCAGGGACGTGCTGAAAGTACTGAACGCCGTTAATCAAGAAATATATTTCCGCGTATCAGACCTGATCAAAGGACACAATGTGCGAGGGGGCATTGAGGTTGTAGATGAAATCGTTCGCAGCGGTTATGATCTGCGAGAATTTCTCGGCGGCTTGGCGGAGCATTTGCGTAACCTCTTGGTCGTCCTTACGACAGAATCGACGGAGCTCGTTGAGACCTCCGAGCCGTATCGGAAGCGCTATCTAGAAGAGTCCAAGAACTTCCATCAAAACGATATTTTACGCCTTATCAAGCTGGCCAACGAACTGGAGCAATCCATTCGCTGGTCCCCACAGCCGCGATTCAAGCTTGAGGCCGGCCTCCTACAGATGATCAAGATGGAGAGCTCGGTGCAGATTGACGCCCTGCTCCGCCAGATTGACGAGCTGAAAAAAAAACTTAGCTCAGAAGGGAGCAACAGAGAGGGGCGCGCAGCAAGCCCCCGACCAGCCGAAGCCAAAGACGCGACCGAGATAAAAGTCGTTGGGCAAGTGAGCGCCGGCAGACTAAGAAGCGCCGCAGCCCTTTCACCGGTGTCGTACCCTCAACAACCAAATCCCGCATCAGAGCGCGCTTTTGCAGCGGCCACGAATTCTGCAGCCGCCCTCCGGGAGTCTCCACGGCCATACCAGGCAACCGGGTCATTAGCCCCAGAATCGAGCGGTTCTATCGAGGGAATGCGGAAAATTACTGTCGAAGAAGCGTACGCGCAGTGGCAGCAATGGGTGGGCGATGTGCGGAAAACGAAGATCGGGGTTGGCACCATCCTTGGCGAGAGCCGGATTCTTGATGTGATGGATGGTGCGTTGCGCATCGGCTGCCCGGACGATTATCACCTCTCTTCCCTCAAGCGGCACAAGGAGTTCCTTGTGGAATCCTTCCAGAAGGTCACAGGAATAGCGCTCCGCATCGAGCCCGTTCTGCACACCTTACCGGGAAGTGGCCGCCAAACCCCGCCAACGTCGGCAAACAGCCAGTCTGCAACCAGTTCTTCCCTTCAGCATTCTCACAAACCGAGCAACGGGAACGGAGAGGGCCATCCTGTTATCCTTGCCCTAAAGCGCGAGCTTGGAGCAGAACAGGTCGAGTAGGCACAAGGAGCAGTCGGCAAGGCCCACAAGATTCATGTTGTTCACCCCACAATTGAAAGAACCGGTTCCGGCGCCTAGAATGAAAACTTCCGTACGAGAAGGATGGCTCGTCGCCTTGCTGCTCCTTGCCGGATGTGGTACGAGCAAAGAGCTCAGCATTGAACCGCGTAACGGTGCACGATTTGTTGTCATCTATCAACCATCGCACCAAACCGACACAGGCGAAGATTTCAACGAAGCGCTAGTGTGTAATAGTATCGTTGAGGCTGCGGTGGCAGCGTCAACCGGTGTCGTGATGGTTCACAAGGTGTGGAGCTACAATGCGGAGGGAATTCACCATGCGCGGCAGGGGAGCAACACGAAGATCGACCACACGTCCGCGGTGGATTCGCTCGGCAGAATCTCTGGCTATGCGTACGAACTCAGAGAGTCAAACAAATTCTTGCCCGACGTCTTCATCGCCGTTCACAACAACGGTGCAACAAACCGGCACGCGTGTTGGGGATTCGTGCACGAAGGGGATCAGTACGAGGAGCAAAATAGGGAACTGGCCAAAGAGTTCGTAGACGAAATTTGTCGTGTGACCGGACTGGAAAATGCGGGAGTGCTCGGCGACAGCTCCCCAAATCGCAACGACTATCGGTGTAAGAATACAGGCAGGCTGTCTTTCTATAGCTTGGATGAAAACGTGAACACCGCGCCCATCCGGGTGCTGCTCGAAATTGGGGACAACAAGGTAAGTCACAATTTTCTTATGAATCCTAAGAACCAAAGAGAGATGGGCGAAGTAATACAGAGAGTCGTTGAGTGGAGGTTCAGACGGGCAGGGAAATAGACGCACCGCTATTCTGAGACGCTTCCCGTCTCACTTTGGGCAGCAGAGCGGCGAGAAGGCCTTCTCAATAAGCACCCACAATGCACTCCAATGAGCGTGCTCCCGATGCCCGCCTTGACCTTGGACTGCAAAATGTTTAGTATACGTGAGGAGAGCTTCACGAAAAAATTTGAGCCCCAGCGAGAAAGCCCGATCATCATGGTACAGCAGGGACGCAGCATCCCAGAACTTCCCGCGGCTAAAGAGTTCTTCCGCATCGGAGAGATGATCCTTCGCGAAGGCGACCCAAGCGATGGTTGGTACATATTACACTCGGGGAGGGTTGGCGTCTACAAGAGGGACTTCACCGTGTCCGTGATCTCAAAGCCCGGGACCGTCATCGGTGAATTGGGCTTCCTTCTCAAGATTCCCCGAACGGCGACACTCATAGCCCAAGAACCAACCCTGCTGCTTCACGTCAAGATCATGGTCGACGACCTTCTTGCCAAGTATCCCGAGATGGCCAAGCAGATGCTGATGAACCTCGCGGAGCGCCTCGTGAAAACGACCGAGGATTGGAGGGAATCGGTCGAGAAAACCGAGATGGCCTAAGAAGCATCGCAATCCTTTCTTGCCTTTCCGCTGGAAGTCACTCCAAGAAATATCAGAATGTCGGAGCATTGCCCCGAGAAGCTCGCGTGCCCGATCTCTGAACAGAATTGCTATCCGCGAGAAGAACACTCGGGGCGCGCAAGAGCATATTAGGACGACAAGGGTTATCTATGCGCCTGGCGGTTGTTCAAACAAAACCGGTTTTCGGAGAGGTGGAAGCAAATGTGCGAGCGGCGGTGGAGCTGATGCAGAGCGCGCCTGCCGATCTGTATGTTTTGCCGGAGCTCTTCAACACCGGCTACAATTTCATTGACCTCGATGAGGCAGAGGGATTGGCGGAGAGCCCAACGGGCTCTACGTACACAGCCATCAGCCGGTTCGCGGAGCAAAATTCCTGCTATGTGGTTTACGGCTTTGCCGAGAAGGCAAACCAGCTTTACAACTCAGCTGCGCTCCTCGGGCCCTCGGGCCTCATCGGACTCTATCGCAAGGTCCATCTCTTCGATCGGGAGAATTTGCTCTTCAAACCCGGTGATCTTGGCTTTCCCGTCTTTGATCTTCCCTTTGGTAAGGTGGGCCTGATGATCTGCTTCGACTGGATCTATCCGGAAGCGGCACGCACATTGGCACTGAGGGGAGCGCAGCTCATTGCCCATCCTTCCAATCTTGTGCTACCGTATTGCCCCGATGCGATGGTCACACGGTCCCTGGAAAACCGCGTCTTTTCCGCTACTGCCGACAGGGTTGGACGGGAAACCCGAGGTGGGTTTGATCTTCGCTTCATCGGAGAAAGCGAGATCGTGTCGCCACGCGGCGAGATTCTCGGTCGACTGAGAGCAGAAGAAGTTGGCGTGATCGTCGTTGGTGTGGACCTTCATGAAGCGCTCAACAAGAAGGTTAACAACCACAACGACCTGTTGGTCAAGAGAAGAACCGATCAGTATGCGCTATAGGTGAGAGCAATGAAAAACCCGACAGGCTTCTTCAACCTATCGGGCTTATGAACAATGGAGACCCACCGGGCTTCAAGGGCCGGTCAGGTCTTCATCATCAGAACCTACTCCTCCAGCGTAAATCCAACCTTGATTGTCACCTGCCACTGCGAGACCCGGCCGTTCTCAACCGAGCCGCGCGTTTCAAGTACCTCCATCCAGCGCATGTTTCGCACGGTTTTCGCCGCTCGAGCGATGGCACCCCGAATGGCGTCTTCTATCGAGGTGTTCGAGGCACCCGTCAGTTCAATATGCTTGTACACGTTGCTTGGCATAGCCAATACCCTCTGGTTGTTTGTGAGACCGTAGATACGCTGCGGACCGGGAGGCAGGACGGAACGGGATTGTACCTACGTTACCCTGACAATCCAATCATCAGGTTTAAACTTTGTGATCTCAATTTCCGGTACAATCGTTCTGGGCATGAGGTTGGCATCCTCGACGACCCGAAGGTGAGTTGGCGCGACATCCTCTGAACATTCATCACAATGGAGAGGTAGCGCATTGGCCAGGCCGTTGGATTCCATATCGTGTGACCAGTTGATGAGGTCATCTCTGGTGATGACGCGGAAATCAGCTCGTTCGAGGAAATGACCACAGCGATTGTGGCGAGCCGAGTAGAGTACGAAGAAATGCGACTCTCGTGGCGCATTCATATTACAACCTCCTTCTTCCCCCCATACCACGATGACACTAAGGATTTTTGAGACTAAAATCAAGATCGAAGCCGAGGAGGTACAGCCGCGCTGTTCAACAACGGTTGCGCCTTGACAATCAACCGCTTTTCCCTTACTTTAGTCCACGAAAGGGCCATCGTTTATCGACAATTGTTAGAGCTTGTTCAGCAGCAGTTATGCAGCATGGAATTCAGCTCTGACATTGTCCACGCACCGAATTCGGCTTGAGGTGTTAGAGCGGATTCGGTTTTTTCATTTTAAGGTTGCCGGATGGTGGCACGGGGGAGAAATCGGATGCGAATCATCAGGATAATCATCGCGTTCTGTGCAGCGCTCGCGTGTTCGGCGGATGCTCAAACCGTCGCGAAGTACGCTGGAGAATTCATGTCCATCGGTGTCGGCGGCCGAGCACTCGGAATGGGAGGCGCACATGTCGCTCTTGCCAACGACGCGACGGCCGGCTACTGGAATCCGGGAGCTCTGGCGCGCATCGACTACCCGGAAGCGATCATCATGCACGATGAGCGGTTTGGAAGCCTCATCAACTACGATTTCGCGAGCGTTGCGATGCCGTATGGAGCAGACATCAGCCTCGGCTTGAGCGTTTTGCGGCTTGGCGTCGACGGGATTCCCGACACGCGAAAGGCATGGGTTGACAATAACGGCAACGGTGTCTTTGATAATGTTGACCGATTGGAGTACGATAAGATCACCTATTTCAACGCGGCCGACTGGGCGGTCTATTTCACATATGCAAAGCGAGCCTCAGCCGACCTTCACTATGGCGCAAACGTGAAGCTTATCCGTCGAGATCTTGCCGAAGAGTCTGCAACCGGCATCGGATTTGACGTGGGACTTCTCTACTCACCGCTCGAGAACCTCTATGTTGGCGCCACCGCGCAAGACATTACGACAACATTTGTTGCATGGAGCACCGGTCGCAATGAGTTGATCTCGCCGACGCTCAAGCTGGGCTCAACATACTTCATCAACTGCTTTGGCGGACGCTTTGCCCCGGCGCTTGACTTCGACCTGCGGTTTGAGAACAGACGGTACGCCTCTCTCGCTCATGTGGGTCCCATCAGTATTGACACACACATAGGACTGGAGTTTGACTACAAGAACGCCGTGGCGCTGCGGGCTGGATACAACGACGTGAAGCAGATAACACTTGGGGCGGGGGTGCACCTCAAAAAGTTGGATGTCGACTACTCATTTGCGAAGTTCGGAGGGGATGGCGCGTTGGGAAACACGCACAGGGTCTCACTCCGGTTCGTGTTACAGGATGAACGCTTCGCTCGCGAAGCTCGGAAGGACTAGAGTCGGCCTGTTCGACAAACAATTCGATGATTTGCAGCTAAGCCCAGCGCAATCCTCCCCCTCGCCTTACCCGCCCAAAGCAACGCTCCAGCTTCAGACCCGAACGCCGAGCGCACCGACCTCATGGTAGATCACGATGAGCGCTAAGAGGTTTGTGACGGCACACGACCCTGCGGAGTGAGAGAAACGAGTGCATCATGAGAAATACAAAAGCCGGAAATCGTCAATTCCCGGCTTTCGGTTGATCCTTCCAACGCGACCTTCAAACGACGGTCACTTTGTCGCCATGACGAAGACACCATTCCATTCCGCTGGTGGTGGATTGAGCTGATACAGGCCCGCTCGCTGCTCATAGATTTCCGCCACTCGGCATGCCGGGTCAAGCTGCTTCGCCTGCTGGAAATATGCTATAGCTTCCTCCCAACCGCGGGCGCGGTAGAGCTTGAGTCCCTCATGATACAGTTCAAGCGATTGCTTCTGATTGTCGGTCGTCGGCATGTTCGCGGGTCCGAGAAGCTCCCACACGCGAATTGGCTCGGTCTTTCCTTTCACCTGTATGAGATCGAGCTCGCGAACGGCAACATCGCTCTTGACTTCTTGGTAGGTGAAGTCGCTGATCATGACGTGCGAGCCGTATTGCTTGTTGGCTCCCTCGAGGCGTGATGCCAGGTTAACGCTGTCACCGATGACGGTGTAGTCGAAGCGATCCTTGCCGCCCATATTTCCCACGATCATAACTCCCGTGTTGACGCCGATGCGCACCTCGAGCGCTGGTTTACCTTCCTTTTTCCATTTTGGACGCAGCTGTGAAAGACGTTTCTGCATCTCAAGGGACGCCAGGCACGTCCGCATGGCGTGATCCTTCTGCGGAATCGGCGCACCCCAGAAGGCCATGATGGCGTCACCTTCGTACTTGTCGAGGGTTCCCTCATGTTTCAAGATTATTGCGGTCATCTCATCGAGATACTCGTTCAGCAACTCGACAAGACCCTCCGGCTTGTCCTGGAACTGCTCTGAAATTGTCGTAAAGCCGGCGATATCGGAAAAGAACACCGTGAGCTCACGCCGATCGCCGCCGAGCTTCGCCTTTTCAGGATTTGCAACCAGCTCGTTCACGACGGCCGAGCTGATGTAGTGGCTGAACACGTTTTTAATGAGAGCCTTCTGCTGCCGCTCCGCAAGGTATTGGTAAACGGCGGCGCCGAGGTATGCAAAGACAACAGCCAGACCGGGATAGACGATGTTGAGTCGCGTGTTGCTGTTGGTGAACGAGAGCACAGCAAACTCGAAGATGCCAAAGATCAGAACGGCAGCGACAATTACCCCGCCAACCTCCAACAGAGCGGCATACCTGACCTTTATCTGTCGAATTGCGAGAAAAACGAGGAACGACGCGACAGAAAGCAACACAGCCAAGGTGTTCTCGGCTGATGGATCCGCCCGGACAATGAAATTGCCATCAAGAATGTTCTGAATGGCTGTGGCATGAATCTCCACACCATTCATCGCGGTTAACTCGCCCGGTTTAAATGGGTCGTAGAGGGGCGTGTTGTGGAAGTCCCGCTCTTCCGGCATTGTTGAGCCGACGAGGACGATCTTGTCTTTGAAGAGACCCATGGTCCCCTCATCAAACAAATTGATCTGGTCTTCGATATCCTTCTCGTCTTTGGTTTGGAATAAGGAATCATCAATGGCCTGTGTGAAGTCGACATAGTGGAATGTATGGTCGGGGCCATAATAATTGAGAAGGAAGGAAATATCATCAAATCTCGGTATTACGCGGTCGCCAAGCGCAAACGACTTCTCGCGGATATCAGCGGTGACATTCGGCCCAAGGTTGGAGTACCGGTTCAGCGCCGCAAAGGCAAACGTGGGCGTGGCATAGTCGCCAATATACATAAGCGGCAGATAGCGGCGAGCAACTTCATCATTGTCTTTTCCTGCAATGCTGACAATTCCAACTCGTCGGTCAGGTTTGTAGAAGACATTGTTGTAGGTGCGCTCTGTAGACCGGAGATAGAACTTCCCAGCTCCAATATCAGACTCGACCTTGACAGCAAGGATAACGTTATCGTGCTTTTGCAGGATCGCATCGAAGAGAGAATCCTCTTTGCCAACGTTTTCAAGAGTGAGGTCGAGCGCGATAACCCGGGCACCCGCCCGATTCAAATTTTCGACAAGGTGAGCGTAGTACGAGCGGGGGAACGGAAAAGCATCTGGCATTGCCTCAAGATCTTTTTCAGAGATGCCAACAATAACCACGTCTGACCGTTGCTGAAAGACGGCCCTGTAGCCATCAACCGTGTCGATGCGGTTGTATCGGTTCTGGAAACGGTAGTCGGTGGTGAGATTGTCGACCCGTCGGATGAAGCCCGGATCCCAAATTGACAAGAGTACAACAAGGGCACCGATTCCCAGCCCGATAGCGATCTTGATGAGAATCGGAAGGAGGGTCTTCTTAAAGGAGGCCATGGTTAGCCTTTCGCAGTTGCTGTCCAGAAACCCGCGAGATACGTATTAAGAACCGCCAAGACGCAAAGGAAAACAATCTCTTCTTCCTCTGTGTTCTTGGCGGTTCAATCAGACAAGCGGCTTTTCGACAGAGCTTCTAGAAACTATACCGGAAGATCAGACTGGCGATGTTGTCGTCTTTGAATCCTGAGTTTTGGATAAAGTCGTACTGCGCCAGCAGGGCGAGATTCTGAGTGAATGAGTAATCAACTCCCACCTGGACAAGCGTACGGTTGAAATCTCCCAGCGAGGTGCTGACGGTTGAAGCAAGCTGCAGTCTGTCGCCTAAGAGGCTGTACCGGGCGTTGAACGAAATCGTGGTCATCTTGAATTCTGTTGTAACCAAAGCGGCCAGCGGGAGTGTGCCGAACTGCGAGCTTTCCGTCGAGTTTGTGTTGAAAGAAAACGTTGTTTGCAGAGGAATCGTGTAGGTTGTCATCAGCGAGCCTGAAAAACTGTTGTTCTTCTGATCCCGCTTATAGAAGGTGTTGTCTGTCTTGTCAGAGAGGCTCGCGCCGAGAGACAGACTGTGTCGTGCCCCGGCGTTGAAATCATAGTTGAGCTGGACGGAGATCCTGTTGGTTTTGTCATCTGCTACAAAGAGTCTCTTCAGAGAATCCGTCGGACTTGCGTCACTCTTCCTCGTGACGATGCCGTAGCCGATCGTGAACGATGGCAAGTTGACGCCCGGAAACACGGTTAATGAGCCGTTGATATTTCCAAACTTGGTGGTTGCGACTTTCGTCTCGGCGGTGTTATCCTCTCTCGCCTCGTACGAGATGCTTAGCAACGCTCTGTTTTGGAACATGCGGATGCGATCCGACAGGGCAATCGCTTTGATATCCGACTGAAGGAACTCGTTTCCAAAGGAGAGATACGCATTTCCACGCTGATAGTACTGCGCACGAATGAAGTTGTTGAAGTAGTTCAACGTCAGCGTACCTTCATACGCGACGCCGGGCAAGCCGGTGCCGACCGGGTTCAGCGGGAAGAGGTTTTCATTGATTGTGATGAGCTTTGAGCCAAGGTCGGCCAGCTTCTTAATGTCGTCCGCCTGTTGCTCACGATCTTCACGATCTTCCGGGGAGAGGGTCGGATCATTCTTACCGGAAATCAGGTCATAATCGGCGTCCGTGAAGGAGTCTTTTGTGATGTCCTTGTTGGTGAGGCTCAGAGAGGCCTGACCCTCCAGTCTGAAGCGCTGATTATCGAAAGCAACCAGGACATCGGACCCAAGCACCAGATTTTCTTGTGGAAACACGCCGTAGCGGATCGATCCCTTGTCATCCTTTGACTTCATATACGTGAAGCCCAGTTGGAAATTCTCTCCCGAGCCGAAGCTGGGCCGCACAGCGAGAAAGCTTCGTGAGAATGTGCCCGGCGTGAAGAAGGAGTATGTGAGGCCGGACTTGAGGGTCGTGTTCAAGGGGCGAGCAGCCGCGGACGAGGCATCTGCATATGTAACGGTGCTGTCGCGCAGAAGTCCCCCGTCGATGCTGCGCACGGTCTCGCCAAACGACACGTCAACGTTGAAGAACTTCAGAAAGAGGTTTGCCGTGACACCGCGGACGCGCTTGCCGCTGACAATGTTGCTTGGGAACTTCGGGAACGCATCACCCACCTGTACCTTGAAGAAGTCAAGGTCGCCATAGGCCAGAAACCTGTTCTGGGGCTGTCGGTCAGACTTCTCCTCGTTGGTCATGAAGATGTTCGAGCCGAAGGTGAGCGCTCGAAACACACCGTTCGCGCGCAGCTGGCCACGGAGAAACGTATTCTTCGTCGCACCAACATCCTCGTTGCGAGCCTCCAGAGTTCCATCCACACCCACGCGGAAACGCGACTCCTCGGCGGCGAGCGCCGTTGCGGTGGAGAGATTGAAGTTTGACTCCATGCTATGATACAGAGCGCCCTTCGTATCGTAGAGCTCGATGCGTAAGAACTGAACGCCGAGATTGAGTTGTCGGGGGAAATTCGCAGCAGAATACAGAAGCACATCGTCCGAGAAAATGGCCTGCGCCGTCACGTCGACGCCGTTGAGATATAACTTTGTTGCTCTGCGGTTTACCGCATCGGACGAGTAGTACAGCGACACGGCGATAACGAGATCTTCAGCGGCAACTGTCTCGCCCTGCTCCGGGCTGAGAAGGCGAACTTCAAGGTTTTTTGGATCAACGGGCCTGATCGTTGCTTTCAAGGGGGAAGTCTCCGCGTCTTGGAGCGGATATGTCTCGGTCTTACCACCACCCAGCTCAACGAGAACGTAGTACTCAATGTACGGGGGCAGGACATATTCAGCTGAGAGGGTCAGCGTTGCAGCGTTCCCCGCCAGGAGCATTTCCTGTTCCTTGTACTCTGTTTCGCCAAAGCTCCGGTATTTGAACACAACGCGTTCGACCCGGCCGCTTGGTGTGAACTCCACACTCACCGGCAGCGGCTGACCCTGGCTTACCATAGGGACATTCACGCGCACAACGATCGAGCTCACTTGAGCCTGAGCCACGGTGCTTGCGAGAATGAGCAAGCCGAGGGATGTTATGAGAAAGAGTAGAGAACGATTCATGGCATTCTCCCTTGATTATGTGAGTTCGATTAAGGAAAAATCGTCGCGAAAGTTCGATCGGATCAATAAAAAACGGCAGGTCGTAAACCCCTGCCGTCAATGTATGAAAAGCAACCATGAGAAGCAACAACCGACTTAGCAGTTGTCAACGCTCCTCTACTTATACTTAATTATTCCTCGTAAGAAATCTCCAAGAAGCGTGCAGTCCCACTTGGATCCGTTACAGGTATCCTCAGATGCACAAGTCGCGCCGTAATGGGGAGAGCATAAGCATGCGCTTGCGGATCAGTTTCGGGGAACGTGTATGTGGTGCCGTCCGAACCCTGCATCGAAAAGTAAAACTCAAAGGTTCGAGTTGCGCCGGATTGAATGTCCGAACCGGGAATCGTGCCCGACACGTTCGCGCCGTTGACCGACATCGTAAGTTGCTTGAATGACGGATCCCCTTGAATCCTATAGAAGAGGGTCGCTCCTGTGATGTCAACCGGTGGGTTGACAAGAACAACCCGCATACTGGCAGGTTGGCCAGATCGCAGGGCGCCGGTTGGTGTGCTGAGGCTGAATCGGTTTGGCGTACCGGGCTGCACGGCGGTTGTATCGCTCCCCGTCCCAGCATCACCACCCTGGTTGAGATTGGAGTTCGGGTCGTTGTTGTTGAGCTCACCCTGTGTTGCACCCCGCCTCGAACATTGCCCAGAGGTATCCGTTCGACCAGTCTGTCCTGAGCCAACGGTTGTCTCGCAGTTCGATTGAGTGTTCCTGAAGATCGCTTCTCCGACGATAATCGTTAGATCGGCTTCACCCTCAGCGGGCTCGAATCCTGTACCCCCCGAGGTTCCGCGAATCGAAGCGACTGAAATCGGGGAGCTGAACCGGAACTGTTCGGTCTGCTGCTTTTTGATATCAAATACCGCTCGACCGCGTTCGATGTAGACATCGCGACTCAGGATTCTCTTTCCTTCAACCTCTCCCTGAACCGTCAGAAGCGACTTTGCACGGACCGTGACCTTCGATTCATCGGAGAACTTTATGATCGCGAGAGAATTCTCCAGGGTTCGCACTTCATGTCCGGCCTTGAGCTGATCAAGCGTAACGGCCTTGACCCAGCCTTGCGTTGAACCCGTTCGCCGCTCGGCGTTATTCTTCACTTTGATGATGTACGCCGAAATAGATTTCTTGTCCTGCTGAAAGTTCCAGGCGGTGGCGAGGAGAAGCGCCGCGGCGGCGACAAGGACGACGAGAATAAACGATCTATGTTTCATTGGAACGTTCCTCCGTCAAAAGGTTATTCTGACACAATCTGAGCGTTAAGGCGGACATTCCGTCGCGCCAGATCATTGAGGAGGGCAAGAACTTGAGAGATATCGATCGTTCGGAACGGGCCGTCTCCCTCCTGGATTCGAACCGGGTTCGAATTGGAATATGCAAGCATGTATCCAGAACTGGTCAAATTGGTGAAGGTCGAGCCAACCGGGTCCGGAGCACCACTCAGCGCGTTCACCAAATTTGAGAAATTCGGGTCATTGGACACAATCGTAAATGACCATACTGGGCTGCGGCGTGTTTCGGTTGCTCCGCCGCCCGTTGAGGCAGAGCCGAGGAAGAGCCAGGAGACCTTTTTCCCAGCCAACAACGGACGCAAGGCGATGCCGGGATAGGTAGCATTTACCTGATTGGTTCCCCTTGAGTTCACAGCATAGTCAATGATCTTTAACGGAGAATTGAGATCGCGGGTAGCATCCTCGGGTGATTGCAGCAAGTTCGAGTGCTCGAATGCGAGCAGCCTTCCCGGAATTGAGGTGTCAAAAATGAAAACCACCTGTCCGCCTTGCGGCAACTGCTCACCGCTTGAAGGAGCAGTGAGGTTTATGATGGCTTCGGTCGTCGACGAGCCAGCAATAGTGATCACATGTGATGCGGAGGAAAGCTGTGCGCCGGTCTGAGCATCGTTGAGAGATGCGTTGATGTCGTACATCCCCGAGGGAAGGGACGCGACACCCTTCTGGATCTTATCCGCGAGCGCGTCAATGCACTTATCGTTCGTCGACGAGGTACTTATGCCTATTGACGAGGAGCCGGTGAAATCATTTGTGGAAAGGGTTCGGCCCGATCCGCTTATCGTGAACACCTCTGTTGTCGCGCTTGCAACACCGCCGGTGCATTCTGGGACGCCAACAACCCCGGTTGCCGAGATAACAACAGACATCCGCACCCGCCTTTCCGATGTGAGCGGTGGGCTCACGACAATACTCAGGGTCTGGCCGGGAGCCGCCTTGAGCTTCCTGTCCAAACCGATATAGGTCGAGAGGGGCACGTTATCTGTCGGAAGGTCATTGAACGTCATCGAAAACGCCTCCTGGCCGAGCGCGGGTGTTGGGCTTGCCACAAACAGCCCAAGCGCAAAGATAAGCAATAAGCTCGCAAAAGCGGCCCCGCCACTCCACACGACTTTTTTCATGATAATCCCTCCTGAACGTATGATAAGTTTGTAGAAAAGCTACGGCGTACCCTCAAGAGTAGAGGTGACAATAATCACACAGATGGGGTCAGAATCGAATGATGTCATTATACAGAACGAAGGCCATAAAAACAAGCAGCAACACAAACCCCACTTGTTGCAGCGCGATTTTGACTTTGTTCGGAATTTCACGGCGAAAGATAGCCTCATAGACTAAAAACATCGCGTGGCCACCATCTAACGCTGGAAATGGTAAGAGGTTAATTATGGCGAGATTCATGCTCAGCAAAGCCATGAAGCCGAGGAAGCTGATGACTCCGACCTCAGCGGAACGAGTTGCCATCTTCGCGATGGTAATCGGTCCAGCAACGGATTTCGACAGGGAGACATTGCCAACCAGAATTTGATAGATGCTCTTAATGTTGAGCCAGCTCATTATCCAAGCATCTTTGATACCCTCAGGGAGAGCGGCGAGGAGAGAATACCGAACGTTTTGCACCGGCCCATTGTACACCGCAACGAATTCAACACCAATCCTTCCCTCGTCCGTTGGCTTCAGGCGCGCCTCTTTGATGTTCCCCTCCTGGCTCCAGGCAAGCGTAATTTCTTTTCCTGCATTGCGCTTGATAATTTCTTGAAGCTGGTGGGGGGAAACCGCTTCACCGTTGATCTTGAGGACAATATCCCCGGGCTTGAGCCCAACTTGCTCGGCGGGTTTTCCGCTTTCCAGGTTCGTCACAAGGGCGGCGACTCCCTTGGGGTACAGACCAAACCGTTCCTCGAGGATCTCTGCCGTCAATGATTGGGGAACCGCAACCGTGAGCAACCGATCGCCCCGCTTCACGTCAATCCTCAGCTCACCGGAAAGCGCGTCGGTGTAAACTAGATTATCAACGTCTTCCCAATGTGTCACCGATTTGCCGTTGACGCTCTGAATAACATCCCCCACCTTAAGCCCCGCTTTGGCCGCCGGGCTCTCAGGGGCAACGAACCCAATCTCCGTCACGGGCTTGAGGGTCTTTCCTTGGTAAAAGATGATGCCCCAGAAGACGAGTACTGCAAGGAGCACATTCATCATTACTCCGGCGCAAATGACGATCATGCGTTGCCAGATCGGTTTGGCGCGGAACTCCCAAGGTTTCAAATCCTCCTCCAGGAATTCAGTCTCCATGCTCTCGTCAACCATACCGGCGATCTTCACGTACCCGCCAATGGGAATCCACGAGACGCAATAGTCGGTATCACCAACCTTTTTGCCGAATGCTCGCGGTGGGAACCCGATGCTAAATCGGTCAACCCGCATGCCGAAGAGCTTGGCAGCCAAAAAGTGCCCCAGCTCATGCACCAGCACCAGGATGCCGATGGTTACCAGGAAGTAGAAAATTGTTGGAAGGAATCCCATTGATTTGCCGACTCTCTCTGTCTTGTGCAAGGCGAATCTGCTGTCGTCGCCTCGATGCAGTTCTGATAAATACGAAAAGTCTTAAAAAAGAGTTCCCACAAAATTGCGGGTTTGTAGGTCAATTTCTACAATATCGTGAAGCTCGGGTGATCGTCGAACCGTGTGTTTGGCCAGCGCGTGCTCAATCATGAGCGGTATTTTCTCAAACGAGATCCTTCTATTAAGAAACGCGCTGACAGCGACCTCATTTGCAGCATTGAGAACAGCCAGTGCGGTTCCGCCCAGCCCAAGCGCATCGGACGCAAGCTGCAGGCAGCGGAACTTGTCCCTGTCGGGCTCAAAGAAGGTCATGGACCCAAGCCTCGGGAAATCCACCCTTGCCCCGTTCATTGGGGATCGGTCCGGGTACGTCAGCGCGAATTGGATGGGGAGTTTCATGTCAGGTAAACCAAGCTGAGCTTTCACGGAACCATCGACAAATTCAACCATGGAGTGGATAATCGACTGCGGGTGAATCACCACCCCGATACGCTCGGCCGGGAGGTCAAAGAGCCAATGGGCTTCGATTACCTCAAGACCCTTGTTCATGAGGGTAGCGGAATCGACGGTGATCTTGTTCCCCATCTTCCAGTTTGGGTGATTCAGCGCCTCTTCGACCCTTATTGATGAAAAGGCCTCCTTTGGTGTGTTAAGGAATGGCCCTCCCGAGGCGGTCAGAATGAGTCTTGCGATGGTTGACCGGTCCTCGCCAAGCAAGCACTGCAGAATCGCGCTGTGTTCGCTGTCAACAGGTATAAGCTGCACGCCATACTCCTTCACCAGCGACATCATTAGCTCCCCAGCGACAACAAGTGTTTCCTTATTCGCCAGAGCGATGGTCTTGCGATGCTTGATCGCTTCAACGGTCGGCTTCAATCCGGCAAAGCCAACAAGCGCGCTGATAACGATGTCGACATCGTCCCGAGCAACGATCTGCTCCAGGCCCTCTTCGCCGCAGAGCACCTCGAGGCCGTCACCGACCGTTTTCCTCAATTCCGACGCGGCGCGTTTGTCAAGAACCACAACACCCCTCGGCCTGAATTCTCTGATCTGCTTCTGGAGCAGAGTGATGTTCGTATTGGTGGTGAGGTACGTCGCGCGGAAGCGATTGGAAAAGCCCCCGATCACTTCAAGGCTGTTCTGCCCAATCGAGCCCGTTGATCCAAGGATGGCGATATTTTTGGTTGCGGTGCCCACGCGTTATCAGAAAAAAGGTAAGGAATTAAGGAGGGCAAGTCAAGGTAAGTGGAACGTTGCCTCACGCACTCAGTGTTGACTCCAGTGAAGGCAACCGTTGTTTGATTAAGCCCAGCATTTTTTGATATATTGGTGAGGGTGGGATGCGAAAGCGTTGATGACATGCATGATTGTGAGACATCACATTCTCGGTGATCGTTTGGTGAAACGACTTGTGCTTTTCGTCGTTCTTCTCGCGACCCAGGTGACTGCGCAAGAAGTTGATCTTGCCGCGAAATTGCGGCTCGCCCAAGGCTTTGAGCAACTTGGCGACTGGGAGCGGGCGGCCCCGATCTATGAGTCGCTACACGAAGCCGCCCCCCAGAACTATGTCTTCTATGACGGCTTGCGCCGCTGCTACACACAGATGAAGCAATACGAGAAAGCCATCGATCTTGTGCAGCGACAACTCGTGCTCCAGCCGCGGGACGAAAACCTGCTTTCCGTTCTCGGCGGCCTCTATTATCAGGCGGGCGCACCTCCCAAGGCAGACTCCTTGTGGCAAATCGTGCTCAGCAAAGACCCGCGCAATCCCAACCTTTACCGTCTCATCGCCTCACAAATGCTTGAACACCGCCAGTATGAGCGGGTCATCGAGATCTATCTGAGCGCTCGCCGCGTGACTGGGAATCAAGAGTTGTTCATGGATGACCTGGCATCACTCTACAGTTTTCTCCAGCAGTATGAGCTCACTACGGCTGAATACGTGAAGATCCTTCGCCAGCGCCCCCAACAGCTTACGTACATCGAGGCACGCCTGAGCTCTTACACAGGCAGGGAAGAAGCGTTGCGCGCCGCGCTCAGGGTCGTGCACAGAGAGATCGAGCGGGCACCAAACGATATTCCCGTGCACTCGCTCCTTGCATGGCTATTGATGGAAGGAAAGGAGTATGAATCAGCGTTACGGGAGTACCGAACAATCGACGAGTTGAGCAAGGCCAACGGAACGGAGTTGTTTCAGTTTGCCCAACGAGCCATGCAAGAGAAGGCGTGCGTTGTCGCGGCGAAGGCATTCCGCGAGGTGATTGACCAATACCCAGCTCAACCCCTTCTTCCGCAAGCCCGATTTGGATATGCACGAGCCATCGAAGAGCTTAGTGCAGAGCGCGATACCCTGTTCCAGGCTAGCCTGACAACGGGCGCTACATCGTCCGCGAGAGCTCTGGAGGGCCCCGTCTCGGAGACGCGCCCCAGCTTTCAGGGCGCCATTGAACTGTATGAGGCTTTGACCGCAGAGCATCCGAACTCGGAAATTGCTATGCAGGCGTGGTCCCGTGTTGGCATAATCCGATACCGCCGTTTCTTTGATCTTGACGGGGCGGTGGCGGTCTTTAACAGGGTCCGAATACTTCCGTTCAGCCCAACCCTAGCCAACGAAGCGACGGCCAGCATTGCAGAAATCCGGATTGCGCAAAACAACCTTGCTCAGGCCCAGATGGAATATCAGAAGCTCCTGGTGCTGTCACCGGAGCTTTATAGGGATCGTGCTCTCTTCCATCTTGCCGAACTTGATTACTTCGAGGCAAGTTATGACTCAGCTCTGGTGAAGCTGCAGGCCATAACGGCGAATGTCAACACCGATCTCGCGAACGATGCCCTGCAGCTTCTCTATTTCATTCAGGAGAACAAGACGACCGCGCAAGCCGGACTCGCTGCATTTGCAGGGGCAGATTTGTTGATGCGGCAACGCAAATACTCCGAAGCGCTTGTCCGCTTTCAAGAGGTCATACGCCAGTATTCGACAGCACTTCTGGTGGATGATGGGATGATGAAGATCGGCGAGCTTCAGCTCCTTTTGAATCACACAAACGAAGCCCTCGAGGTTTTTCAGCACGTTGTGCGCGACATGCTTACAAGCATTCTTCGCGATCGCGCGCAGCTGCGCGTAGGGCAAATCTACGAAGACCGGTTGAAGGACAAGCAGAAAGCCATAGAGGCATACGAGCAGATCTTGATCAACCATCCAACGTCGCTGTATCTGGAAGAGGCCCGGAAGCGAATACGCCTTCTGCGTGGCGACGCACTCTAGCAGAGTGCGGAAGACCCCATATTTCTTGCCACGAAGTCACAAAGACTCGAAGGATCTAAATTCGAAACTGGTGATTTTGAAAAGAACCGA
>CAZTKU010000021.1:0-24569 GCA_964614245.1 uncultured Ignavibacteriaceae bacterium
GATGACGGTGCCCGGTGCGATCGACATCATCCGGCAGCTCGCTCCGTCGGTTCCCGGCGATGTTCTGATCGGTGCTGGAACGGTCGTCGACAGGGAAACGGCCAACAAGGTCATCGACGCAGGAGCGAAGTTCGTTGTCGGCCCAATCTTGAATCTCGAGATCATTCGCCTCTGTGCCGAGCGGGAAACGGTCGTGATGCCGGGGTGTTTCTCACCCACGGAGATTTACACAGCCTGGACCGCCGGAGCCGATATCGTCAAAGTCTTTCCGGCCACATCTCTGGGCCCGAAGTACTTCAAGGACATTCGAGGACCGTTTCCCGATATCCGGCTCATGCCGACAGGTGGCGTCACAATTGACAATGTCGGAGAATGGATCGCCGCCGGTGCCGTGGCGGTTGGGATCGGCAGTGACCTGCTGGACAAGAAGGCGATCGATGAGGAACGGTATGAGGTGCTAACGGAGAGGGCGAAGCGGATGGTTGAGAACTTCAAGAAAGCACTGAAATGAGACCCTTCGGCTCGTTGAGGTTCAGGAGGAGATCCTTCCTGTAGAATTCAAGATCCGGTGTTATCTCGATTGTTCTGGCGTTGACCTGCTTCAGGAGATCGAGAACCTTCAATTGGCTCATAAATCGAAGACGTTGAGGTATCACCAATGACATTTGTGCACCTTACAGAACATCAGGTCGCTCAACTTGTTGGACAGGGCTGCACGGCCAGCGACTGGCGGCTCGTTACGATCTCCACCGGTTGCGATCTTGTGCGAATCAGCAACGTTCATTTCTACGGAACTGTCCAGATCGGCAGCACGACCGGCAGCCACGTGGTCGACGGAGTTGAGCTCCTTTGCGGGATCTATCGGGCATCCCTATCGGACTGCATCATCGGAGATCAGGCACGCATCGCAAACATCGGCTCAGTCATCTCGAACTACGTGATCGAGGCCGGGGTTGTCATTCAGGATGTCGCATCGCTTGTGGCGGATCTCGGCGCAACGTTTGGCAATGGAGTTGAGCTGGAGACGATCAATGAGGCCGGGGGACGAGGAATCAAGATTATCAACGACCTGACCTCTCAGACAGCGTATGTCCAAGGGATGATGCGGCACAACCCGGAATTCTCCAAGAGGCTGGCTGTGCTCATGGACTCAAAGGCTGCCGCGGCCAAGGCGGAGAGGGGGCGGGTTGGCGAGCGGGCACGGATTCTGCACTGCGGCTCGCTTCGCAACGTCGCCGTTGGACCGTACGCGTACATCCACGGCGCACAGTACCTGGAAAATGGGACGATCAACAGCTGTGCAGAGCATCCGACGGAGGTAGGCGAGGGTGTTCACGCGAAATCGTTCATCCTCTCCGAAGGCGCTCGGGTTGAGAGCGGATCGATGATCGACAAAGTGTTCGTCGGACAAGGCGTTAAGATGGGAAAGCAATACTCTGCTGAGAACTCACTCTTCTTCGCCAACTCTGAAGCATTCCATGGTGAAGCAGTCTCGGTCTTTGCAGGACCCTACACGGTCACGCACCACAAGTCAACCTTGCTCATTGCAGGGATGTTCTCCTTCTTCAATGCCGGCAGCGGCACGAACCAGAGCAACCATATGTACAAGCTCGGTCCGGTCCACCAGGGTGTTCTTGAACGGGGCTGCAAGACAGGATCGTTCTCGTATCTGCTGTTGGAAGCTCACATCGGCGCCTTTAGCGTTGTCATTGGGAAGCACTATGCCAACATCGATACTCCGAACCTGCCGTTTTCCTACATCAAAGAGGAGGGGGGGGTCACGAAAATCCTTCCGGGTTTCAACCTCTCGTCTGTTGGCATGGTTCGGGACGGCGAAAAGTGGCCAAGGCGGGACAATCGAAGATCACCCAAGAAGCGAGACTTCATCATCTTTGATGTCTTCTCGCCCTACAGCGTCGAGAAGATGAGGCGGGGTCGAGATGATCTTCTGTCACTGCGTGAGAACGTGCCGAACGAAGAGACATTGGTGAACTACGGTGAAGCGCTGCTGGATTGTCCCTCCATACGCAAGGGTGCGAGGTACTACTCACTCGCGATCGGACGCTACTTGAATGAGAAGGTAACCGCACGCCTTCAAGAGGCCTTGACGAAAACCAAGAACTGGAAGGCGGCGATTGGATCGCTGACTCCAAAATCGAACCTGAAGAACCCCATGGAATGGGCGGACATCAGCGGCTTGCTCACTCCGCGGGAACGGATCGCCAGGCTCGAGTCCGCCATCGCGAATGGCAAACTCTCCAGCTATGATGCCCTCGTCGTTGAATTTCAACTGATGTACGACGCCTACCGCGACGACGAGTGGAGGTATGTCTTTGATGTCTATGAAAAGGAGTACGGTGTCCGACTTGATGCGATGACCAAAGATCAAGCTGGATCGGCAATTGAGGAGTGGGAGAATGAGGCGATGGCGATGCGAGGGATGATTCTTGAGGACTCAAAGAAGGAATTCAATGCTTCCACGAGAATCGGATACGGCGTCGACCAGTCGGATGAGAACGTGCAACGAGATTTCGAGGCTGTCCGAGGAACCGCTGAGACGAACTCCGTTGTTCAGAAGCTTGTCGCTGAAGGCACCGCCATTCAACAGCGCAAGGAGCAGTTCAAAGCTCTCCTTTCAGCTATTAGGTGAAGAGGGCAGTCGTGAGAAGTCAGATGTCGTCCATCACCCATCAGGCGTTCGAAGATGTAGCAAGGATCCATCTGTCGGAACAATACAACAAACAGAGACTCATCATACAAAGGAGTGCTTCATGAGAGTTATCATTCAACCGAACTACGAACTTGTCAGCAAATGGGTGGCGAATTACGTCGTCAAGAAAATCCGTGAGGCTGGTCCCGCCCCGGACCGACCATTTGTTCTTGGGCTTCCGACCGGCTCGTCGCCTCTTGGTACCTACAAGGAACTCATCGAACTGCACAAGAAGGGGATCGTATCGTTCAAGAATGTGGTGACGTTCAACATGGATGAATACATCGGCATACCCGATGACCACCCGGAGAGCTACCATTCCTTCATGTGGAACAACTTCTTCAAGCATATCGACATCAAGAAGGAGAACGTCAACATTCTCAACGGGAACGCCAAAGACCTACAGAAAGAATGTGAGAGCTACGAAGAGAGGATCAGAAAGCTCGGAGGTATTCAACTCTTTCTGGGTGGGATCGGACCGGACGGACATATTGCGTTCAATGAGCCCGGGTCCTCTCTCGCTTCACGAACAAGAATCAAAACGCTCACGTATGACACCATCGTCGCGAATGCGCGGTTCTTTGAGAATGACATCACCAAAGTACCAAAGACGGCCTTGACGGTAGGCGTTGCGACCGTGCTTGATGCGAAGGAGGTGCTCATTATCATCAGCGGGTACAACAAGGCCCGCGCTCTGGCAATGGTTGTCGAAGCGGGCGTGAATCACATGTGGACCGTGAGCGCGCTGCAGCTCCACCCGCACGGTATTATCGTGTGTAATGACGAAGCAACGCTCGAGCTGAAGGTCGCCACAGTGAAGTACTTCAAAGACATCGAAGCGTCGAACCTCGCCCCGGACACGCTGCTTCGCTGACCGACATTACATCCAAATCGCGACGGGCGCGTGATTACTCGCCCGTTTTCTTTTTTCCACCCCAGCTTGACACAAAACGATCAGTCCGCGTTGGAGACGAGACGGCATCAATCGCTCAATTTGGATCTTGAAAGGTTATGACGGCGGTCGAAGAAGGTGGAGCGGTTACCGTTTTGTTCTGAATCTCAGCTTGAGTGTCTTGATTTCAAATGGCGAGAACTTCAGCACAAGCTTGGCTTTCACGAGTTTCAGTGGGGCCAGTTCTTGTTCCAGCATGTCACATTCAGCCGCATACTCCACTCTTGGGCCGAACTCCAGAGCGACTTTCGTTGACTGCCCGTGGCCCTCGTGAACCCGGATGATGATATCATCGCTTTCTTCTGCTTTTTTGACGCCGTCGACCACAATGTTCGAGGCTGGGCAACTCACGAAGGGGTTCATGTGCTCCACCGCGCCGGGGATGACCATCAGCGCTTGATTGAACTCCCGGGCACGTTGAACGGTTTCACCGTTTCGCCAGTTGCCTGCATGCGGATACAGAGCATAGCTCAACTGGTGGTCGCCTTGGTCCGTGAACCGTTCGTCGGTCAACCACAGCGGGTCGAGTGGATGCGGATAATGTGGCGAGCGCAGCAGCGTCAGGCGCAGCGTGTTGTCGATTGCGTCATAGCCATATTTGCAGTCATTGAAGAGGCTTACGCCAAATTTCGACTCGGAGAGATCAGCCCAGCGCTGGGCGGGGACCTCGAATTTGGCCCTATGCCTGGGCTCGGTGGGTTTCGTTGTTCGCTGCATTGCCCCAAACTGGATCTCGTATGTCGCCGAGGTCGTCTTCATGTTGAGAGGAAAACCGACTTTCAGGAGGGTCTGTCTCTCTTTCCAGCGGATATTCGTCACAAAGTCGATACGTCGGGACTTATCATAGAATACGATGTCCTGTACTATTCTTGTACCATTGTCCGATTGATGCTCCACGCGAAGCGCTGCTCGAAGTGGTCCCACCTCAACGATCTTGAGCTTTTTGAAATTCAGCAATTCGAACTCTCTATTCGCATAGTCGGGATCGATCTCCCACGTCTCCCATTGTTTAGGAACATCCTTGAATGTCTGAAACCGGTTGGCACGCCCGCCTTTGACGACGAGTTCCCGTCTCAGGTCTTTGTCATACAAGGAGGATAACTGCCCCTTCGAGTCAAGTCGCACACGGTAGAAGGGCGTCTCGATCGTCCGGTTGCCCAGTTTCCATTCATCTGAAGGGGCTGGCTTCGTGCTGCTCGGGCTGACAACAAGATTCAGGAACGAAAACGGGGGAACGTTCTCGATGTAACACAGCAACTGAACCACTCCCGTTCTCCGTCCCAGGACCTGGTGTTCAACGGCTCGACCGTGGTGATCAAGGACAAGGAAGTTCTTCTCCCTCGATCGTATTTCGAGAGTCACATAGTCGTTACGTGTCCACCCAACGGGGTTGAACACGGCGAGATAAATTTCCCGGGCATTTCGCTTCCCACTTTTCGCGATCCCTGATAGAGCCTGTTGCTGCAATTTCTTGCAGGTCGATCGTATCGCCGAGAATTCCTTCCGGACATCATCGTAGGCCTCGGCGATGGCCGTGCCGGGGACGATGTCATGAAATTGATTGACCAGGAGCTTCTTCCACGCTTCCTCGAGTTCGTTTTGACGGTAGCGGCGTGAAGCGCCTGTCGTGCCGAACAGCATGCCGAGCACTGACAAGAGCTCCGTTGTAGAGAGCAGAGCCTCGACCTGACGGTTCTCACGCTTCACCCAGCCGTGCGTCGTGTATGTCCCCCGGTGTCTCTCCAAGTACAGTTCTTCGTTCCATGTATCAAGCTCGGACGCGCGTTCCTCGAGTTGTCTGAAGAATCCTGACACGGTCGAGAGTGTTGACGATGGCAACCCGACAATCGTCTTCAGTACTCTGAATGTCTCGATCTGCTCCTTGGACGGGCCACCCCCGCCATCGCCGTAGCCAAAGGTCTGGGCGGTGTGCGGACTCTTCTCCTTCTCCTGATATCCCTCCCAGCTCTTGTTGAGATCTTCTGGCGTAACAGACCCTTCCAGTCCAACAGCAGGGGCGTGAGCCAGGACCTTCGAGCCGTCAATACCTTGCCACCAGAATGTGTTGTGGCGGAATTTCGTGGTGTCATTCCACGTCAACTTCGTGGTGAAGAAGTACTTGATGCCGGTTTTCTTCAGGATTTGTGGCAGAGCCCAGCTGAATCCGAACGTGTCGGGAAGCCAAAGAGTGTCAGAATCGAGTCCAAATTCCTTTCGAAAGAATCGCTTTCCGTGCAGAATCTGGCGGATCAGCGATTCGCCGCCGGGAATATTGCAGTCCGGTTCCACCCACATTGCTCCCGTCGGATGCCATCGGCCTTCTGCGATCTTCTGCTTGATCTCTTTGTAGACCTCAGGGTAGTACTTCTTGGTCAGTTCGTAGAGAAAAGCTTGAGACTGTGTGAAGGAGAACTCCGGGTACTCCTCCATCAGGCGCAGTGCGGTCGAGAACGTTCTAGCGCATTTCCGCTTTGTCTCCTGCAATGTCCACAACCACACGACATCGATATGTGATTGACCGACGAGGTGAACGAGGCCTTGAATGTCAGTCTTGTACGAGCCCTCGATGGCTCTGAGAAGGAAATTGTACGCCCGTTCGATGGCGTTGGGATATTCCTCGCCTTCGGGCTTGAAGTACTTGAGGAAGACAAGCGTCTGCCGGATCAGTTCGCGGATCTCTTTCGATTCCGGGCTTGATTGACCAACCGTTTTCTCAAGCTCGTGCAAGGCCATGAGGCCTTGGTACAGCGCACGCGCAGTCGGATTCAGCACGACGAGCTGTGCCGAAGTGAACGTGCTGAGTTCTTTTTTTCGACCACTGTATGCCTCAAGAGCAACCAAGAAAGTCTGATTTGCTCGAGCCCTTGTCGTCAGCAACACTTCTTGGTGGTGTACGTCGACTCCCTGATACGGCTTTCCGTTGACGTAAATGAGTGATTCAGGGAGATCGAGAAGCAAGGCGACTTGCTTGCCCCCAAACTGCTCCGGAATGCTGATGCGTTTTCGGAACCAGCCCGTCTTGTCGTAGCCGCCCCATGGGGCGGGGATCGTGTAATTCCACCAGTTTGCATCGTTGAGAGTCGGAGATGCTGCGTTCGGAACACTTCCTTCCTTTAACTTCCAATCAGGTAAGGAGATAGATGCCGGGTAGATGTGGCTCTTGATGGAGGTCAGAGTCTGGTTGAGAAGGTCGATTGCCATCGGTCGGATTTCTTTAGTCAAATTCTCCTCATCGCCGCGATCGGTCGCGAAAACCGGCTGGAAAATAGGGATTGTTGAGCGATATGTCAAGTGACTTTCCTTCAAGGGATTGTGAGGCGTGTCATAAAGGGATTTCTTGACATTCAGGGGGGTTTGGCTTAATTTAGCGAAGGGAATCCAGCCTTACCGTAGAATTCTCACGTCTTCCACTTGTCTGGTATCACAGTCGGGCGTCTGGCCCGCTTGTATTTCAGACAGAGAGAGGTACTCAGCAGCTCGACAAACGAGTTCGCTTACTCGACCCACATCAACGGACTTTTCTCCAAGGACATTGCACGTGGCAACAAGCCGAAAAACTCTGCTTCGGAGTCCCCTCTGGCTCATGATCGTTTTGTGGATCGTGCAGCTCGCTGTGATCTCGGATAGATCTGCAGCAGAACAACCATCGTTGCGCGGAGCACGAACATTCTCTGATCAGCGGTCTGCCCGGAAGGCGTTGCGTTGGGATGGAAGTACGCCGCTCCGAATGGCGAAAATTGCTGCTCCTTCATGGTCGCCTCAACCGAGCGGCGTCTCTGTGTCCCTCTGGTCAGTGAAGGCCGTCAGTGCAAACATCGTCTGGGCGTGCGGCGAGAAGGGGACGGTGATACGATCGACGGACGGTGGAGTCACATGGCTTTCCACGACTCCACTTGTATCTTCTTTGAGTTGCTTCAGCATCGAGGCGCGTGATGCCAACACTGCGTGGGTTGCCGGGGACGACCTGAATGCCGGCAGTTCGGCACTCTATAAGACAACCAACGGCGGATCGACATGGATACAACAACTGATCTCCAACGCTCCAGGCACATTCTACAACGCCGTCAAATTCTATGATGGCAACAACGGCATCTTGATGGGCGATCCCGAGGACGGTTATTTCGTCATCCGGACGACCACGAACGGCGGCACGACGTGGACTCGGACTCCGTCGGCAAACATTCCGGCGCCCCTGTCTGGCGAATACAGCAATCCCAACAGTCTCGCCATCTTCGGAAACGCAGCATGGTTTGGGACGGGTGCAGCCACGGAGGGATCCACGCGCGTGTTTCGTTCGACTGATCGGGGAAAATCGTGGACCGTGAGCGGCATCATCAGCGGGTTGGGGAGCTCGCTCTGGTCCTCGACGTTTGCCAATGAGTCGGCCGGCATCGTCCTGGGTAGAAACGGGTATTATGTGCGCACCACCAACGGGGGGTCCACTTGGAGTGCTCCACTCTTGGAACCTGGGAAATACATCTCTGTAGATGCGACATTTGCCTCGCCGACCTCAGTCATCCTGGCCGGCTATAACGGCGAAGCTAACGTCTCCACCGATGCCGGGTTATCGTGGTCATCCCGAGCGACTGCCGACACGATGGATGTGTACTCCGTGTCATTTGCGTCCTCGGCAGATGGATGGGCCGTGGGACAGGCCGGAGTGGTATACCGTTGGTCAGGCGAGACAATGGTTGGACCTCCTTGGGTTGTCACGCTTTCTCCGTCTAACGTTGGACCAACGTATGCCACGGTAAACTCAGTCGGGAATCCCAATGGCTCGTCCTCCAGCATTTACTTCGAATGGGGAACGAATGCTGCTCTTTCACCAAGCACAACGACGACATCGGAGGGAATCGGATCGGGCACAGGTGCCGTGCTTGTGACGGCCCGCCTTACCGGTCTGACCCCGAACACAACCTACTTTGTGCGGGCCGTAGGCCAGAATCCTCTCGGCACACAGAAAGGCGGTGTCCTGAGTTTCACGACGACAGCTGGAGCTGGAGATCCCTACGAACCGAACAGCAGCTACGACCGTGGATTCGGCATTCCGTATGGCTTCAAATCGGCTGGCGCGGAGATTGGGGTCGCGGGTGACGTCGACTACTACAAGTTCAATGGGGCATCTGGCGATTTCATCGCGATCGAGGTTGTGACCGATCCGCTTCCGGGTCTCGATGTCCGAGTCACCCTCTATGACGCTGCGGGTGCAGAACTCGTGGGTAATGACATGGTCAGCACGGGCACGGAGAGGATCCTGTACGGGATAAATCGGCCAGGCGTCTATTACATCCGGATCGCCGAGGCACAGAACACCGGCGCGTTTCCAACGAGTCTGAAGAAGAAGGCTCAAACCAAGGGTACTGCCTCATCGACCGGTCCGTACACACTCTCGTTGACGAACGGAGCTTCCGTACTGGCTCCGCTATTCCTCTCGGCCGCAAGCAACTTTGAAGGGATGGTGCCGATGCGATGGGATCCGCCTTCGGCGAACTCACCAGACTCGTACCGTATCTATCGAAGCATCTCTCAGGCTGGACCCTATGACGCGATAGGCATCTCTCCAAGGGAGGACTTCGTCGACACCACGGCTGGCAATGGAGTATCCTATTTTTACAGAGTCACATCGGTCTACGGTGCCACGAACAAAGAGAGCGATCCGTCCAATTTCGACAGAGCAACGCCTCGCGCCGGAGGATTCAAATTTTCTTCAAAAGTTGCATCGGTGAAGCCGTCCCTCGACGGAGTCATCCAGTCAACAGAATGGGCTGATGCCCAGATCGAGGATATCACGGCCAAGCGCACGTTCTTGCCGCCTCGCTCGGTCACTGCGTATCTCAAGAACGATGACAAATACCTCTATCTCGCGATCGACGATTCGAACGCGACCGCAAGCACGTGGAATATTCTCATGATGGCCTACGATCTTGATAACAATCGAACGTGGGAGACAACCTCACCCAGTTCGGAAGGTGTGATCATGATCGAGGACGTCAGCGGAACACCGGCCGTGAGGTATTTCGGAATCGTAGGCGACTATCCGAATTTCGGTGTCGATGACGAGATTCGCGACCCGGCGACTGTAAAGGCAGCTATCGCCATCGTTGGCGGTCACCTGCAGTATGAGCTCTCCATCGATCTTACGCGTGTTACCCCTTCACCGATCGAAAAGGGCGTGATTGGCATCTTCGCCGAGGTCTTCAGCGACGAGAAGAACGCGGAGGCGCCGCTTGGAGGAATCATCTTCGCGCCTCGGACGTTTGCGACGCTAGCTCTTGCCAAGCCCGTCGTGGCCACAATAGCCGTCACGTCGACTCCCACGGTCTGGGCAACGGGGTATACGTATCCTGTTACCTGGACGAGCAGCAACCTCACCGGCACGGTCACTATCGGGCTATCGACGAACGGTGGCAGCTCCTACACAACGATTGGCCAGTTTGCGAACACCGGTTCTGCTTCCGTTTCGGTCCCCCCATCCACACCGGCTTCGACCAACTGCAAACTGCGGATCAGCTCGACACTGAATTCCGCGGTGAACGGCGAAAGCGGAACCTTCACGATCGTCTCTGGGTCGATGCCATCGACAATCCAACTCTCGGGGAACATATCCTTCGGCTCCGATCTAACGGCGTCGACCTCCTATCGGCTGGTCAGCCTGCCGGGCAATGTGAGTTCCCTCTCCCTCAGCCAGATTTTGACCGGCTCGCAGAAAACTGACTGGCGCATGTATAGCGATAATGGGGCCGGTTCGAACTTCCTTGTGGAACTCTCCGGAGGTTCATCGTGGAGTGTCGGCCAGGGCTACTGGCTCTTGACGCGGGGTGGTCTGACGATTTCGCGAAGCGTGTCGGCTGTTACCGTGGGCCTGGATGCGACCTATGCGATACAACTCCACAGCGGCTGGAATATCATCGGGAATCCGTTCGACAAGAATATTGCGTGGTCGGCGGTCCTCAACGCAAATGGAATTACACCGACGGCGACGACCCGGATCCAGGACTACAATGGATCATACTCGACGAGTGGATCCTTGGATGCTTACAAGGGATACTACTATTTCAACAGCTCTGGCGCGTCGTCATTGAAGATACCGTATCCCTTTGGCGGCAAGATTGGGACCATTGATCAGCTTCCCCCCGTCGATTGGAAGATTCAGCTGAACTTTGCATCAGATATTAACGAAGATGCGGAAAACTTCGTGGGAATCGCGCCGGCAGCGAAGGAGGGGTTTGACGATCTGGAAGGTCGCAAGCCGCCGCTCTTCATGGATCAGGGCTTCCTGTATTTCGAGCGGCCTGAATGGGACAAGGCCTTCAGCATGTTCAGTAGCGATTTCCGGCCCTCGCTTGGCGACGGGCAGATCTGGGATTTCGCCGTTCGGAATCCTCGGAGATCCATTGGCATGATCCGGTTCTCGGGCGTCGAGGGCGTGCCGACGGACTATGAGGTGCGGCTCATCAATCTCTCGAACACGGTGCCGGTGGATTTGAGGAAGACGAAGGAGTACTCGTACCGTTCCGCAGAAGAGGTGACACGGTTCAAGCTCGTCATAGGGAAAAGACAGTTTGTGGAGAACGAGCTCGCCAGCTTCGTTCCTCAGAAGTTCGAGTTGCTGCAGAACTATCCAAACCCGTTCAATTCCAGCACGACACTGATATTCACGGTTCCCAGGGAGTCGCACGTCAGGCTTGAGATAGTTTCAATGCTGGGGCAGGAGGTCGCGACCCCGGTTGACACCTGGCTTGCCGCCGGGACTTATTCTGCTTCGTGGAACGGTACCGATCGTGGAGGTTCGTCTGTGGCAAGCGGCGTGTATTTCTATCGCCTTGTCTCTGAAGGAAAAACGGTTCAAACGAAGAAGCTCACCATTTTGAAATGAGGAACCAGCGATGAGGATCTCTCGAGTGTATCGCCTGCGCCGCCGCATCATTGCGGGGATTATCGCTCCTCTGCTTCTCTGGTGCATCGATGCCCCCGCTTTCGCGGCAAGGCAACCGCAGGACGAAATCAAGATCAGCATTAGAGCCGTCGAGGTCAAACCCGACCACATTCTTATCAGCTATCAGCTCATCGCGCCTGCATCGGAACAATACGAGGTCAGTGTTGTGCTGCTGAGAGAAGGAAGCCCATCGTTCAAAGTGCCGGTGCGTTCGGCATCAGGCGACATCGGAGAGGGGAGCTTCTCGGGAGAATCCCGTCAAATACGATGGGAATACGCAAAGGACTACTCGAGCGGCCTGTACGGTGACGGATTCTATTTCGAAATTACTGTGAACAAGGTAACGAAGAGCAATCTCTTGCTCTATCTCGGACTCGGCGGGCTCGCCGTTGTGGGTGGAGCTGTTGCGATACTCGGGGGAGGCAAGAAGGGTGAAGCGACCTCCACGCCGACTGTCACAGAACTGCCGACGCCGCCGGCCCGTCCGTCTCAATGAGTGTGAATGCAAGGAGGGCCACGGAAAGGCGTGTCGTGACACGCAGATCCTGGCGCGACCTGCCGTGCCCCAAGTATCTCAGAGGGAGGAATATCCCAATGAACAAAATCGTGACCATCTTCACCGTTCTCGGACTCGCTGCTCAGGTGGCCGTGGGGCAGGTTAAGGCAAGGAGCCAGACGTTTTCAATTCAACCACCGGTCCGGCTGCCGGTGCTCTCTGCGGCGGTTGAGCTGAGCGAACCGTCGGGCAACGGTGTGCTGGATGCGGGAGAGAAGGGCACTGTCAAGGTCACGGTGACCAATACCGGAGGAAGCGCTGCGAAAAACGTCGTCGCGAAGCTTACCGCCGTCGGTCCGATCGCCGGACTTCAATTCCGAGACGCCGCCGCGATTGGCGAGATTGGGCCGAATGCCTCAGGCGTCGGTAGCTTTGACATCTCTGCGCTGGAGAATGTCCAGACCCAGTCCCTGAAGTTTTCGGTAGACGTGACCAATGACAACGGCGTCAAGGTCGAACCCAAGTCGCTGACCCTCAACACGCGTGGTGCGGCGAAGCCGGCGACACTTGCCGCGGCGGTCGAGTTCATCGAACCGTCAGGCAATCAGGTCCTCGATGCTGGCGAAAAAGGCACGATCAAGGTCACAGTGACAAACGCCGGAGGCACGGCCGCGAAGAACGTCGTGGCGAAATTGAATTCTGTGGCTCCCACGATTGGACTTGACTTCGCGAAATCCGTGACGATCGGCGATATCGCTCCGAATGGCTCAGGCAGCGGTCGGTTCGACGTTTCTGCCCTTGAGTACATCACGAGTCAGACGATTGCCCTTAGGATTGAAGTCAGCGCGGACAACGGTATCAAGGCAGAACCCCGACCGATATCCGTTGCGACGCGTGCCGCAATCAAGCCTGCGGCGTTAGCTTCGACACTCCAATTTGTGGAGCCATCCGGAAATGGAGCGCTAGACGCCGGAGAATCGGGCACAGTACTGGTGTCGATATCGAACTCTGGAGGTTCTGTAGCGAAGGGCGTGGTGGTGAAGCCCAGATTCGACCCTGCGGCGAGCGGGATCAGTCTTCCAGGTTCGGTGCAGGTGGGGGATATTGCGCCGAAGGCTTCGGCATCTGCTCGCATTCCGCTTCAAGCCTCCGAGACAATTCGCGGCCAGATCCTCACGCTGGTTGTGGAGGCGACAGATGCCAGCGGTGCCTCCGCCGACTCAAAAGCTCTCTCCATCACGACGAAAGAGAAGGTGCTCGCTCGAGATACGACGCCTCCCGATATCGAGGTGTGGGAACCTGTTGTGACTTCGACACGGGGTGTGAAGATCATCCCAAGCGATTCGAAGTTCGCGACGCAGAACTCCTCTGTTGTTGTCAGAGGGGTGGCGAAGGACACCAGCGGTGTAGCTGTGGTCACGATCAACGGTCAGGAAGTGAGGCTGTCGAAGGGGCAGGATGGGTTTGAGTTCGTTGGAGAGGCATTGTTAGTTCTCGGCGAGAATGACGTCGAAGTGCGGGCCCTTGATCGGTTCAAGAACGAGAACCGGCTTGTTTTCAAACTCATGCGGAATCCCGAAACCCTCGCTGAGAAAAGACAAATCCCGACGAATCTATTCAAGGGACAGCGGTGGGCCGTCATCGTTGGAATTTCCCGGTATCGATCCACAGATGTTCCTCAGCTTCGTTACGCTGATCGAGACGCGCAAGAGTTCTATAACACCGTCACGAAGCCGATTGAAGAAGGGGGCGTCGGCGTGCCGAAATCGAATGTCCGGTTTCTTCTGAATGACCAGGCATCGTCTACAAATGTTCGCGAGGCACTCACGGATTTTCTCAAGCTGGCGATCGAGGAAGACCTTGTGTTCATTTACTTCGCCGGCCACGGAGCACCGGATCCCGATCGGCCGAAGATCCTCTATCTCCTCACTTTCGACTCTGACCTCAGCAGGCTTGCTGCCACCTCCGTGAAGATGCAGGAAATCCAGGATGCACTCCGTGACTACGTCACGGCAAAGTCGGTGCTCGTCTTTGCAGATGCGTGCCACAGTCGCGGGGTGACGGGCGGCGCTACGACGCGAGCATTCGCTTCGCCAGAACTTGTCAACGATTACTTGGCGGAGCTTGCTCGAGCCCGGGCCAGCACGTTGACTTTCAGCGCCAGTGACGTGAACCAGCTCTCGCAGGAAGACAAGCGGTGGGGAGGCGGACATGGTGTGTTTACGCACTATCTGCTCGAAGGGCTTCGCGGCAAGGCGGACCTCAACCAGGATCAAATGGTTCGTCTGGGTGAATTGACTCAATACGTAAGCGACAACGTGCGGAGGGAAACTCGGTCTCAGCAAAGCCCGATCTCGAGTGGGAATTTCGATATCAATTTGCCGCTTACGATCGTCGTGAAGTAACTCCCGAAAAGCGGGAATGGAGTTCGACTTCTTGATTGAATGCACATTGGCAGCGGCATTCTCACCGATCCCATGGTTGCCATGAACATGCGGTGGTCCGTCACACTTGTGTTCCTTCATCTGGGTCTTGCGACCTCTGTCTTTGCTTCTCCCGTCCTCCAATCTCAAACTCGTCCGGAACAACGCCCGTTGAAGGTTGAGGTATCGGTGAATCATCCGAACCTCACCTATTGCGAAGGGGAGACCCTGCGAGTGTCGGTGACAGCCAATAAGAACTGTTACCTCCGGCTGATCTACAGCGAGGCGAGCGGTCGGCACGTCATCATTTTCCCCAACTATCAAGACCGCGAGGATAAGGTCAACGGAGGAGTCGAGTACGTCATTCCGACGCTCTTTCAAATCACTTTGCCCTTCGGCAAGGAAGCTCTTCACGCTTTCGTGAGCTCCGAGAAATTCTCGAGCCTTGATGGCGTTGACCGGGGAGATGGATTGCTCACACTGAAAGACTCGCTCGACGAAGTACTCGGCAAATTAAGGTCTGGAGGGATTTTTGGTGAGTATGCGGAGCAGAATCTAGAGATTCTCACACGACCGAAGGATTCCCCGGCTGCCGAGCCTGTTGCTGCTCAGGTCCAGCCGCCGCAGATCGAGTTCATGCAGCCGAGCCCGAGCGAATTTGTCATCGAGCAGAGAGATTCTGTGACCATCGAGGGGGTTGTGAAAGGTGACAGCCTCCTCGCTTCCGTCTCCGTCAATGGTAAACCCATACGGACTGACAAGACTCCTTCGGGATTTCGCTTCAGCCTGAGGGTTGGCCTGCTCCCTGGGGACAACTCTTTCGAGGTAGTGGCAAGAACCGCCGCTCATCTGACCGTTACCAAGCACCTGCTGATCAAGCGGGCCGAACACAAGTTCACGGGCAAACGATGGGCTGTCGTCGTCGGAATCAGTGATTACCAACACCCCGAGATCCCTGATTTGAAATATGCTCACCGAGATGCAGAGGCGTTCTACGAGTTTCTGAGAAGCCCCAACGGCGGCGCATTTGCCGATGATCATATTCTCTTCCTTACCAACGTAAAAGCCACCAGGGCAAATGTCCGGAGCGCGATGTTTGATTTTTTGAGTCAGACGCAGAAAGAAGATCTGGTGATGATCTATTTTTCGGGGCATGGCCTGAGCAGAGGGAAGGGGTACTCCTACTTTGTCACGCACGATACCGATCCATATCGGATCGAAGAGACCGCTTTCGACATGGAGGAGATTCAGGTCGCGTTGCGACAGTCGATTCAGGCCGAGAGAGTTGTCCTCTTTGCCGATGCCTGCTATAGCGGAGCCATTAATGACTACATCAAGGGGACGAGAACCACGGCGGCGGAGGAGAATCTCATCAACCGGTACCTTGTTGAGATGAGCAAAGCCAAACCGGGGATTGTCTCCTTCACCTCATGTGCAGAGAACGAAGTCTCGGGTGAAGCCTGGCTTTTTTGGGAGCACGGAGTTTTCACATTCGTTCTTGTTTCAGGCCTGGGAGGAAAGATCACAGATACAGAGGGGAGGGTGAAAAGCTTTGAAAGCGCCGACAGCAATGGGGACGGGATCGTGACTGTCGGTGAACTTTCTCAGTACGTGACAAAATACGTTCCGGGTTACACGAAGAACAAACAGAATCCTCAGGTAAGCAGATCCAAATTCGACCCGAATACTCCATTGAGTGTTATCCGATAAGATCTCCATCCTTGTATTCTTTTTCCGTTGCTATTACTTTTCCTGACGAGTACATTTGCCATCGATTTGTGAGATAAACCGGTCGGCATTCACCGGGCCGACGCGAATCAGCATCTATGCGAGCCGCGGGGAATTCAGTTGCTTCTGACGCAACGATGCCTATGACGTCACCCCTCCTCTAAATGACGACAATGACTCCTCAGGCGAAGTACTTTCTTCTTTTTCTGGTCCTGTCAGTCCTTGGCGTGTACCTCTTTTTCCAGTTCGTACCACAGTCAGCCGATACTCTGTACGTGAACGCTCGTGTCTATACGATGGATCCTGTGAATGCAGTCGCGGAAGCCCTTGCCGTACGCGGAGATCGGATCGTCGGCATTGGACCGTCGGCAAAACTTCTGAGGGGGTTTCGGGCGCGGCAGGTGATTGATCTTGGCGGCAAAACCGTTCTTCCCGGACTGATTGACGCCCACGTTCATCTGCTCAGCCTAGGCGTGGCGAAGCTGACACTCGATGTTGCCGGAACGAATCGTGAATCGCAGATTGCCGACCTCGTCCGAGCACGGGTGGAGAGGAGTGAGCCGGGACAATGGATACGAGGACGCGGTTGGGATCAGAATGATTGGCCGTCGAAGCGCTTCCCCACGCACGAGGTGCTGGACCGGTTCTCGCCGAACAATCCGGTCTACCTTGTCCGTATTGATGGGCACGCTGCCTGGGTGAACGGGACTGCGCTCGATGCAGCCGGTATTACAAAGGATACACCGGATCCTGAGGGCGGAAAAATCATCAGAGACGCGCGCGGTGACCCCACGGGTGTCTTCGTTGATAACGCGATGGAGCTTGTGGGGAAGCTTCTGCCTCCGCTTTCAGACAAAGAAGCCGAAGAAGCGGTGAGGCTTGCAGTGCAGGAATTTCTTTCGTACGGAATCACCTGCGTGCATGACATGGGGGTCGATGCCAGAGAGATCGAGCTTTATAAGCGTTTGATCGACGCCGATGAATTCCCGTTTCGTGTTTATGCTGCGATCGAAGGTTCGAGCGATACCTGGCAGCAGTACATTGGCTCAGGCCCGTCTGGCTCAAGAAAAGAACCCATCGTAGGGTATGGCAACAACAAGTTGTGGGTCAGGGCGGTCAAGCTGTATGTGGATGGGGCGCTCGGTTCCCGCGGTGCGGCGCTGCTCGATCCTTATGATGATGATCCGGACAACCGCGGTTTGACTGTAACATCCGAAAAGGATCTCAGGAAAACCGTGGATGATGCGCTGGCAAATGGTTTTCAGGTTTGCACTCATGCCATCGGGGACCGGGCCAACAATATCATCCTCAACGTGTATGAGGCTGCCCTCAAAGCTCGCCACGCACCCGATCATCGTCTGCGGGTAGAGCACGCCCAGGTGCTGGCGTTGAACGACATCCCCCGGTTCAAGCAGTCGGGGGTGATCCCGAGTATGCAGCCCACGCATTGCACGTCGGATATGTATTGGGCTGAAGCACGGTTGGGACCATCTCGAGTTCTTGGAGCTTACGCGTGGCGTTCGCTGCTGGAGACAGGTGTGACCATTGCTGGCGGCTCAGACACTCCTGTGGAACATCCAAATCCATTGAATGGAATCCATGCAGCCGTAACGCGACAGAATCGGCAAGGCAAGCCTGAGAATGCCGGGGATGTGCGCGCGTCTTTTCAGCTTTCGAAGTCTGGAATCGTAGATACGACAGCTTTTGCGGGTGGATGGTATGCATCGCAGAAAATGACAAGAGTGGAGGCAGTTCGTGCGTTCACGACGTGGGCCGCTTACGCAGGTTTCCAGGAGCACCTTTTCGGCTCGCTTGAAAAAGGGAAATTGGCGGATTTTGTCGTTCTCTCGAACGACATTCTGACAATTGCTCCGAGTGAAGTCCCGGCAACAAGAGTTGAGCAGACGGTTGTGGCGGGAAAGATGGTGTACGCGCGGAGGTAAGTGGTGCCGAGTCTTTGTGATTAGCGTCAAGACAGCGATGTTGTTTTTACTTGGAAAAGTTTGTATGTTTTTGACCGAAAGGCAGAGATCAGCGCAAGGACGAGAGGATTCATGCCGTACAAGGTACTCGTTGCCGATGATGACGAGGGGCAGCGCAAATCCCACGGATTCGCTCTCGAAGTCTGTACAGCGATTCTGGAGGACGAGATCGAGATCGTAGAAACCGCTACGAGCGTCGAGTCCTGGGAAAAAATCAGATCAGAACTATTTAGCCTGATCATCCTCGACAATGACTTTAAGGACATACACCTCAAGGGCCATCTTCCGGGGATAGCGCTTCTGCAGTTGGCGCGCCGCGAAGGTATGAACCGCAACACTCCCATTTTCTTCTGCAGCGCAGATGCGTATGACACGCTGAAAGCAATGGTGGAAAAATTCGGCGGCGCCTATATGTCCAAGGTTGGCTATGACATCGAGAAATCGGCCCAACTGTTTGCCGACAAGATGAAGAAACACTGAAGAACGTGTTGCTTCGAGAAAGTGTGCAAAGGGGTCACGTGCGTGACCCCTTCGCTTTTTATTGCAGGCGGGGGGTGATTTAGCGGGGGCTCGGGCGAGAACACAGTGGCGTGTGTCGCCTCTGGTTGGGGGTCGATTCACGCGAGGGCAACAACTTGCGCTTTCCTTCAAATAGTTTTACATTTTTGTGAGATCATCACGCACGCTTGTTCATGGAGGTCCCGTGTACGAACGATGTCTGAATGAAGCCGAGCGCATCCTTGCCTCGGATAAGGATGTCATCGTCCCCGTCAAGAAAATCTGGGGGGAAGTTGAGAAGCAGGCAAAGGTTCAGGGATTTGAAGCGCCTTCGCTGGCGGACTTCACCGCGCTTCTCGAGGGGGACACGCGATTTGAGTTCATGCCCGGTCGCGATGAGAACGGAGAACCTTTCGATGAATTGACGACAGGCGACTCGGGCGAAGAGCCTGAGCTGGAAAGCCTGGGATTCTACTCCGGAGATCGCGTCAAGTTGAGGCGGGTTGAGCTGACACCCGAGATCATTGGTGGACTGATCCGTCGCAAAGTCGATTTGACGATGGACGCGCTCACGAAAGCGTGGGAGCAGCGCCCGGAAGGGGATCAAGAGGCTGAGGATCAGCTTCTCGACATCCTCGCTCGCACCCAGAAGCTGCAACGCGAAGTGAAGAAGACATTTTCCGAAGAGAAGATGAAGCAGCTCAGCGTCGCGCTGAAACGGGCTCATGGCAGAGCGAGCTCCCCCAAAAAGACGAAGGCCAGTTCACTAACGAAGCGAAAACGACCCACCGCAAAAAAGCGCCAGCCGAAGAAGACCCCGAGCGGCCCTCGAGTCAAGCGAGGCTCACGTAAGTAATGCTCCGGCATCAGACTAAAGTCTGGACAATCCGCGAACTGATGAAGTTTGCCATCAACCACCTGCGCCGATGTGGGATCCCCGAAGCGAGGCTGAACGTCGAGCTTCTGCTTTCACACTCCCTCCAATGCCCCCGGATCGAGCTTTACACGGGTTCCGATCGATCCCTGACGAGCGGAGAGATGAGTGCGTTCCGATCGCTCTACGAGCGGAGGCTTAACCGGGAGCCCGTGCAATACATCGTTGGCTCAGCGAGTTTCATGGGCCTGCAGTTCAAAGTCGATCAACGGGTTCTCATCCCGCGGCCTGAGACCGAGACGCTCGTCGAGCAAGCGATGCTGGTCTGTAAGAGAGCGACCTCTGAACAACCGATCTCAATCCTTGAGATTGGCACGGGGGCCGGCAACATTGCGGTGGCGCTGGCAAAATTCGTCCGAAGGGCTCAGGTGACGTCAATCGATATGAGCGGCGAAGCCCTGGAGGTTGCCCGCCTCAACGCAGCTACCCATGGCGTGGACGGGAACATCTCCTTCGAGAAGATGGACGTCTTTGAGCCCGTCGATCAGCTGCTTCTCCGGCGTTTTGACGTTCTCGTGTCGAATCCGCCGTATGTCCCCCCAGCCGAATGGGACAATTTACAGTTGGAAGTGAGGAAATTTGAACCGCGCGCAGCCTTGATGGATATGACTAATGGCAACGAATTCCACAGGAGGATTATCGAACTGGCTCCCTACCTCCTCCGAGATGGGGGATGCCTTTTGGTGGAGGTCGGATACGGGCAATCCGAACACGTCATCCAAATGATGCAAGAAGCAGCATTCTCCGATTGTTCGGTGGTGCCCGACCTTCAGAAGGTTCCCCGCGTTGTGATCGCATCGTGCCGGTCAAAGACCCGCAACCCTGGCTTTGTGAACTAGCACCTCCAACGTTCTTGTTGATCGCTATGCGAGCTCTTATCCAGCGCGTGCGCCGCTGCTCGGTCTCTCTCGACGGGATTCCTCACAGTACCGTCGGAAGAGGCATGCTGATCCTCCTTGGGGTGAAGCAGTCCGATGACGAGGCAGACGCGCAGTACCTGGCCGACCGCTGTGCCGCGCTTCGTATCTTCGATGATGAGGAAGGGAAGATGAATCTGTCAGTCAAGGATGTCGGCGGAGAAGCCATGGTCGTTTCGCAATTCACTCTCTATGGCGACACGAGAAAAGGCAACCGACCAAGCTACAGTGAAGCAGCCCCACCTGAGTTGGCAGAACGACTGTATGAATCGTTCGTGCGTCACCTGAGAGCGTCATTGGGGCACGCGAAGGTCGCGACGGGCGTTTTCCGCGCGATGATGGACGTGGAGCTTGTCAACGATGGCCCGGTGACAGTTGCGATCGAGAGCAAGAATCCCTCATAATCCTCAACTGCAGTTTCATGCGCGTTCTTCTTCTTTTCTTAGACGGCGTCGGCATAGGGGTGAGAAACGCAGAGGTCAATCCTTTCTTCCGCGCCGATTTGCCTCACCTTCGGTCACTGTTGGGGGGGGAGATGCCCCATTCGAGGTTGAAACGGATTTCTACCAAACGAGCCGAGCTCATACCGGTGAATGCTACGCTCGGGATTCCAGGATTCCCACAAAGCGGTACAGGCCAGGCCGCCCTCTTCACGGGAGTCAATGCAGCAAAACTGATCGGGCAGCACTTTGGACCACACCCGACGACAACGCTTCATCCGCTCGTTGAAGAAAAGAATATCTTTCGACAGCTGAAATCTCTTGGGAAGTCGGTGTGTTTTGCAAACGCCTTCCCACAGCAATTCTTTGACTACGTTGACACGGGAACTCGGCGCCTGACCGTAACGACACTTTCGTGCAGGTATGCCGGTGTTCCGCTATTGCGTGTCGAATCACTGCGGGGGGACAATGCCCTTTCTGCGGATCTCACCCGGGCGCGATGGCCTGAACTGGGATATCCGGACCTCCCGGTCGTGACGCCAGAAGAAGCCGGGAATCATCTCTGCGCGATCGCGAACAAGCATAGTTTCACACTGTTTGAGTACTGGTTGACTGATCACGCCGGCCATACCCAGGATATGCCTCTCGCTGTGGAGGTGTTAGAGCGATTTGATGCGCTCCTCGGCGGACTGCTGGAGGATATCGATCTGTCTGAATCGCTTCTGGTTCTTACGAGTGATCATGGCAACATCGAAGATCTCTCGACCAAAACCCATACCCGGAACCCTGTGCCCTGTCTGGCCGTTGGGAAGAAACACAAGGAGTTCCTCGACGGGATCAAGAATCTCACGCACATCACACCGGCAATTCTCAGAATGCTCTAGCCGCAATGGGGCCTACAGATCTTAATCGAAGACCGGCAGCTCGCGTGGCAGCGCTGGTCATTGTTGGCATCCTCGTGGCCAGCTCTCTCACTCTTCCACTCTGGATTTCCTACACGCTCCTTCTTGCTCTCACATTCCTGACCTGCGTCGGTTTCCTTCGCTCAAGGGGCTCCCCTTTTGTGGCAGCGGGCTTTCACGCAATTGTTTTCCTGATCGGTTTCCATCTAGCAGCTCTCCGAGGTCGTACGCTCCAATCGGAGATCCTTGTGCCTGACGGTCTCGAGGAGCCGATCAGTATGGTTGCCGTTGTCGAGTCGGAGCCGATCTTGAAGGGGTCGCACTCAGAATTTCTTGTGCAAACCTCCACTTTGACGCGTAAGGATGCCACCTCTAATGTGAACCGGCGGGTTCTTGTCGTCGTGCGGAAATCCGTCGGGTTGCATCGCCTCGAAGGATTGGGAGTGGGGGATGAAGCCGTCGTCCGCGGCAACCTCGAAGCTCTCCCGGGACCACGCAATCCCGGCGAGTTTGACTACGGGCGGTTTCTGGCCTTGAACGGGGTTCAAGGGATTGTCTTCGTGCAGGATACAACCGGGCTCGCGAGGACCTCTGCAACTCGTGAATTCTCTTTGTCATCGTTCATGAGCTCGGCGCAAAAGGGAATCTATCGCACGCTTGACAGCTTCCATCCGCCCGAGCAGGCAAGTTTTCTCAAGGGGGTCGTGTTCGGGTACCGGGGGGACATTTCGCTCGATATCAAACAATCGTTCATCGACACGGGGACAATTCACATACTTGCCGTTTCGGGATCGAATGTGCTCGTGGTTGCCCTGATTTTTCACGCTCTCGGCAGCCTCCTTCGACTCTCGAAACGATGGGCGACGGTGATAACGATTCTTGGATTGCTCATCTACATGGTTATTACGGGTCTGAGCCCGTCTGTCATTCGAGCAACCATCATGGCAGGCGCAATTCTCCTCGGAACGCTCTTTGAGCGCAAGACGGATGTGTATAATTCGCTGGCTGCTGCGGCCTTGGTGATGCTCTTATGGGATCCGATGTACATTTTCGACGTCGGCTTCCAATTGTCGTTTGCCGCTGTGCTGTCGATCGTCTACTTCTACCCAAAGCTCGAATCGCTCATTCGCAGGATCCCCGAACGGTTCGAGGAGATCAAGGCGATCGATTACGTCTTGAAACTGTTTGCCGTTTCGTTGGCAGCTCAGATCGGTACCCTCCCCTTCACGGCATATTACTTTGGCCGTGTCTCGATCGTCTCGATACTCGCTAATCTCGTGGTCGTCCCGATCAGTGGGATCAACGTCGTGCTTGGCTTTGCGACCCTTGCGTTCTCGGCTGTCTCAACCTGGATTGCAGAATGCTACGCCGCTCTCAACGGCGCACTGGTGTCATTTCTCCTCGGATTCGTTTCAGCTGCTTCGAAGGTCCCTCTGGCCTACGTTGAGACCTCAAGCCTTTCGGCAGGCATTCCGGTTATCTACTACCTTTGCATCGGAGCGGTCTTCAGCTTGAACCATAGGCGGCTCTTCGTGAAGTTTGTCGTTGCCTTGCTGGTCGCTGTCAATGTCTTTGTGTTCGCAGACGTATTCACTCATCACAAACCGGCGCTCACGTTCACCGCGATCGATGTCGGTCAGGGAGATGCTCTGCTCCTGGAATTTCCAAATGGAAAGATGCTTCTCGTTGACGCGGGTCCCAAGAGCTTCGCGTATGACGCCGGTGAGCGCGTCGTGGCGCCATTTCTGAAGCGCAACGGAATCCGTACACTTGACGCACTTGTTATTTCGCATGGACATAGCGACCACATCGGCGGAGTCCGATCTTTGCTGAGCAACGTTGAGGTGAAGCGGATTGTTGAGTCGGGCGCGCTGGCATCATCGAAGCTGTACCGCGACATGGCTGCGGCAGCCGAGCGGCAGGAGATACTCGTCCAACGAGTCTCGGCTGGCGATATGCTGCAGATCGATCCGACGACCCGGGTCTTTGTCCTTCACCCTCTTGCGGGTACGGACAGCTCACATAATTTGAACAATACCTCCCTCGTTTTGAAGATTCTCTACGGATCAACATCCCTGCTTCTCCCCGGTGATGCTGAGATGGAGGTAGAAGAGAAGGTCCTTCAGCGATATGGCGCGCTGCTCCAGAGTGACGTCTTGAAGGCGGGGCACCATGGGAGCAGAACAAGTTCCAGCGGGAAGTTTCTTGAGAAAGTCCGGCCGGCGATAGCAGCGATTTCGGTCGGCCGCAAAAACAAGTTTCATCATCCTTCTCCCGAAGTCATTGAACAATTCCGCAAGATGGGGGTTGATGTTCGAAGAACGGATCGTGATGGCGCCTTGATGTGGAGAAGCGATGGGAAGAGATTCGAGAGCGTACGGTGGAAAAACTAGCATCTTTCTCATTGATATGATGGAGCCGCTCGACGACATCAGGCTGCGGATAGAGAAATTCCTGCAAGAAGTTGAGAGGGAAAACTACCTGGTGCGGGCAGGCCTGAAGACGGGACTCAACTCGTCCGCGATTTACGATCGATTTCCTGACCTCGGTAGCCAGGCGCTTGTCGAATTTCTTCGTGCACGTATTGAGGAAGTCCAGTCCTCATCGGAAAAAGGGGAATCGCTACGAAAGCTCAGACTGCTCCTCATGAG
>CAZTKU010000022.1:0-24431 GCA_964614245.1 uncultured Ignavibacteriaceae bacterium
ACGGACGCACCAAGAGACTCGAGGTCCCTCAGCACCGCATCGATCGCATAAGCAGGGTTCGTGCTGCTCCTGCCGGCGATGAACGAGGTCCGGTCTTCAATCCGGTCAGGGTACGAGAGGAGTGCGACGGAGAGATGTTCCTGATCGCTGCCCGCGACGGTTTGATCGAAGATCTTCCGAACGAGGTCAAGCCCGGCGTGCGGGCCGACTCCTCCGACGACACCGATGAGACTCCTGGCTTTCATGCTTTGTCTGGAGACTAACTTCTCCTTCTGAACGAAAAGCTTCGCGCGTTCTCTTCGAAGTAAATCAAAAATCTGCAAGGAAACAAACAGCGCGCTGAAAGCGGACTGTTGATGTTGTCCTGCTGCTCATGGCTGCCAGGGATCGATATGCGAAACCGGCTCGATTTCGTCTTAGTCTTTGATACTGTGATCGAATCAACAACATGGACTTCTGATGTGTCATGTTGCCCACGGTGAGCCAGTACAAAAAAAACGGGGCGAAGCTGTTGTCAAACAGCGTTCGCCCCGTCGCGGGACTTTCAAGGGGATCCCCCCTCGGGTCAACTGCCCTGGCGACGCTGTTGCATGCGCCCCCGCATCTGCATTTGCTGCTTCACGAGCTCCTGGAATTTCTTGAGCTGCTCTTTCGTCAACAGAGCCTCGATTTGCTTGTTGGTTTTTGTCATGACCTCTTGCATCAGTTGCCTCATTGCATCTCGATCGCCCTGCAATTCCCCCATCTTCTCCATCATTTCTTTCTGCTGAGCTTCGTAGATCTTCGTGATTTTTGAGGTCTGCTCATCTGAGAGGGAGAGACTATCTTTCAGTATCTTTGCCCTCTCTTCGGGTGTCCGCCGCATCCCTTGGGCTTGAGCGACTTGCTGGAGGGAGAGCGCCACGATCGCGATCACTGTGAGGACCACGTGCCAAATCGAAATGCCCTTGCGGTTGTTCATACGTTGTTCTCCATCGATGCTTAGTTTTTGAGATATTGAATTAAAGGAATAGACTGTCATTCGGGTGAAACACGGATGAGAATTCGCCGCCATTGGATCGTGAAGAGCGCGAGGGGCAAAGGTCGGTTCCCAAGTCTACTTCGTGATCGCCGTAGCGCCGGACGCTAGTCGCACATTTGCCCAAAGTTGGAGGGGCTCAACTCGTTCATCTCTCGCGCCTTGCGAAGAGCTCGTTGATCGACCCCTTGATCGCACGCGAGAGCCGGAGCCCATCGCCTGGTCGGAAGCTCTCGGTTGACTGCTTGGTCCGATCTCTCCAGTCTCGAATCCAACACTGATGGTCTGAGCGCCAGTAACGCCGATGGCATAACGATGCTCTGCTGTCTCTCGCAACGGCACTTTGAGTTCGTACACAAGTATTCCCTCAGAGTAACCAAGGCGTGCGTCGATCCCCGTCACGTTTCGATTCACTATTTGGCGTCGATCAGCTTCTGAAAGACCAACGATCTCCAAGTTACTTTGTGCCAGGTCCACGAACCGCTGCAACTCCTCCGGGTTGTCGCGGGTCAGAAACCGTCGAGCCTGAAGCTGACCGCCCACGGGGAAGTGAATGCCAAATGTTCTGTTTGCTTTTCCTTCCGGGTCGAGCCACACTGTGCATCCATACGCCAACATCTGTACCTGAACCTGACGATTCGACGTGATCAGGCACGCATAGAGATAGTTAGCGTCGTTGGTGATGCCAAGTGCTGCGTCTGACGCCCGCGCGTAGGTCGTCGCATCACGCCATTCAGAATCAACCCCATCGATAGTAATCTCGCGGTCCATCCAAAGGCTTGTGAGTTCGAGGGTGGTGCTGCATCCGTAGAGCAACCCGGCGGCGAGAAAGAGCCAGAAGATGTATAGTGCTTGCTGAGTGACGGCAATCGTCTGACCCCCACTTCTCGTTGGTCGAGCAAGCTGATCCATCAAATGAACTCGCATGTCGCACCTCCTCTCGGGTGATTTGCGCGCAAGAACCTCCATATTCAGCAAGCCATTTTGTCAATGGCAACGCCGCGACTACTTGCTTATGCAGTATAAAACGAATGAGCCTGCGATTTGTCTCGCAGAATCGATGGTTCAGTCCCACTCCTTCATTTGGACCGAGAGTTGGCGTCGTCGCGGACGATAATCACAACGACGGGAGCCTAAATCTGTGATGGCCAAGCGTAAGGGTCCTTTTCTCAGCAATAAGAACCTCGATGCCGGGTTTCAGTGGTTTGTTATTTGTTGAGTGTTGATTCAGTGCCGGTTTCAGATTTTCTCAAGCGCTTGAAGAACGCAGCAAGGCTTGTTCCCCAATCCTCAAGCAACGAATACGCGGTTGGCACAACGACCAGCGTCAGGAATGTCGAGATCGTGAGTCCAAAAATGATCGCTACTGCCAGTGGTCGCCAGAACTCCGCGCTTTCCGCACCAATCACAAAGTGGAATTCACGCCAATCGAAATCGATCCCCGTTGCCATCGGCAAGACCGCCAGCACAGTGGCCGCTGCTGTGAGTAGAACAGGTCGCAGACGGATCCGGCCGGCTTCAAGCAATGCTTCCTCGAGTGTCATCCTGCCTTCGCTGCGCTTGTGCTTGACAAAGTCGAGTAGCACAATCCCATTGCGAACGACAATGCCTGCGAGCGCGACAACACCGACGCCCGTCATAATGACACTTGCTGGGGTGCGCGTCACGAGTAATCCGAACATGACACCAATGAGTGAAAGAAGGACTGAAAGCATGATCACAAACGGCACTTTCAGCGAATTGAATTCTGCCACCATGATCAAAAACACCAACAGCAGGGTGATGACGAACGCATTGCTGAGGAAGCTTGCTGCCTTCTGTTGTTCTTCCTGTGACCCGGTGAGCTTGATGCCATATCCCGACGGGAGATCAAATCCGGCCAGTCGCGTTTTGATCTCGTTGATGACTTCGGATTGCACTCGACCTTCGACATCACCTGTGACCGTGATGACACGCTTCTGATCCTTGCGCCGGATATCGGTCACGGCCGTGGTGCGCCTGATGTTCGCAACTGATGTCAAGGGGATCGAAAGCAGTTGACCGCGACGGTTCATAAAGTTAATGCGAAGATTTTCCAGATCAGCAGGTGATGTACGTTGATTTTCCTTCAGCCTCACGCGGATCTTGTACTCGTCTTCGCCTACCCGATACTTTGATGCCTCTACGCCGGCAATTGCCGCACGAACTGTGGATGCGATTTGACCCGTGCTCGTCCAGAACAGTCCTGCTTTTTCCCGATCGATGATAATTTCTACTTCAGGGCGGCCAGTGTTATAATCATCTTTGAGGTCAACGAGTCCACGGACATCCCTGATCTTCTCGCGAATGGCCTTGCTCAGCGATGCAAGCTGAGCATAGTCTTCTCCGGAGACTTCAATGCTGACCGGCGCGCCGACCGGTGGTCCCATTTGCTGTTTCGCTACGCGTAAATCAGCTCCAGCGATTCCCACTGTTGCCGCGCGAACCTCCTCGAGCGTCCGGAAGGTGCTCTGCGCACGTTGAGCTTTCTCGTAGAAGTTTATTGCGACTCGACCCTTGTTTGAGGTTCCCTGCCCGCCGAAATCAAACGGATCATCGGAGGTGCCAACGCTCGTCGCTATGAACTCGACATCCTTCTTGCCGGGGATTTCGTCGAGGCGTTCTTCAATAAGTTTCGAGATGTCGTTTGCCACGTCGAGTGATGTGCCGGACGGCGCTTCGATGCTCACGCTTACCTGTGAGGGTTGGGTGTTCGGGAAAAACTCGACGCCCTTGTTGAACAAAGCAAAGAGCACCACGACCACCACCAACATGCCATGGGAGGCCAAAATGGTGAACCGCTTCCTTTTGAGTGTCCACTCGAGTGTCTTGACGTACTCACGCTGCATCCACGGGAAGAACGATTCGTCCACTTTGTGGTAGAGGATTGTAAATGGATTGTATTTCCGGTACCAGTGAGGATGCTCAAGGTTGTTCTTTGCCTTCCGAATTTCCCTTTTGTAATTGATCCACTGCGCACCCTGCACCGGACTGATGACATAGGCGACGAACAGCGATGCGGTCAAGGTGATAATGAGTGTGAAGGGAAAGTACTTCATGAAGTCGCCGACGATACCCGGCCAGAAGGCCAGCGGGAGAAATGCCGACATCGTGGTGACGGTTGACGTGAGAACAGGCACGAATACCTCTCCCGCAGCCGTCTTGGCTGCCTGGATCGGGTTTTCGCCGTATTCCTGCTGGTGCCTATAGGTGTTCTCGATGACGACGATGGCGTCATCCACCAAGATTCCAAGCACCAGAACCAGTGAGAACAACACAACCATATTCAACGTAATGCCCAAGGCGGAAAGAACAGCGAATCCGATGAACATCGACAACGGAATAGCGGTTGAGATCAGCAAAGAGTTCTTGAATCCAAAGAACATGAACAATGACATAACCACCAGGAACATGCCGGTCAGGATGCTGTTCTCCAACTCCTTTACCATCCGCGTAACGAACTTCGATTGGTCGTTCGAGACATCGAGCTTAATGCCCTGTGGTAGCTGCGCTTGTTCCTCCTTAACGATTCGTTTCACTTCGTCCGCGATGCGGAGGAGGTTCTCGCCGGCGCGCTTACGGACCGCGAGCGACACAACCTCCGTCTTGTTCAATCGCGCATACGTTTGTCGATCCTCAAATGAGTAGCTTACTGTTGCGACGTCGCGCAAGTAGATCGGCTTGCCGTTTTGAATCTTGAGCACGATGTCTTCGAGCGGCTTCACGTCTTTGAACTCACCCGGAACACGGAGCGTCAGGTTCTTTTCCTTTGTGTCGATGGTCCCGCCGGGAATGGAGAGGTTCTCCGCGCGAATTGCGTTCGTCATGTCATCGAAGCTGACTTGATAAGCATTCATCCGGTAGACGTCGGCGTTCACCTGGACTTCCGGCTCCAAACCGCCGGTGACGTCTGCGCGGATAACACCGGGGATTGCTTCTATCCTATCTCGTATGTCTTCTGCAATCTTTTTCAATCGTGCCAGTCCGACGTCGCCGCCAACGTTGACGAACATGATCGGAAATTCACTGATGTTGATCTCGGAGATGACGGGATCCAGAATATCATTCGGAAGTTGCGGGCGCGTCGAGTTGACCTTGTCTCGCACGCGGCGCAGCGCCTCGTCGATATCGACCCCCGTGTTGAATTCCACGCGAATCGTCGAGAGACCCTCCTTGGACACCGAGGTGATTTGCTTCAGGTCTTTCAGTCCCTTGAGTGCACGCTCGAGTGGTTGTGAAATCAATCCTTCGATGTCGACGGGGGAGACTCCGATATAGGGCGTCGCCACAATGATGAGAGGAATAGTGACATCGGGGGCCGCTTCGCGCGGAAGCTGACTGTAGGACATCCATCCAAAGACGAGGATCAGTGCCATGAGGAGATAGACCGCCACTTTGTTGTCTACTGCTATACTCCAGATTTTCATGGTCGTCTCTCCGTTTATTGCGTGACGATGACAGGTGAGCCGTTCACGAGCTTATGAGAGCCGGAAACGATGATATGATCACCGGGGTTCAGACCCTCAAGCACTTCTACCATATTGCCCTGACGCCCGCCGAGTTTCAACCGTCGTTCTTCTGCCTTGCCGCCGTTTTCCACATAGACGATCGTGCGGTCACGGTCAACAAGCTGAACGATGTTCTCGCTGACAAGCAGTGCGTTCGCTTTGATCTCCCGCAGTAGTGTTACCTTTGCCACAATCTCCGGTTTGAGCTTCCGGAGTGGATTGGGCAGGATGATTTCCACCATCAGCGAGCGGTTAGCCGTAGAGACCGTCGAGCCCACGAACGTCACCTTGCCCCTCAACGTGTCCCCGGGAACTGCGTCACATGTGACGATCGCCGGCGTACCGAAGCGAATCGCGCCCGAGTACAGCTCTGGAACTTCCGCCTGGATTTTTATCGTCGATGTATTGACAATCCGAGCGATCGGAACACCCGGCGGCGCGAATTCTCCCTCATTCGGGAGAGTGTTATCCACCACGCCGTCAAATGGACTCCGAAGCTGTGTTCGCTCCCAACGAGCTTTCATGAGATCGGCATTTGCTTTGGCGGCATCCCGGCCGTATTGGAGGTTCTTATATTGGAGCTCGCTGATGCCCTGCTCGTCAAAGACTTTCTGCTGTTTCTCGAGGTTGAGCTCCGCCATTTTGTATTGCGCTTCAGCGGCGTCGAAACCTGCTTTGATCACTTCATCTTTCAGCACGACGACGAGGTCGCCTTTCTTGACGTGCTGGCCTTTCTTCGCCTTCCATTCTTTTACCACGCCGCCCTCCTCCGGGCTCATATTGACCTCCTCGAAGGCTTTTACCGTCCCAGATATCTGGATGCCATCTACAAGGCGCGTTGGTTTGAGAGTTTCAATGCGAACGTCTACCGGCTGAATCTTTTGCTCGTTGTTTCCGCTTTCCGACTTGCGGCAGGATGAGAGCACAAGACCGGTGAGAAGAACGAAAATTGCCAGAAGGATCCGTTTTGAGCTGTTCATCGAGGTATTCCTTTTCTCTTTGGGTTTCTATTCATCACTTTCAATTGCATAGCTTGGCAGACGGCCAATGAGCTGATCCAGATCCGCCGAAGCCAGGAGATAATCATAAATTGCCTGGATGCGGTTAACCTTTGCCTGCGTGAGCGCGAGCTGTGCGTCGTTCACTTCCAGTTGCGTCGCGGCATTATTGAGAAACCTCGTGGTGACAATCTTGTAGCCGCGTTCGGCCATTTCGACGGTCTTGCCCTGTGCCTCAACTCGCTTGCGCGCCTGGCGCAGGTTGCCAACGACCGAGTGTAACCCGGTTTGCAGAGTTCTCTCAAGGTTGTTCTTCTGCTCTTCGCTCTTGCGCTGTTCAAGCTGCGCTTGCTCAACGCGTGCGTAGGTTTGCATGCCCTGGAAGAGGTTCAAGGATATCGACAAGCCGATCTGTGAGCCTTTGTAGAAATCATTCGTGGAAAAGTTGAACTCGTTCTTTGCTGCCAGATACTGATATGAACCGAAGGCAGCAATGGTCGGCAAGTAGCTTGACCGCTCGGCATTGACTACCGCTCCATTCAGCTCGATCTGGCGCTTGACGGCGCTGAGATTTGGATTGAATTGAAGAAGAAGTTGTTCTGCCCGGGCAAGCAACGAATCGTCCACGGTAACGAACGACAGGCTGTCCGTCAGAATAACATCTTCCTTGTTTGTAACGCCAATGGTGTTGCGGAGGTTATCGAGGGCAAGGTTGAAGTTCGTCTCGCTCTGAATGACCGCTGGCCGGAGATTTTCTACCCCCACCGAAGCCCGCAGCTCATCATACTCTGAGATAATCCCCTGCCTTCTCATCAACTGAACATTCTTGAGATTGTCCTCCGCATTCCGGAGGCTGGAACGCATCAATTCCAGGGCCTCACGAGCAAGGAGTGCGCCATAGTATGCTTTTCGTGCCTTTGTCACAGTCTCCACCTGCTTTGCCTGAAACACGTCTCGGGCAAGATGCGAATAGACATGTGCGGCTCCGACTCCGACGAAGACCGCGCCATTAAAGAGAATCTGCCTGACATTGAGCGACGCGGTTGCACTGAAAGCGGTTGCGAACGAAATCGGAACCAGTTTTCCTGTTGGCTTCGCTATCGTCGAGTCAATGGCTTTCATAAAGCTGTACAGGAAATAGTCGGGGAAGAATGTCACTGGCTTGTCGATCATGTGGACATACTGGCCTGAGACGTCCACCGAGGGCATGGCATTACCCCATGCCTCGAGCACTCGCGCATCTGAGCGTTTCACTTCAAGGTGAGCGGAGATGAGTTCGGGATTGCGCTTCAGCGCGCTCCGCACAGCCTCCTCGAGTGAATACCTCTTCGGCTCGGTGGCCTGCGCGAATAAAGAATGAACCGCGAGAAGAGAAAACAGCAACAGCGAGCAAATTGTTCTGCATAACGATTCAACCATAGTCGTCCTCTGGTAAAGAGTTCGTGTCAGGGTGGAAAGAGTGGCGATGAGGCTTGCGATCATCATCGGTTCTGGAAAAAGCAACTTGATTTGAGCATCACGTTCACGCTGTTCAGCGAGTTCACCTACCGTTTGAAAACGGTCAGTCCGCTTTTCTGTTTGGCTTCCTGAGTCATGACAGATTCAAGCAGCAAATCACTCGATTTTCGATACAGATGTTTGAGGTCAACATTCAATCGGTTCTTGAAATCGTCACATTGGTTGTCGATTCGCACGAGAATCGCGGTTAGGCTTAACCAAAGCATCACCGCCATCTCTGCCGGATCCAGATCTGCTCTCAACACACCCTCCCTGATACCCTTGTCAAGTAGATCGACAACCAGCTTCCAGGTCTTCTGATTTTCGAGAGTGCATGCATTCAACATCTCGCTCGACACCTGCTTGTGGAACTCAGGATGCTGGAAAAAGTTCAACATCCGGAAGTAGTGTCTGCGGCTGTCAAAGAAATCGTAGTACGCACTGCCAAGGTTCTTGATGTGCTCAAGGGTGGATTGGTCCGTGGATGTTGCTTCTGCGAATACACCGCGCAGTAACTCCATCCCTCGTGTCATGACTGCGAGATAGAGATCTTCTTTGCTCTTGTAGTAGAGGTAAAGGGTCCCCTTGCTGAGCTCCGCAGATTCTGCGATTTCGTCCATTGTTGCCGTCTGAAGGCCCTTCTCAAAAAAAACCTTCTGGGCAGCGTTGATGATCTCTTCGCGCCTTTGCTCCTTTTCTCTCTCCTTGCGCTCTTGAGTACCCAAAGCTTTCTCCCGTTCAATAAATGACTGATGGTCAGTTTATACGTTTAAGTTAAGCAAAAAGTTCCAGAACAGCGCATTTTTTTTTGCCCGCCGCTGAAGATCCGGAAAAGACTCAGGGTCTTCCGGGAAAAAGGCCCCCCCAGCGAAAGGACTGATCCGGTGGTGAGATCCGATTGGCCAGTGACGATTACTGATTCCACCGAAGGAACGCGTTTGAGATGCGCGCAGAATCCGCGTAGCAGGACTTGAGAATAGCGAATCGGCTGAATTATGGCAGATAGATCATGCGGAACAACTCACCGAAGCCGCATACGCCAAGTAGCTGCAAAGGCGAGAGGGGATTGCCTGCATGAAGTAAGTCCCTGCGGGCCCGACGCGACACTTGTGCTCTTGAAATCGAGGCATTACTCGTTCTTTGCCTTTCGGGCAAAAAAGGGATAGTTTTCGCTCGAAATGAGGAGTCTCGGCTACAAAATAGGATTGGGCTACTTTGTGCTCGTCTGCATTAACGCAGCCACAAGCGTTATCGCCATTTACAATTTCTCTCAGCTCAGGGACTCTGTCGATCTCGTTTTCAGAGAAACGTACGAGAGCGCTACTGCTGTGGCCAACATGGTCAAGATTCTCGATGAGCAGGAGAACGCCCGCTACTCAATGATGATCGACAATCCTGAGTATTATGCCTTCTTTAATGCGGGGTGGGGTCGTTTTGTGGATCTCTGCACCAGGGCAAGAGGAACGACGAGCTCTCCGCCCCAAGCGGCTATACTTGATAGCGTCATGCGAACGTACGAATCCTACTTGAGACAAACGGACTCCCTCTACCAATTGCTTCAGATAAAGAGAAAGACCGCCCTACCGGGTCTCTATGAAAAATACGTTGTCCGTCCTGTTGCAGAGAAACTCAGAAACCAGTGCTTCCGTCTTCTTGAGGCAAATCAGCAGGAGATGTCGGCGACGGAAACGAAGGTTCGCACCACCTCACGAAATACAACGTTCAGTCTGATTTTCACCACGCTTGCCTCGCTTGCGCTCAGCATCATTGCCAGTATTCAGTTTACCAAGATCATCCTTCGACCGGCAGAGAAGCTTACCCAAACCGTGCGGAGCATCAGCAGGGGGCACCTCAACCAGAAAATCGATATTAAGACGGACGATGAAATCGGTGAACTCAGCCAGGAGTTCAACAAGATGACGGAACGACTCCGGGCGTACGAGGAGATGAATATTCATCAATTGATTTCGGAGAAGAATAAGTCTGAAGCGATCGTCGCCAGCATTCCCGACCCTGTAATTGTAACAGATCAAGGAAGCCAACTCCTGCTGATGAATCAGGCTGCGAAGAAAGTCCTGAGCATCGCAGGAAACAACTGGCAAGGCAAGTCCCTGCGGGAGATTGTGCGGGGCGAACGCTGGATCAAATTGCTGAGTCCGGAGGGGACGCAGGAAGAAGAACGGGCAAATCGAGACCCTCTTCTGTCGATCCGGCAGGGGGAGCAAACACTCTACTTCCGGCCGAGGCAGACGACGATTGTTGACCAAGAGGGAAGCATTCAGGGAGTCGTTACGCTCTTGCAGGACGTCACACGGTACAAGGTTCTCGATCGCATGAAATCCGAATTCATGGCCACCGTCTCCCATGAGCTTCGCACACCGCTCACGTCGATCAACATGGCCATCGATATCTTGTCCCAAGAGGTGCTCGGGCTCGTCAATGAACGCCAGCGGGATATGCTCTCGACGGCAAAGGATGATTGTGAGCGGTTGACCAAGCTTGTGCGAGAATTGCTCGATCTCTCCCGCCTGGAGTCCGGTAAGTACGAAATGAAGCGGGAGACTGTGAACCTGCGGACGCTTGTTGAAGAAGCGCTAAAGCCGCTTCGGCTGCAGTTCAGGGAGAAAGGCATCCAGGTGGAGACCGATATATCGCCGACAACACCAGACGTACCGGGTGACCAGCAGCAGCTCTCATGGGTCATGACGAATCTCGTCAGTAACGCCCTGCGTTATACGCCGGAGAACGGGAAGGTCATAATCCATTCAGAGATCGAAAACGACTCGGTGCGAATTTCAGTTGCTGATTCGGGGCGTGGCATTCCGGCGGATGCTATCGAGATGATCTTTGATAAATTTGTGCAGGTGAAGCAGGCCACAGATTCGATGCCGGGATCGGTCGGGCTCGGTCTAGCCATCGCCAAAGAAGTCGTGGAAGCCCATGGTGGAAAAATCTGGGTCGAAAGCATTGTTGGCAAGGGGAGCACATTCCATTTCACCATTCCTCGGTCACGGGGGGCATAGATGGAATCACAAGTGCCCAAGGTACTCGTCGTTGATGATGAAGCGAATATCCTGAAAACCATGGGTATCTGCTTCAGCACCATTGGATACGAAACGCGGCTCTTTTCCAAGCCTCAGGACGCCGTGGAAATCCTGCATCGGGAGCGGTTCGACCTGGCGTTCATTGATCTCAAAATGGGTCCGATTGACGGAATGGAATTGATGCAGGAGATCAAGAAGTATTCTCCTGATACAACAGTCATTATTATCACAGCGCATGGCTCCATTGATAGCGCCATTGAGGCCCTGAAGAAAGGAGCGTATCACTACTTACAGAAGCCCTTTGATTTCAAGGAATTGCAGCTGTTCGCGCAGAAAGCGTGGGAGCACCACCAGCTTGAGCAGGAAGTGAAGAATCTGCGTGATCAGCTTACCGAGTCAATCGGGGGCGGTGAGATCATCACGCGCAATCGCGAGATGCTTGCCCAGCTTGACCTCGCCGCGCGCGTGGCCGAGAGCACGATCTCGGTGCTTGTCGAAGGGGAAAGCGGGACGGGGAAGGAACTTTTTGCCTATTTTATTCATGAGCGGAGTCCGAGGGCACAGAAACCCTTTGTGCAAGTCAATTGCGCTGCATTGCCGGAGCAGCTCCTGGAAAGCGAACTCTTCGGTCATGTGCGCGGAGCTTTCACGGGTGCGGTGAAGGACCGTCAGGGGCGGTTCGAGTTCGCCGATGGCGGCACGATCTTTCTCGATGAGGTAGCCGATCTCTCGCTTGGAATTCAGGCAAAACTCTTGCGTGTATTGCAGAGCAAGGAGTTTGAACGTTTGGGTGAGAGCGAGCCGCGAAAGGTGGATGTTCGTGTCATCGCGGCAACGAATCGCAATCTCGAGGAGGCGATGAAGGAAGGAACATTCCGCGATGACTTGTTCTATCGTCTGAACGCAGTGAGGGTCAAGCTGCTGCCGTTGCGTGACCGAGCAGAAGATCTTCCGCTTTTGATTCAACACTTCCTGAAGAAATTTGGAAAGGACACGCCAATCCAACTCTCACCCGACTCTATGAAGGCTCTCCGAGCATACCGATGGAGCGGAAATGTTCGCGAGCTGGAAAATGTCATGGAGCGCGCGGTTTTGCTCGCGAAGAACGGCATCATTAATCTCCCTCACCTTCCTGAGGAGATTCGCTCGGCTCTCGAGCGTCCTGTGAGCGAGCTCTCGCTCGAGGAAATGGAGAAGCTCCACATCAAGAAAGTTCTTCAGCACGCCAAGGACTATGATGAGGCCGCGCAGCTTCTCGGCATTGATCCCGCAACATTGTGGCGTAAGCGCAAGAAATATGGGTTGTAAAGCCTCCCCGGTGCCCTGCAATTTGCAGGATGACGCAACCATTTGAGACTCAAGCGTTTACTCCGCACAAACGCCTGATTCCCGAAGAAGCATTGCATTTTTCAATCTAACTCCCGCCCTGCTTCGACAATGCCTGGTGGGGTCCCTCTTTTTGAACCGCTTTCGTGTGTTTCTCGCGGCACAGGGATTGCCTGCTTCTTTTTCAGATAATGCAAACAACAACTTGGTTTTGAACCAGGTGTTATTACCCCTAACGCAAACCGGAGGGAGGAGGTATGGCAGTTAAAGTCACCACCATGAACAACCTCGAGATTGCTGTCCTCGAGCCGCGCGGGTCGCTGATCGGTGGCGAGGAAACAGACGAGCTGAAGACCAAAGCGCGCGATTTACTGGAGCAAGGCAACAAGAAGCTGGTGTTGGATCTGGGTGGCGTAGCCTATGTCAACAGCTCAGGCATCGGTGCACTTGTTGGCATCCATACGATGTACACAAAAGCCGGGGGGAAGATTAAGCTGTGCGAAATGGGCAAAGGGGTGCAGAATGTGTTCGTGATTACGCGGTTGGCGAGCGTCTTTGATGTGGAAGAGACGCGCGATGCCGCCGTGAAAAGTTTCTAGCTTGTTGTTCACAGTTCCATTTCACCACATAATCTAAGGAGTACCCATGAAACAATCTGTATTCATTACGACGGTTCTCATCGTCGCCCTGGTTATCGCATACGTCATTTTCGAATTTATGATGCCGCAGTACATCAAGGACGGTGGACCCCTGGTCATCGGGTTGATCGCGATGACCATTATGGTTGTGACGTTCATGTTCGAGCGTATCTTCTCGCTGCGGAAAGCTCAGGGACGCGGTTCACTCGCGGTGTTCCTGAAGAATGTGACGCAAGATATCAACAAGGGTAACATCGAAGGTGCCATTGCGGCCTGTGACAAACAGCGCGGTTCCTGCGCAAACATCATTCGCACGGGCTTGGACAAGTACAAGATGCTGGTTCAAGAAGGAGAGATTAAGAGCCAGAAGGAGATGATGGCTGATGTTCAACGGGCCATCGAAGAAGCGATGATGCTCGAAGTGCCTCTGCTCGAGAAGAACCTTGTTGCGCTGTCAACGATCGCCACGATCTCAGTCCTGTGGGGCCTTCTGGGCACGGTGTTAGGCATGATTCGTGCATTCCGTGCTATGGCCCGCGCTGGTTCTCCAGATCCTATTCAGCTTGCTCTGGGAATCTCAGAGGCTCTGGTCAACACCGCTGGTGGACTCATCGCAGCGATCGCGGGTATTCTTTCATACAACTTCTTCACCACGAAGGTTGACAATTTTACATACATGATTGACGAGGCAAGCTATTCGATCGTGCAGACGCTTGCTGAGAAACTCCCAGGCGGAAAATCCAAATAAGGTGAGGTCCTGCTATGCCAAAACTCAAGAAAGGCCGCATTTCAGTCAGGATCGACATGACACCGATGGTGGATGTGGTGATGCTGCTGCTCACCTTCTTCATGATGACAACGCAATTTCGACCGCCGGAGGAGGTCCAGGTCGATCTGCCGGCTTCTCACTCGGATTTCAAATTGCCGGAGTCGGATGTCATCATGGTGACAGTCTCCAAAGACGGGCGGATTTTCATGGGAGTTGCCTCGCAACATCTCATGGGCCAGCTGTTCGGTGAGGAAAACAAGCTGCGTCCTGCCGTCGAGGTGGATCAGAACCAGCTGGCTACCCTTCTGGTCCAAGCTCGAATCTCCAATCCGAAGCTTCGCACCGTCGTGAAAGGAGACAAAGGAGCACCCTACGGTCCTGTCGAAGACGTGATCGATGTCTTGCAGAAAGCCCGTATTACGCGATTCAATCTTGTCACTGAACTCGAAAAGACTTAATGGAGTCTACATATGGCAGCTGTTGAAACTGGTGAATCGAAAAGTGCAGCCCGCAAGGCGGGCAAAAAGCACAAGAGGAAGCGTAAGGTAGGAGTACGCATCGACATGACACCGATGGTGGATGTCGTTATGCTCTTGCTTACCTTCTTTATGCTGACGACGTACTTCAGCAAGCCTCAGGCGATGGAGCTCAGCCTCCCACCGGATGAGAAAACCACTGTCGAGGTTGCTGAATCGAACTTGCTCACGGTTCGTGTCGCAAAAGACAATGCCATTTTCTGGTGCATGGCAAGGGATCCTGCGAAACCGGTCGAGTTCAAAGAGCTTCGCTCTCTGCTCTTGGAACGCAACAAAAGCAATCCAAAGCTGATCACCCTGATTAAGCTCGATCGTGAAAGCACGTATAAGATGATGGTTGACATTCTGGATGAATTGAACCTTGCCAACGTTACAAGGTTCACCCTTGCCCCCATGAATGAGTTTGACAAGCGCCAGATCGAAAAAGCAAGGGCCTTGTAAGAGAAGGAGAGAAAGTCTATGGAACAACTCGAGGTGAAATATCATACGAACTACGGTGCCCCCGAGCTCAAGAAGTCATACAGGAATTATCTCGTGCGCGGGTTGGTCATCGCAGGGGCTTTCCACTTCCTGGGAGCGGGTGTCTATTGGGGAACCATCTATCTGTCCCAAGAATTGGAACCGACGCGCGTTGTGCGCATTATGAAGTTAAGCGAGCTCGGACCACCACCCTCCCTCCAGGGCGCTGCTCCCGCTGTTGCAGTGACGGGTGCGGCCGTGAGGCCGAGCGTTGGTATCCCTGTGCCCGTCCCTGATGCCGAGGTGAGCCCTGAGCAAACGATCGCGACACAAGAGGAGCTGAGCAGGCAAACGGTTCTGCCGCAAACGTCTACATCTGGTGGGGTCAAAGAAGAGATCAAGATTGAAGAGGAAGAGCCGCCGGCCGACTACGTCCCGTACGAGAAGGGCCCGGAACCGATCAAGCAGGTTACCCCCAAGTATCCTGATCTTGCAACGCGTGCTGGACTTGAAGGGACGGTCTGGGTGAAAATCTGGGTCGACAAGGAGGGGAGGGCCAGGAGAGCCGTGGTTATGAAGAGCGACGCGGAGATCTTCAATCAGCCTGCACAGGATGCGGCGATGCAGTGGGTCTTCACACCAGCGATGATGAAGAATGGTCCGGTATCGGTGTGGGTTTCTATCCCATTCCGATTCAAGCTGCAAGGGAAGTGATCGTTGAAGCAGGTGGATGTTTCGAAGATCTTCGGATACGCCATATCCGGGGTCATGACGATCTTTGGCATCCTGGTCTTGACTGGTCTGGTGGTGAACGAAGAGTTACCATCGAAATTCCGGATCACGTTTGGCATCGTTCTGGTGTTGTTCGGTATCTACCGCTTTGCGGTGACACGGATCCGGGCGTCCCAGGCTGAAGGAATGGACCAATGAAGACCTGGTTGTCGATGTGCATACCGGTGCTGGTGATCCTCGTTGGCTGTGACAAGCAACAGGGATCAGATGTGAGAGCCGGAACGCTGGACGTGCTGGCAACGGAATCCCTCTTGCCGCTGATTCAGCGACAAGCAGAGGCATACCATCACGTTTTTTCCGAAGCTCGGGTAAATGTCCGAGGAACGACGACCCGAGAGGCGATCGTGCACATGATCAACGACAGCGTTCATTGCATCGTGGTGGATCGTCCATTGAATCCCGAGGAGCGAACAGCGGTTCGGCAGGCGGGGTTGAGAGTTCTCGAGACGGAGATCGCCCGCGATGCGCTCGCCATCCTTATCCATTCGTCGAACAAGACCGCATCACTCTCGGTGGAGACCCTGAAGTCCATCGTCGCTGGCACGATGACGGACTGGCACGAGGTCCCCGGCTCAAAACTGACGGGGTCGATCGAGCTGTGTTTCACCGGCAGGAATTCCGGCCTGTACGAGTTGCTCACACAGCACTTCTTCGGGCTGGAAAAAGACGCCATTCCATCTTTTGTTGCTCCATCGCAAAGCAGTATCATTGAGTACGTTGCCGCCCATCCGCGCGCGTTCGGAGTAATCTCGTTCGCAGCCTGGAAGGATACAACGCGGGCGAGCGATCAACGGTTCAAGAGATATGTTCATCTCCTTGACGCCCAGACGAGAGGGAAGGAAGGGCCGGAGGCGGTGAAGCTGCACCAAAAAAACATCTATGATCTTGTCTATCCACTCACCTATTCCCTTTACGCGTACACTTCAGAGAAAAGTCCCGGTGTGGGACAGGGTTTCAGCACTTTTGTCGCAGGCATGACTGGACAGAAGATTTTTTTGGATGCCGGACTTGTTCCCAAAATCATGCCGTACCGAGTTATTCAACTCACTCAGGAGTAGTCCTGCAATGAAAAAACTCGCTGCAATTCTGATACTCTGCTGCATGGTTCTTTCGACTGCGGTGTTTGCACAACCGCAGCTCGACAAAGGAAAAGAACTGCTCAATCAGGGCAAGGCGAAAGAGGCAATTGCCGTTCTCCGTGAGTTCCTCGTAACAAACCCCAAGAGCGTCGACGCGTGGCTTCTCCTTGGCAGTGGATACTTCAATGTCTCAAACCTCGATTCCGCAAAGCTCGCAGGCAACAAGGTGATATCGCTGGATGAGACAAACGTCAACGGTTATCTTCTGGTCGAAAAAGTCCAGAAGACGCAGAAGGATTTCCAATCAGCGTATAACACTTTGAAGGCGGGTCTGGCTGAGAAAAAGAACGATTCAAGATTATTGACCGAACTTGGGTACTTGTTGATGGAAGCGGATTCGGTTGACCGCGCTATCGTCGTTCTCACTCAAGCGAAGGAAGCGGACCCCAATTCGGCGCTCGTCTACGAAGGATTGGGAGACGCGTACAGCAAGCGGGTTACAGCCTATGCCATTACGCAGTATGAGAAGTCGATTGAGCTCGACTCGACGAAGGCGGAGGTCCACAATAAGCTGGGCAAGTTGTACTACAAAGAGCGGCGCTACAACGATGCTGCGCGCGAATATCTGCATGTAGCGACACTTGATACGACGAACAGGGCCGTTTTGCTGGAGCTGGCGAGAATGTACATGGTATCAAGGCCGAAGCAATATGCTAACGCTGCGCGGACGCTTAAGCTCTTTGTCCAACGCTTTCCAAATTCTGAAGAAGTGTGGCCAACGTATGTGGAAGCCCTCTACTACACACGCCAGTACGCTGAGGCCGTTAAGGCCGCGCAGCGCGTTCTGAAGTCGGATCCGAAATCTGTGGACGTGCTAAGGTTTCTGGCAAGCTCTCATTCGGAATTGAAGCAGTACAATGAGAGCATCGAATCCTACAACAAACTCAGGGCGCTGGACACGCTCAAGGTCGGCGACCTGAAAGATTTGGCATATGCCTATACGGAGCTGAAGAAAGACACGCTGACTCTTCAGACCTACGAGGAGATCGTCAACCTTGACCCCAATCAGAAGGAAATCTTCAACAGAATGGGGACAATACTAATGAGTTGGAAGAAGTGGGATCGCGCTGCAATGGCGTTCCAAAACTGCTTTACGTTGGACTCGACCGCATACGGTGCATTTGTCAATTTCGCCCTGTGCAATATGGTGTTGGAGCGACCTGATACTGCTCGAATGGCTCTTCGCTACGTCACAAGCAAACGGCCTGAGTATGCACCGGGTCATCTCTATCTCGCGCGCTCCCTCACAGCAACAGATTCACTCCAGGCGGCAAAGAAGGAGTATGAGGAATGGCTCAAGCTGATTCCCCCTCAAGAAGAGGCAAAATTCAAACGTGAGTTTGCAGAGGCATATAAGATCATAGGGGCTTCGTATTTGCTTGAGAAGAAGTACCCGCCGACGATTGAAAACTTGAACAGGTCAGTCAAATATCGGGATGATGATTGGCAGCCTCATCTGTGGCTTGGCCAGGCACACCAGCTGTCCGGCAATAAGGAGGAAGCGATCAAGGAGTATCAAAAAGTTTTGAAGCTCAATCCCAAGAACAAAGAGGCCAAAGATGCGCTCGAGCGCATGGGCATACCGGTGGACTAAGTCCCACCCACGCTCTGAGTCAATTTTTTGAGATTCTTCATGCAGCCGTAGAGCCAACGAACAAGGCGACCACTTTAAATCAAGAAAGGAATTGTACGATGACTTACAAGCTGTTAAGCATTCTATTGCTTCTTGTTCTCGTGTTCGGAGGATGCAGCAAGAAGGCTAGTCAGGCAAACATTGCGGAGTGGGAGCAGTTCGAGGATCCGTACTTCAAGGTGCACTTCAAAGTGCCGAAGGGATGGCACAAAGTCTCTGAGGGATCGAAAGTGAGTTTCTACACTTCGCAGGCAGCCCTTCAAAAATTCTATGACCCGACTACCAAAGAGGGAGAAGATGGGGCGCAACTTGTTGTCGTGTACGAGAAGCTCGACACCGTGAAGCCGCTTGCTTCGTACATAGAAAACCTAAAGAGTGATCTCAACGCCTCCGGCTACACCGTGAAAGCTGTTGACCTGACAACAATTGAGGGTGTTCCGGCGAGCAAGATTTCATACGATGGTCACATTGACGAGAATACGACAATCGAATCGGTGCGGACGCTCGCGATCAAAGACTCGACGCTCTACACAGCCACATATGCGGCGTTTAACGATCTCTTCGAGCCATACAAGGCCGTGATTGACACCTTCTTCGCCACGGCTGAGTTGCCGAAACCGAAAGAGACTCCTGCGGATCCTTCCATTCCGTCAACGGAGTCAGACACATTCTCAAACGATGTGCTCACCATTGCCTATCCGAACAACTTTGAGGCAATCGTGCCGCAACCCAAAGGTGAAGTGCAGTTTTGGTTGCAGATTCAGGGCTATCGGAAAGACTCGAACATGAACATTGACGTCCGACCGGCGAAGAAACTCACCGTGGAGAAAGTCGTTGACCAGAATGCGAAGTTCTTCAAGGCAACATCACGGGGGGAGACAACGATCGACGGAATGAAAGCGCCGTATCTTAATTACTCGCCGGCGAAGGAAATAGAGAGCAGGGCCTACTTCGTTGTCAAGAATGATAAAGTGTATCGCATTATCCTGAACTATCATCAGCCAGCGAGAAAAACCTACTTACCCGCCTTCGAAAAAGCTGTTGCTTCCGTCCGTATCAAGTAGTACAATGGGATCGTCTTGCAGGAAAGCCGGGGTATCATCTGCCTCGGCTTCCTGTTTTTGACATCGGACTGCAAACTTGTCTCAAGACCCTTCCCAAATCCCACAACCCCATTCGGGAGTCACCCAACTAGCGACCAGTCGGCCCCGCGTCCTGGGGTGGCTGCGCAGTGCAGCCATTCTTGACGGCGACTGGGGGACAAGCGTTGCCTATGTTATGGGCATCGGCTTTGCCCTCGCGGGGTATAGCAGCTTCTGGCATCTCTCCTTCATGATGGCGCTGACGACCCTCGTTGCCGTCAACTACATCACCATTTGTCGTTTATATCCCAATGGTGGCGGGGTTTACAGTTCAGTCTACCATCGCTCACAACTGTTGGCTGTGATCGGTGCACTCCTTCTCGCCGCTGACTACGTTGTCACGATGGCGTTGTCGATTCTCGATGCTTGCCACTACCTCGGCCTGCAGTATCCGGCGCTCTGGGCTATCCTCATTATCCTGACCATAGGGGCAATCAACTGGTTTGGCCCAAGGCATTCCGGCGGATTGGCTCTGGCAATATCTGCATTTACGCTCCTGATCCTCTTCATCGTTATCGTAGCGTCGGCGCCGGCGGCTGTGACCTCGGCGAACATTGCTCCCCCTAAGGGCGGATTGTTCCATAATTGGGGGATTTTCATTGGATTCATTCTCAGCTTGTCAGGTATTGAGGCAATATCCAACATGACAGGCTTAATGAAGAATCCGGCGCGAGATTCAAAGCGCGCGATTCTCTCTGTTCTCACAAAGGTTATTTTGGTCAACGCTTTCCTTGGGTTAGCAATGCTGGCAGTCCAGAACTTGAAGCCTGGAGACCACCTCGAGGATATGCTGCGGTTCTTGGGTGAGCACTACGTTGGGCATTGGTTCGGCTGGTTCGTTGCGCTCTCTCTTGGGACCCTCCTCATCTCAGCAGGGAACACAGCGTTGAACGATCTGATCTCCATCCAGTTCCTGATGTCGGTTGACAAGGAGTTGCCCTCCTCACTGAGGAGGCTGAACCGGCACGGAGTCCCCGTCATTCCGCTCATGGTCACGACGTTGGTCCCAATTGTCGTGTTGCTTCTTGTTAGTGACGTTGAGGCGCTGTCTCATCTTTACGCGATTGGACTTGTGGGTGCGATGACGATCAACATTGGTTCGACGGCTACCGACAAGTCGGTCTACCTCAAGCCGTTGGAGAAGTTCTTCATGCTCGTCTCGGCAACGATACTCTTTCTTGTTGAGATTTCGATTGCCGTGAAGAAAACCGACGCGACGATTTTTGCTTTGGCCATTCTCGCTCTTGGCTTGGCAGCGCGCGCCGTGGCAAAGCGAAAGCTCAGGGCGCTCCCGGCGGTCCCCGAATTGGTTCCCGCGCCCGTTTCGGCGCGTCGCCGTCGCAGAAAGGAATTGCCAAGCACAAAGTACCTTGTCGCTGTAAAGGAAATGAGCGAAAAGCTGTTGCGATTTGCCGCTGAAGAAGCCAGAGCGCGCAATGCTTTTCTCTTCGTTTTGCGCGTGAAAGAGATTGCCGTGGGAGCATTGCCCGCGATGCTTGAGATGCCGACCAACGGACAGGAGCAGCGGATCGAAGAGATTTGCGCCGAAGCGGGGATTGACTTTCAGTCGCTGCAGATTCCAAGCTATGATGTGGGCTATACCATTGCTGAGCAGGCCGCGACGTTCGGTGTTGACCGAGTCATCATCGGTGCGCAGCACCGGAGTCGACTCGAATACGCCCTGAAGGGGAGTGTCATGCGCTCGTTGAGCACGCTGCTCCCGGAAGAGGTGCAACTCGTGATATTCGGTGGCTGACCCTTTCATGATCAGTCGATAGCATGTTCAAAAAACGCAGAAATTTCTTGGACATTCGTACTTTAATAAGTACTATCCAAATTCAGATAGTGGGTCGTGCGGTGTTAAGCCATCCCCGGTCTTGCCCCTGACCCGTCAATCCTTTTGCGGTCAACATCAACCTTCACCCTGTAATTCACGAGTTTCAAGTATCAGCCAACCCGCTGGAGTGTACCGGATCGACGGATGGCCATCCACATCTTACGGACAAAGAGTCTCGATCGCATACAACGAGACGCGGACCTCTCAACCGAAACACACCTGAAACGCTCCCTCGGGCCTGTTGATCTTATCTCTCTGGGGATCGGAGCGATCATCGGCACGGGTATCTTTGCGGTGATCGGCACGGCTGCTGCTGGCGGGCCGAGTCATCTCGGCGCGGGGCCCGGCGTGATGCTCTCGTTCATCATCACAGCGGTCGCGTGTGGCTTCTGTGCCCTTTCCTATGCTGAGTTTGCGGCGCTCGTCCCTATCTCGGGGAGCGCCTACACATACTCCTATGCGACGCTGGGAGAAATTGTCGCGTGGATTATCGGATGGGATCTTATCATCGAATACGCGGTTGGCAACGTTGCAGTTGCGATTGCATGGGCAGCATACTTCCACCAACTCTTTGAGGGGCTCGGGATTCACATTCCGGCGTGGCTCTCGGTGGACTATCGTTCGGCGCATCAGGCGGCGGAAGCGGTTGCAGCAGCAGGTGGGACGGTTTCAGCAGACTTGGCACTCCAGTATGAAGCCTGGGTCCATCACCCAACCATCCTTGGAATTCCGCTGATTTACAACTTCCTTGCGGTCGCCATTGTTGCTGCGGTAACGTGGATTCTCGTCGTCGGTATCAAGGAATCTGCACGGGCCAACAACATCATGGTGGCTCTGAAGATTGTGATCCTGTTCTTCTTCATTGCAGTGGGCGCCTTCTACGTCAAGCCGGAGAACTGGTCGCCGTTCATGCCCAATGGGCTCGCGGGGGTGTGGACTGGCGCGAGCCTCATCTTCTTTGCATTCATCGGATTTGACGCAATCTCTACTGCAGCTGAGGAGTGCCGGAATCCCGGTAAGGACATGCCGATCGGCATCATCGGGTCTCTCATTGTCTGCACGCTGATCTACATCGCTACGGCGGCAGTGCTGACTGGCATTGAGCCGTGGAACAAGCTCGGTGTTGCCGATCCGCTTGCGGCGGCGTTTGCGAGGCTGGGCTTGAACTGGGCGGCGGGGATCGTATCGCTTGGTGCGGTGATCTCGATGACCGCAGTTCTTCTGGTGTTTCAACTGGGGCAACCGCGAATCTTCTTCTCGATGTCCCGAGACGGTCTGCTGCCAAAGTATTTTGCGCGCGTCCATCCCAAATATCAAACGCCACACATCACAACGATCTGGACAGGCGTCGTCGTTGCTGCCTTTGCGGCCGTTGCCAACATCAACGAGATTGTCGAGTTGACGAACATCGGGACCCTGTTTGCGTTTGTGCTGGTGAACGTGGGCATCATCATCCTGCGTCGCACGGATCCGGATCGACCGAGGGTCTTCAAGACACCACTCGTTCCGTGGGTACCCCTGCTCGGTATTGGCATGTGTGTGTATCTCATGCTGGGGCTTCCAACGATCACGTGGATTCGGTTCGGGGTTTGGCTGCTGGTGGGGTTGGTGCTGTACTTCACTTATGGATTCTGGAAGAGTCGGCTGCGCACAAAAGTGTCATCGTAACTGGAAGTTTTCAAACCCTCATGCAACCCCAAACAATGTCAGACCAACAATCACAGCCGCAGTTGCTCCGTGCGCTTGGCCTCCGCGAAGGCATCGCCATTCACATGGGTGTGATCATCGGTTCGGGCATCTTTATCGTACCCGCGACAATTGCTGGTCACCTGCAAGCCATGGGGCCAATCATCTTGGTGTGGGTTGTCGCGGGAATGTTGACCTTGTTTGGTGCGCTGACGCTCGCCGAGCTCAGCGCAGTGTTGCCGCAAGCTGGTGGGCCTTATGTCTATCTCCGCCATAGCTTTGGGCGCGTGTGGGGGTTTCTCTTCAGTTGGAATGACTATTTCATCAACAAGGCGGGTTCAGCCGCAGCCATTGCCGTGGCGTTTGCGACGTTTCTCGGGTATTTCATCCCGGCACTCAGTCCAGAGCACGCACTGTACAAGTATGAATGGTCTCTCTTCGGACATCCCGTGGAGGTTGCATTCGGTTGGGTTCAGATCGTTGCCATGGCAGTCATCGCACTGGTGACCTACATCAACGTTCGCGGGGTCAAGTTCGGAGGCTGGGTGATGGATATTTTCACGACGGCCAAGGTGCTCGCCCTTGTAGGCCTGATCCTTGCGGTGATATTTTCTGGAAAAGGGAGCGCTGCCAATTTCTTGCCATGGTGGCCGGAGAATTGGACAAGCCAAACCACCGCGGCGTTTGGGCTCGCAATGATCTCTGCACTCTGGGCCTATGATGGATGGATCGACGTGACACTCACGGCCGGTGAATTCAAGAATCCCCAGCGCAACGTCCCGCGATCCTTGCTTATCGGGACCGTGGCGGTAATTGTTCTGTACCTGAGCGCGAACCTTGCCTATGCATATGTCATCCCCATCAGCGCGATGCCTGGATCGCCGCGCGTTGCTGCTGACGTCGCACGGGTGGTGCTTGGACCCATCGGTGCGTCGCTGATTGTCATCGGCATCATGTGCTCGACGTTTGGAACAACGAACGGCATGCTCCTCGGAGGTCCGCGATCCATTTATGCCGCAGGGGCAGATGGAGCATTCTCAAAAGCTTTCGGCAAGGTTCATCCCCGCTTCCGAAGTCCATACGTCGCAATCATCTCGTTGGGAATCTGGGGATCGCTCCTTACCCTGAGCGGCACGTACGAACAGATTATCTCTTATGTCGTTTTTGGATCGTGGGCATTTTACGCGATGACTGCAGCGAGCGTTATCATCCTTCGCCGGAAGATGCCGCACGCAGAGCGGCCGTACAAGGCGTGGGGTTATCCTTATGCTACGCTTCTCTTTGTTGCCATCGCAGCGTGGTTTATCTACAACACGCTTGTTGAAGACACACGAAATGCGGTAATTGGGATCGCCCTGTTGCTGGTTTCGCTGCCGTTCTATTTCTACTGG
>CAZTKU010000023.1:0-19894 GCA_964614245.1 uncultured Ignavibacteriaceae bacterium
CAGCGATACCTCCGGACGACGTGGCTCCGAAGAGGACTCTACGACTATCAATATGTGGTAGGAACGAGCGATTGGATTGCACTGGAGGGGAACGACTGGCGTGCGAGAAACGTGTTCACCGCGTTCGTCTATTATCGGGACAGCCGGTTCGGGGGATTCGACAGAATTGTTGGTTATATTCAACGAGTGAGCCCGGGCGGATCAGAAGCAACATCCGATTAATATCCGACCAACTCGGTCAACCTCCTCATGGTCGGAGGGTGGCATTTGTAGCTTATTTGACAATGGCAACACGATGAGCAAACTCAAAGTCGGTGTAATTGGGACGGGGCACCTCGGCAGCCTGCATGCGAAGATGCTCGCGGAGATTGGGACCGCGAATCTTGTCGGCGTCTTCGACATTGACAAGCCTAAAGCGGAGAAGGTCGCCAGTGATACGCGAAGCACGGCGTTCTCGACGATGGAGGAATTACTCTCCTCTGTTCAAGCGGTCAGCATTGCGACGACGACGAAGAGTCACTTCGACGTCGGAGAGCTTGCCTTGAATCGAGGCATCCACGCGTTCATCGAGAAGCCTATCACGGAAACCATTGACCAGGCGCGCAGGTTGGTTGAGCTCGCCGACTCCGGGGGGCTGAAGCTCCAGGTTGGGCACATTGAGCGCTTCAATCCTGCGATTCTTGCGTTGGAGCAGCTCACGCTCCGGCCGATGTTCATCGAATCACACCGCCTCGCGCAGTTCAACCCGCGAGGCTCGGATGTGGCGGTTGTGCTTGACCTCATGATTCACGACATCGATCTCATCCTCAGCCTCGTGAAGTCGCCGGTTGTCCGTATCGATGCGAACGGGATTGCCGTGGTTTCTGAGGGCGAGGATATCGCGAACGCCAGGCTTCAATTCGAAAATGGCTGCGTCGCGAACGTGACAGCGAGCCGGATTTCACAGAGCAAGATGCGGAAGATGCGCCTGTTCCAGCACGATGCGTATATCTCGATCGACTTCTCGCAGGGCCTCGCAGAGGTGTTCCGCCTCGTGGACGAAGGGGATCCGAATGTGAAACCGACGATGATGTTGGGGAAGATTGACCAGGGGAAGCGGAAGCGGCTCATCGTATACGAGCGACCGGAGGTCAAAGAAGTCAACGCATTGAAATACGAGCTTGAGTTGTTTGTGCGGGCGGTCCAGGAGAACAGAGAACCGCCAGTTACCGGCAGAGATGGCCTGCAGGCACTTGAGGTGGCTGAAGAAATTTTGAAGAAGATCTCCTCAAGCAGCAAGGTCATTTTGACCAACAGAGAGTAAGAGCATTCCTTTACACCTTCTTTCACGTCCCGCTTGAAGGCGGAAAAAGGCAGCCCCTTTCCCCATCGGGGAAGGAAAGCCTGCCCGCCACGATTTTTGGCGGGGATGGGGTCTTCCTTATCACAGCGCAGTGAGCAAGAACATACAAATAGAAGAACCATTGCTGAGGCAGATTGGTCAAATCGCCGATCAGTCGTCCATCCGGGCGTACGTGGTCGGTGGTTTCGTCCGCGACTATCTGCTTGGCAAGCCCGCCAGACAGACGGCGGGCAGGCAGGTGAAGGACATCGATGTGGTCGTTGTAGGAGATGGTGTTGACTTCGGCCGCCGCGTTGCGAATGCCGTTGGCCGAGCCAATCTGGTCGTGTACGAGAACTTCGGCACAGCAATGTTGCAGCTTGACGACTGGAAGCTGGAGTTTGTTGGAGCGAGGAAAGAGAGCTACAGCAAGTTCTCTCGGAAACCACGAGTGGAGGTGGGCACGCTGGAGGACGATCTCTCGCGCAGGGACTTCACGGTGAACGCGATCGCGGCATCACTCAACGCTCGGGATTTCGGTCAGGTGGTGGATCCTTTCAACGGCCAGCAGGCGATGTCGGAGAAGATTCTGCGGACCCCGCTCAATCCGACGGCGACGTTTGACGACGATCCGCTGCGGATCATGCGGGCATTCCGGTTTGCATCCCAGCTCGGTTTCACGCTTGAGCCCTCGGTCTTCGAAGCGGCGAAAGCGATGGCTCCAAGGCTCAAGATCGTTTCGCAAGAACGGATCTCCGACGAGTTTCTCAAGATTCTCTCAAGCTCGAAACCGTCGATCGGCCTCGAGCTGATGGACGCCGCCGGCGTGATGAAGGTGGTTTTCCCTGAGGTAGCGCAGATGGGGGGTGTCGATCAGCGGCAAGATCATCACCATAAGGATGTTCTCTTTCATACATTCAAAGTGGTTGATAACATTTGTGAGGTCACCGAGAACATCTGGCTTCGCCTGGCTGCGCTGTTGCACGATGTTGCCAAGCCGCGCACGAAGGCATTCGAGGAAGGTGTCGGCTGGACGTTCCACGGTCACGAGGAGATTGGCGCGAGAATGGTGAAATCCATCTTCCGCCGCATGCGCTTTCCGTTCGAGCACATCGGTTATGTCGAGAAGCTCGTGCGCCTCCATCTTCGACCGATGGCTCTGGTCGACGAGGGCGTGACGGATTCCGCTGTCCGGCGGCTCCTGTATGAAGCGGGTGAAGACACCGATGATCTGATGAAACTCTGTCGGGCGGACATCACCTCCAAGAATCCGAAGCTGGTGGAGCAGGTGAAGAAGAACTACGACCTTGTCGTGCAGAAGATGGCAGAGGTTGAAGAGAAGGACTACTGGCGGAGCTGGCAGCCGCCCGTCAAGGGTGACGAGATCATGCAGGTGTGCGGGCTGCAGCCGGGGCCCATCGTCGGCAAGCTGAAGGATGAGATCGCGGAAGCAATCCTGGATGGCCGGATCCCGAATGAGCACGACGCAGCGCTGAAGTACTTGCTGGAGATTAAGGATCACATCATCCACCAATCCTCTTGAGAATCGCCGAAACGCTTCGCGTCATGTGTCACTTCCTGGCTCTATGCATATGGTGCCGAGGTTGTATACGCTTCTCTCCGTCTGCTGCCTGTTCCCATTTGTGCTCTGCGCGCAGGGTGTCGATGTTCGCGGCAGCGTGGCGGATAGCGTGACGGGTGAGCGACTTCCCTTCGCCAATATGGTGATCAGGGAATTGGCCAGAGCAGCAGGGACCAATAACGCCGGCTTCTACCTTATCACGAAGGTTCCTCCTGGCACGTATGAGATTACCGCAAGTTTCGTCGGCTACGAGCAGCAAAGTAGACGCATCGTGGTTGGCAACCTTGGTCCGGTCATTCTCAACTTCCGCCTCAAGCCTACCGCCATTGAGTTTGGGGAAGTCGTCGTGACGGCTAAGGGTAGGACTTCTGTCAACGAGATCAGCACGAGCCTTCATATTCTCGATCAGGCCGACGCACGGCTGGTGCCGGTAGCCGTGCAAGAAGATCTATTCCGCGCAATCGAAATCCTTCCAGGCATTGTTTCAACAAGTGATGTGACTTCCCAGTTCTATGTGCGGGGAGGGGCGGGTGATCAAAACCTCATCCTCCTCGATGGCATCAAGATCTACAACCCGTATCACGCCTTTGGAATCTTCAGCACATTCGATCCCGAGATCATCAAAACCGCAGAGGTCTTCGTGGGTGCGTTTCCCGCTGGATATGGTGGCAGGCTATCCTCAGTCGTAGACATCACGACTCGAGACGGTCGGTCGGACAGGATCGGAGGACGAGCGAACCTCAATTTCCTCTCAGCTAACCTGAGAGCTGAAGGGATGGCACACATTATCTCTGATCTTACATGGCTCATCAGTGGACGTCGGTCGCTCTTCTCGGCACCACTCAAGAAATTCTTTCGTCAGGATGTCCCACTCTCGTTTTACGACGCGTTTATCAAAGTCAGCACCTATTCCTCTGAATCCGCAAAAATGAGTTTGCTCGGCTTCTTCAACGGTGATAAGCTCGTCTCCGCGGGATTTGACCAACCAGACTATTCGTGGAAAAATTCTTCATTCGGAGTGAGGTCTTCAGGTCTCATCACGGAAAGGGTCTACGTTGACGCTGTAGCGTTTGACACGCGGTTTGAAGCACAGCGGGATGCGAAAGGATCCAGGATCATACAGGGCTCCTCGACAAGCGTTCATGAGTCCGGCGTGCGTGTCAACGCCACCCTGTACACCGATACGAAGGACCTGTACTTCTTCGGTTTTGAGACATCATTCCCGCAGCTGGACTACAAATTGACGAATCGTTTTGGCATACCATTGAGGGTGTCGGACAGCACTCCTGAGGAGTATGCGTGGATTCGCTATCAATCGAGAGGCAAAGAATCACAGCTCGACGTCGGCGTTCACGCCGACGTCGCTTCTCTTATCCGTGGTGAAGGAGTGTGGGAATACGTTCAACCGCGAGTGACATTGACCCGTCCGCTGTGGGGTACCTGGACGTGGAAAGCATCGTATGGTCGCATCAATCAGAACTTTATCACCGTCAACAACGAGGATGATGTCATCGCCCTGTTTGATGCGTGGATACGAGCCCCAAGCAGCGTCCGTAGCGAGGTGGCAGATCATTTTGTGGTGGGCGCTGAAGGAAACATCCTGCCCGTGCTCGCCACAAGAGTCGAGACATACTTCAAGTACTACGGCAAGCTTGTGGCGTACAACCGCGATAAGATTGACGCTCTTGATCCAGACTACATCAGCGGAAGAGGCAAAGCCTTCGGAATTGAAATGCTCATGCGGTACACTCACTCACTTCTTGATGTCTATGCCTCGTATACTTTCGGAGAGACGTCGATAACGAACAACGAAATCACGTATGCCCCCCGCTATGATCGCCGACACTCCTTCAAGTTGCTGACTACCCTACGACCGCTTAAGAATCTCGATATTGTTGTTCGTTGGGACCTGGCTTCGGGATTGCCCTTCACACAAGGAACCGGTTACTATGATCGGTTGAGGATGGTAGATATCTTTGACGAGTACGATCCGGGTGAAACTGGCGCTCCCTATAATCGGCTCGGGCCAAAAAATGCTGCGAGGCTACCAGACTTTCACAGACTTGACGCTGCAATTACATATCGGTTTTCGTTCAATTCTATCAAGGGCTCGCTGGGGGTCACCGTCATTAATGCGTACGACCACAGAAACGTTTTCTATTTCGATCGGAAAACGGGACAGCAGATCAATATGCTCCCGTTCTTCCCTTCGGCCACTCTCAATCTCGAATACTAGGGGTGAGAACTTTCATCACATATTTGATGTTTCAGATGTCATTCTTCCTCTGCGTTGGCTGCGAACAAGCGTTCAGTCCCAAGGGACCTTATGAGGAAAGGCTCGTTATCTATGGAGTGCTCTCCACGAAGAGTGAGAAGGTGATCGTGCGCGCGCATACAACGTACGATCCTCCCGGATTTGATCCCCTCGTGCAATTAGATGATACTCCAGTGCTCAACGCGATCGTCACACTTACAGAGGGAGATCGCATCTATCAACTCAGAGATACAACCTTGCGCCGAGTCGACAAGAGTCGCTATTCAACAGACATTCCAGCTTACGCCCACGAGCCCTTGAAGCCGGAATTTGGAAAGACCTATCGGCTGACTGTTCGGACCGTTGTCGGTGCCACCGTAACAGCAGTGGCAACCGTGCCGGCAGAAGGAACCATGACGTTGATGAACGACTTCGTGCTCAATGATCCCGCAAGGTATCCTGATGAATATGTAGGGCTCGTTGCGTCCATCTCGCAGTTCACACGAGGTTTCCTCCTTCGCGCTTACCTGGAATACGAAGTTTTGATGGATGGAGTATGGATTACCAAGCGGGCTGAGGTCCCAAGAACGTTGTTGATGCTCGGGGATGGCTCTGAAAAACCTCTCTACCCAAAATTGCGGAGGCGTTCGACACCAGAGCACGAGATGCCGTCATCAACCAGTGAATCAGAAGTCTTTCCAGGTGTCGCATTTGTTTATACTAAGAGCGAGATTTTGGAATCACACGCTGGAAGTCAAGTGAAGTTCTCGAACGCAGTTTTTCAGCTCGTTCAAGTTGAGCCGAATCTCTATAACTACTACAACATCGTGAACGGATTTGGGGATGAACATTCCATTCGACTTGATGAACCTGATTACACGAACATTCAGACGGGATTAGGTGTGTTTGGCGCTTTTTCGGAGCAATCACTCAAACGTGAGGTAGTTTGGTAAGCAAGGAACCAGGTCAAAGATCTATCAGAGCAGCTGGGCCCTTGTTGTCACATTGGATTCACGAGAGCGGTCTGATACCAAAGCAAACTGATCGAAATTCCCAAAGAATGCACTGATTCTCTGAAACTTTAGCTGTATTTTACCGTCTATTACATAGCATATTCACGAATCCGATCGAAATGTCGTAGTATCTTCCCACCATATTCTTGGAGATTTACTCATGAAGAAGTTGGAAATCCTCTTGGTACTGAGCATCTTCGGCGTTTCTGGGCTCTTTGCTCAGGCAACAACGCCCCAAATGAAAGCGCTGACGTTGAGCAAGGCGATTGAGATTGCCTTGGAACAGAACGTCCCCTTGAAACAGGCAGAGAACACGGCAATGGCCGCTGAGAGCGGGGTGCTCGCTGCGTACGGTACCTACCTTCCGACCCTCAACGCGAGTGGCGGTTGGACGCGGCAGCAAACCGAGCGAGGGGCCACGACGCAGCTCATCGGGGGCCAGCCAATTCAACTTCCGGCTTCCTTCGCGACGACGAACAATTTCTCGGCCGGCATCTCCTTGGGATACACGATCTTTGATGGGTTTAGCCGCGAGGCAAGACTCAATCAGGCTGTGTCCAGCGCTTCGTCTGCAGAGCTGTCAGCCAATCGAACGCGTCAAGGAACCGTCTTTCAGGTCCAGAGCGCCTATCTGACGGTGCTGCGGAACGAGCAGCTGGTAAAGGTAAGCGAAGAGAACCTGAAACGCGATCGCCGACAGCTCGAACGCATAACGGAATCGAACCGTGTCGGAGCTCTGTCCATTGGTGACGTGTACCGCCAGCAATCAGTCGTCGCTCAGGATGAGCTCAGCCTCATCAGCGCCCAGAACGCGTATGACAAATCCGTCTCGAGTCTCCTTGCTCTCATCGGAGCGGATGTTTCGGAAGACTACCAGGTTGCCGATCCCACGGTGCCGACCGAGATAACGCAAGCGGATCTTGACGCCACGAATGCCAGGGTGAAGAGCTTCTCGGATTTGAGGCAGCGCGCGCTCTCCCTGCGACCGGACTACAAGAGTGCAATCGAAGACCTTGACGCAGCTGAGTCCGGTGTAACGTCGGCTTGGAGTGGGTACATACCGCGGATCAGCGCCTCTGCGGGTTATAGCATGTCGAATACGGAGCTCAGCAAGCTCTCCGACAGCAAAGGGATCTCCTGGGGGATTGGCATTTCGTGGAGCCTGTTCGACCGTTTTCAGACGAACCTGAATATTCAAAATGCTCTTGTCGGTCGAAGAAATGCGGAGCTCAGCCTCCTACAAGCTCAGCGGAACGTCAGTGTCGACGTCAGGAATGCACTGCTCGATCTCGAAGCAGCGCAGAAGCAGTATGACGTGAGCTTGAAGGGTCTGCAATCGGCAGAGCAAGACCGGAGGGTCGCTGAGGAACGATATAACCTCGGCTCCGGAACTCTGATTGATTTGCTCACCGCAAACGCGGGGCTCGTCAATGCACAGTACAACAAGATCAATGCTACGTACAACTACATTACCGCAAGCCGTAACCTGGATTATGTGCTGGGCGAGAGAAACTACTAGCTCGGATCAAAAGGTCTCCCTCATACCTTAAGGCAAGGAGTAAGCTCCCATGGCAAACAACGGAAAGAAGAAGTCGAAAAAGAAGATCATCGTATTCTCGATCATCGGCGTTGTGGTAATCGTTCTCGTGTTGCTCGTCATTCTTGGGAGCAAGAAAGAGACAGTCCTCACCGTCCAGACCGAGAAGATTCAGAAACGCACGATCACACAAATCGTCTCAGCGACAGGAAAGATGCAGCCCGTGACGCAGGTAAAGATCAATGCAGAGGTCAGTGGAGAGATCATTGACCTGCCTGTTCGCGAAGGACAGGTCGTGCGAAAGGCACAGCTGTTGGTTCGCATCAAGCCCGATGCCTATCAGGCGCAGCTTGAGCGAGCGGAGGCGGCGCTCGCTATGAATGAGGCGAACCTGGTCAAAGCGGAAGCCGAGTACAAACGAGTCTCGGGACTCTACGCCAAGCAACTTGTCTCTGATGCGGAAATGGATATTTCAAAAGCAGGCCATCAAAGCGCCAAGGCTTCCTACAGCCAATCACAGGCGTCGTTGAAGGAGTCAAGGGAAACAGTATCCAAGACGGCAATCTACTCACCAATGGATGGAGTGGTCAGCCAGCGTCTCGCGGAAATCGGTCAGCGGGCCAGCGGAAGCACCTTCATGGCCGGAACTGAGATCATGACCATTGCGGACCTCTCCCGCATGGAAGCACGCGTTGACGTCGGTGAGAACGATGTCGTGTTGGTGACCGTCGGGGACACGGCGCGTATCGAAGTGGACTCGTATCCCGATCGCAAATTTGTCGGCACGGTCACCCAAATCGCGAACACGGCGAAGTCCAGGGGACTTGGGACGCAGGATGAGGTCACGAACTTCGAAGTGAGGATTCTCGTTCATACCCCCGAGGATGTCAATTTCCGTCCTGGCATGTCGATGACAGCGGACATCGAAACCGAGACTCACCGAGATGTCCTGGCCGTGCCGATACAATCGGTCACGGTCCGTATGCCCAAAGAAGGAGAGATGAAAGTCGAGGAGCCGCGTGAGGGCGAAGCTCGGCTGGATGTGAACAAGGCAAAGAAGAAGGAAGAAGAGAAGCTTGAGGAAGTGGTGTTCCTCGTGGCGGAGGGTGGCGCCAAGACGGTTCCGGTGAAGCGCGGGCTCAGCGACGACACGTATGTGGAAGTCAAAGGAGAAAAGCTCGACAGTGCCGAAGTTGTTTCCGGACCGTTCAAGGCCATCAATCGAGATCTTGAAAACGGATCCAAAGTGAAGGTCGAGAACAAAATGGCGAAGCGGACAGGCGCTTCTGCGGATACGGAGAAGAAGTGACCGATGAAGCCGAAGTCTGCTCTGCGTTGGCTCTGGTTCTTGCTGGCTCTTCCCATTGCCCTTCCGGCGCAATCGCTCGAGGAAGGCAAGGCATACTACTCGAAGGGTCGGTTCGGAGACGCGAAGAAAGTGTTCGAATCAATCCTTCAGAACGATGACAACAACGCAGAAGCTCATTATCGCCTCGGTATGATCTTGTTGAATCGCTCGTTCCGGAACGAGGACGAGGCGGTTGACCACATGGATCGTGCCGTTGAGCTTGCGCCTCAGAACGCCGACTACCACTATGGGCTCGGCGCCGCGTATGGCTCGAAAGCACAGAATGCCGGTGTCCTGAAACAGGCATTTCTTGCACCCAAAGTAAAAAGTTCTTTTCAGAGAGCTGTGGAACTTGATCCCAGGCACGTGGAGGCGCACATCGGGCTGGCTCAGTACTATCAGCGGGCCCCGGGCATCATGGGCGGAGATATGGAGAAGGCGTGGAAAGAGGCTGACGTGATCATTCAGTTGGATGAGGTTCGAGGCAGGTCGTTCAAAGCTGGCCTGTATCTGGCTGACAAGAAGATCGCTGAAGCCGATCGGGAGTTGAATACGCTCACGACGAACCGGGCCGAAGACTGGCGCGCGTGGAGAGCAGCGGGATCGATCTATCTCCGAAACCAGCGGTCAGATGATGCGATTGTGATGTTTCAGAAGTACGTCGCATTGAGGCCGGATACATCCGATTCACATGCGCGCCTTGCTCAAGCGTACCTCCAAAAAAAGGAGGCGGACCTTGCAATGATTGCGGCGAAGAAAGCCGTCGCTTTGGAGAAGGACAGCTTCAACGCTATTTCTTTCTTGGCGTATGCACAGGAGTTGAAAGGTCAGAAGAAGGAGGCGAGAGAGAATTACCAGCGCCTTCTTAGCATGGATCTGAATCCAGATCAAAAGAAGAATGTTGAACAGAAAATCAAAGAGCTTCAAAACTAACCACTCAAAGGAATGTCGGTATGTCCGCTATCATCAAATTTCAGAACATCACCAAAATCTACCATGTCGGATCGGAAGACGTGCACGCTCTCCAGGATATCTCTTTAGAGATCAGGAAGAATGAGTACGTGGCGGTCATGGGCCCTTCCGGATCCGGGAAGTCGACGTTGATGAACCTGATCGGGTGTCTGGACACGCCGACATCGGGGCTCTATGAGCTGAACGGTCTCAATGTCAGCGATATGAACGACAATCAGCTGGCGAGGATCCGGAACAAGGAAATCGGCTTCGTCTTCCAGACGTTCAATTTGCTTGCCCGGTCGGACGTGCTGCACAACGTTGAGCTCCCGTTGATCTATGGTGGAATCGGTTCGGGCGAGCGAAAGAAGATGGCCAGGGAAGCAATTGAGAGGGTTGGCTTGAAGGAGCGGATCCATCACAAGCCGAACGAGCTTTCCGGCGGCCAGCGTCAGCGCGTCGCGATTGCGCGGGCGCTCGTGACACAACCCTCCATCTTGCTGGCGGACGAGCCGACAGGAAACCTTGATAGCAAAACGGGCGATGAAATTATGGCGTTGTTCGACAAGCTTCAGAAGGAAGGAAATACGATCATTCTCGTGACGCACGAGGACTACATCGCGGAGCATGCAGACCGAATTATCCGACTCCGAGATGGAATGGTTCAGAAAGATGAATTGGTGCAGAACAAAAGAATCGTCAACCATACAGCGGTGTCAGCCTAACCATGCGTTTCATGATCAGCGAAATACGAGAGGGGCTTCTGATTGCTTTCCAGGCGATCAGGGCCAACAAGATGCGCTCGGTCCTTACCACCCTGGGTATCGTGATCGGCATCGTGTCGGTGACGCTCATGGGAACGGCGATCGAGGGGCTGAATCGAGCGTTCAATAAGAGCATCGCGGCAATCGGCGCCGACGTTCTGTATGTCCAGAAGTGGCCGTGGGGGGGAGGGGAGGACTGGTGGAGGATTCGCAACCGACGCGATATCAAGATTCAGCATGCCAAGGCCATTGAGCGGCAGGCTGAGCTCACGCGCGCGGTCTCGCCTGTCACGGGGACGATAAGACAGGTGAAATATAGCCGGAAGGTCGTCGAGAATGTTGTCGTCGTGGGTACGAATCAGGATTTCCTGGAAACCGCAGGAGTGAACATGGCGTTCGGGCGCTATTTCACAGCGGCGGAGGCCGATGGCGGCAGACCGGTCTGCGCCCTGGGTTCGGAAGTCGCAGCGAATCTCTTCCCGAACGAAAATCCGATCGCCAAGGTTGTCAAAGTCGGCTCCTATGCATATCGTGTCCTGGGGGTGGTCGAGAAACAGGGCAACTTTCTGGGCATGCAGAGCCTCGACAATCGCGTTTACGTGCCGATCAACAGATTTTTCAAGGAGTTCCGGAGTTTTCGCGGCGGCGGCATCGAAATCTGGGTGAAGGCGAAGACCCTGGAAGAACTCGATGAGACGAAAGAAGAGGTCCGTGGCATCATGCGCAAATCACGAGGCCTCAAGCCAAAGCAGGAGGATGATTTCGCCATCAATCAGCAGGAAATCTTGATCCAAACATTCAACCAGATCGGCGTCGTCATCGCTGGTGTCGGCCTCTTCATTACGGGCTTGTCCCTGTTCGTGGGTGGCATCGGGATCATGAACATTATGTTCGTTTCGGTGACAGAGAGGACCAAAGAGATCGGTGTCCGTATGGCAATCGGATCGCCGCGTAGAACCATCCTCCAGCAATTCCTGATGGAGTCAGCCGCCCTGTGCTTGCTCGGAGGGATCATAGGATTGATCATCGCGTTCCCGTTGAGTCTGATCATTGACCAAGTGTTGCCGACCGCAATGCCATTGAGCATTGTGGGGGTCGCAATACTCATTTCGGTCTTGGTTGGTTTGGTCTCGGGCTTCCTACCGGCCTATCGCGCCTCACGGATGAATCCTGTGGATGCCTTACGATATGAGTAAAAGCTCAAAGGACCTTTGACGGGTAACCAACTACCAATCACCATGTAGTGAGTACCAACCGTGCAATTCGGTGAGATCGTCAGCATCTCCTTCAATGCTATCCGGGCGCACAAGCTGCGCTCGACATTGACTCTTCTTGGTGTTGTGGTCGGTGTGTTTTCGATCATCGGCGTTATGACTGCGCTCGCCGTGCTGCAAAACAGTATCGAGAGCGGCCTCAGCCAGCTTGGCGCGCACACGTTTCAGATCGAAAGAATGCCGCGGATGGCAGGTCGAAGGGAGTGGATGAAAGCTCTGAAGTGGAAGGAAATCGACATCGAGCAGGCGGAGAGGTTCAAGGATCGAATATCGCTTGCCCAATACGTGGGTATAGAGGGATGGGAGTACGGGAAAGTGATACAGGCTGGATCGAAGAAGACCAATCCGAATGTGAGCGTCGCTGGAGAGAATCCTGAAGGACTGCCAACGAATAACTGGACCGTGACGGATGGGAGAGCGCTCAACGATGACGACTTGCGGCATTACACCCGCGTGGCGATTCTCGGTGACGGGGTGGTCAAAAAGATCTTTCCGACAGGTGGCGCCGTCGGGTCGGAGATCAGAATCGGAAATGGTCGCTACACCGTCATAGGAGTCTTTGAGCCGAAAGGTGGGTCGTTCGGCGGGAATAGCGACAACTTTGTTGTCATCCCTCTCTCGACATGGATGCAGGAGTACGGTAAGCATCGTGATTTGCACATCATGGTCAAAGCGAAGGGTCCTGATGTCTATGATGACTGCCTGGAAGAAGCGAGGATGATCCTCCGCACGCTGCGGAAGGTCCCTCCCGGTGCAGAAGACGACTTCTCCATTTTCTCCAACAACTCGCTCATCGAGACATTCAATGACTTCACGCGGTACGTGAAGCTCGGGGTCGGATTCATCAGTTTTATTTCCTTGCTGGCTGCCGGGGTTGGGATCATGAATATCATGCTCGTTTCCGTAACCGAACGGACCAAGGAAATCGGACTTCGCAAATCCGTTGGGGCCCGGAAATCGAACATCCTGAGCCAATTCATGACCGAAGCCGTTGTTCTCTGCCAAATCGGAGGAGTAGTCGGGATTGGATTGGGGATTCTGGGGGGCAATCTCGCGGCCTTGGCATTCTCCATCCCGCCGGTATTTCCCGTCGACTGGGCACTCATCGGTTTTGCTCTCTGTGGTTTCATTGGCGTTGTGTTCGGTGTCTATCCTGCCTGGAAGGCGGCAAGCCTCGATCCCATCGAGGCACTACGCTACGAGTGAAGGGAGCTCGGAGCGCGAAAGTTGGGGCCATGAAGTCGCACGCATAGAAGTCGCCTTTTTCGCACGTCTGCGTCGCAAATCAGCTCTCTTCGGTCTTCATCCTGACCTTCTCTCTCACCCCTCATCCACTCACCCATTCCTCCACTCATCCTCCCACGCCCTCATTCTTTCACCCACCTTTCCTTTTTTATGAACAGCTTTCTGTTTTCTTTCTCATTTATGCCTCTTGCGGCGATCTATTCTCTTGACCTTGAGCTTTCTCCGTTCTAACTTAGGGCTGAGTTTCCCTCATGGCTCGGGGGCTGATCGACTTCCAACCGTTGCTCGAATGGGGAGATGACAGCTCGCTGGGCCCTATTTCCGCCATACGAAAGCAAATCGCATGCTTCTGGGAGAAATCATAGCTCAGGCACTTCGAGCGATCAGAGCAAACAAGCTCCGCTCTGCGCTGACATTGCTTGGTGTCGTTGTCGGCGTTTTCTCGATCATCGGGGTGATGACAGCTCTACGCGTCCTGCAAAACAGTATTGAAAGCGGTCTCAGCGTGCTTGGCACGCATACGTTTCAAATTCAGAAGTTCCCTGCCATCATGATGAGCCACGGCCAATGGCAGAAGTACAGAAATCGAAAGAACATCACGCTGGCTCAGGCGCGGCAAGTGGAAGAGCGCATCACAAATGCACAGTATGTGGGGATCGAGGCATCACGCTGGGGTCTGACTGTCCAATATCGCTCACTGAAGACCAATCCCAACGTCGGGCTTTACGGCATAACACCGAACGGCATCCCGACGAACAACTGGACGGTGAAGGAGGGAAGGGGATTGAACGACACGGAAGACCGTTTGGCCGATCGGGTTGTTGTGTTGGGCAATGATGTTGTCAAGAAACTCTTTCCGATGGGGGGTGCTCTAGGAAGCGAGGTGAGGATTCAGAACCAGCCGTTCAGAGTGATCGGGACCTTTGAGTCGAAGGGGGCCGCTTTCGGAGGGGACAGCGACAACATGGTGGCAATCCCGCTGAATACGCTCCTCTCCTTGTACGGAAAAGAGCGATCGCTCCGTATCCTCGTCAAGGCAAAAGGTTCAGAAGTCTACGATGAATGTGTTGACGAGGCGACGCTGATACTCCGCACTGCGCGCAAAGTCGATCCGGGGAAGGAGGACGATTTTTCCATCTTTTCGAACGACTCCCTGATTGAAACGTTTAATGAGTTCACTCTGTACGTGAAACTGGGTATTGGGTTCATCAGTTTCATCTCGCTCTTGGCTGCCGGCGTGGGGATCATGAACATCATGCTTGTCTCTGTCACCGAGCGGACGAGAGAAATCGGATTGCGGAAGTCGATCGGCGCACGAAAGAGCCACATCCTCAGTCAGTTTATTGCTGAGGCGATCGTCCTCTGCCAGATCGGGGGAATCGTCGGAATTGGGTTGGGAATTCTTGGCGGCAATCTCGCGGCAGTAGCATTTGAGATTCCACCGGCGTTTCCCGTTGACTGGGCGTTGATCGGTTTCGCTCTCTGCGCTTTCATCGGCCTTGTCTTTGGGGTCTATCCGGCGTGGAAAGCGGCGAACCTCGATCCGATTGAGGCATTGCGGTACGAATGAAGCGAAGTCCGAAGGTTGAAGAACGAAGGCCGGACTTTGCGCCTCACGGCTCATACTCATCACTCAAATCCCACCCGCCAGACCGATGCCCGCCCGGACGGCTGTCCAGTCGGACGGGTCGGGCTGGCACCTCACTTCTTCCCTCCCCCTCCCAATACTTCCCTGATTTTCTCATGCAACTCTTCAACGTCAAACGGTTTGGTCATATATCCGGAGGCGCCGAGCTTTGCTGCTCGTTCGACAGAGGATCGGTCGTCTATGATCGTCAAGAAGATGAGCGGGACGTTTTTTACCAGGGGCATTTTCCGGACGACCTCCAAAAACTGGAATCCGTCCATCCGACCCATCTTGACGTCCGAGACAATGATATCAGGCGTGAAGCTGGAAAGCTGCGAGAGCGCATTCTCTGCACTCAGGGCGACTCGCACATCAAACCCCTCATCGCGAAAATATGTCTCGACGATCTTGATGAGCTCCTCCTCGTCTTCAACAAGAAGCAGTTTGGTGTTGGTTGCCATACCCTTCTCCGAGATTGATGGTGAATGCTACGCCTTCATGCGCTTTCCTTTTTCTTCTTCCGAAAAGATCCACCCAACCAGCCTGCCCGGATCGATCTCCTTGAAGTTTGACCAATAGGCTTTGTTTCGCATGTGCCGCGATGACGAGTCTTGATCGGGGATCTGGGTGACTTGCTCGATGATGATCTCGAATCGGCTCTTCCAGCGTTCCATGTTCTTCGCGCGGAGATCGACCCAGCCGTCATGAGCCCACGCTTCGAGCGATTTCCCCGTGATCTTCAGCTCGTTCTCACCTCGATACGGCGGGACTTTGATCTCCGGGCCGCGCAGGAGAGACTTCCCGTCTGAAAGCAGAATCGGTATTCCGATGGAGATGATCTGCGCGCGGAGATAAGCATCCCCCCGTATGAGGGATTCAAGTCTCTCAGCGATCATTTTCGGGGAAGCCTTCGCTACAGATGCCATGTCCCCGAAGGCGAGCTGAAGGAGGTATCCCTCATAGAGAAGCTTCGAGAGCCGGGGCGGACCCAGGATTTCAAACGCGATGCTCTTCGTTTGATGTTTTCGCTCCAAGGCTTTCATTTCATCCATCGCGGCGTCAAGCATGTATCCGGCGCGATAGGTTGGAGCGAGTGTGGCGTTATCCAAAGCGTTGATAATATCGTGACCCGTGTTGCCCCCCTTGATTTCGAAGAGGACCGATTCCGCGATCTCTTCCGGCGTGACGAACTCCATCTGCCCCGGAGTCGAGATGGCCTCGAACTCCCCACGCGAGAAAACGCCATTCTCTCCAGTGTCGATGAAGACCGATCTCAGCGGTTGATGGAGCGGTTTGGAGGGGAGCGTATCGTCTTTGAGCTTCAACGAGTCTTGAAGCGTGAACCCGCTCTCAGGAGGACAGTCGACGAGTTGAATCGGCTTTCCGTGTTTCTTGATCTCGCCGTAGCCGATGCGCTTCCAGGCGATAGCAGCCGTCGGTTTGATCTCCTTGGTGATCGGCGCGTCGGGGGTTCGACCCATCAAAAACAAGAGCATCGTATGAGCTCCAGCGACGGATGACTTGCTCAGCAGCACGCTCGAAGGGCGCTCCTCGCTGTGCGTGTAGGGGATATTCAGCCCCATGCCGCCTGTACCGCTTGTCCCAATCTTGACGTAGATCTTCGTCCCCACCATTTGCATGGAGCGATAGAGGATCTGGACATGCCGGATGAGCTGCGGGACATAGAGTGTCGCCAGCAGGCGTTCGACTTGTTCAAGCAGCGAGTTCTCCTTGCCGGCTTTTGCCTGCCGGATTGCCTTTCGCACTTCGCGGGCGCCATGAAAAAGGTCTTGATAGGCGATGGCCGTTGCCGAATTGATCGCGTCCACCACAACGTCAGGTTTGTACTTTTCAAGGAGTTGGTAGATTGCGGATCGCTCAAGGACCGGCAAGCTCAGCTCATCGAGCAAGTCGTCAATCAGCTTCTGGCGCAGAGCCTCGTTACGCAGGATTTCCTCCCGCGGAGTGTCCTTCAGCTCGTGCCGGATGAAGATGTTCCCCCACCATGGGACGAAAAAGTTCTTGCCTGCCTTCGGGAACTCGCGGCGAAGCGTCGCAACGGCATCCTTCGCTTCGGATTCGAGAAGCGAGGATACGATGATACGTTTTGGCTTCTGTGGCATCATTTGCCGGCACACTGCGGAACCGACAAGGCCCCATCCACCGAGTACCAGGACGATCTTATTATGGATATCCATAGCGAGCCGATTGGGTGCTGTTCAGAGTTGATCAGTTGAAGACGGTTAGATCTTTTGAACGACGCATGCAGTTCCGTATGCGAGCACTTCCGTTACCCCGCCCATGATTTCTGTCGCATCGTACCGGAAGCCGATCACGGAGTTCGCTCCGAGCTCATTCGCGTGTTGGAGCATCAGCTCGAAGGCGTCTCGGCGCGTCTGTTCGCAGAGCTCGGTATAAAGCGTAATGTTGCCTCCAAACAGGATCTGGATCCCTGCGCCGATGTTTCCGAGCACAGAACGGGAGCGAACGACGATGCCTCGAACGACTCCGAGATTTTTTACGATTCGATATCCGTCAAGCTGGAAGTTTGTCGTGACGAGTGAGTGGTCCATAAGGGTCGCTGAGATATTGTGGGTGAGTGTTGAGTAGAACGAATCGAACGACGTGTGAAAGGTATAAAGGGAAAAGCGAAAAGTAAACAGCCGAGTGATCTGAGAGACCAGCCGATTCAGCACCCTTCGTCCCAGAACTGAGACTCCGAAACCCATGGGAATGCGGACCCGACCAGTCTTAAAACAGCGACTCCTGTATCGGAGATGAGGATTTTGGGTTCACCTCGCCCCTCCTCAGCGCGTTCACGAGCAAATGGGCCTTTCGGGTCGGTTCGGGAATCCGATAGCCCTTCGCGCATGCCATGACGAGCTGAATCGCGTCTTCAAGCGTAACGCGGTGACCGATGGAGATGAACACAGGGCTCACACGATCCTCCGTTCGCAGAGCGACACCGAGCGTTTCTTCTCTATCGACGAGAGGGGAGTAGCTTCCGGCTTCTGGAGCAGGTTCCTCAAATTTCCCAACAAGAAGGCTCTTCGCGCACCCGACCGATGGAAGGTCGAGAAGAAGGCCGAGATGGCATGCGATGCCAAATCGCCGCGGATGGGCGAATCCCTGGCCGTCGACCATCATGACATCGGGGACGGTGTCGAGGTGGTTCCACGCTTCAAGCACAGCCGGCGACTCCCGGAACGAAAGAAGCCCCGGGATGTACGGGAACACTACCCTCGTGACGGCTGTGCCACGCGCAACTTCAACGAGCTCGGGAAGCTTCAGGACCACGACGCCGGCGTAGACGACATCGGAACCCTTGTCGAACGAAATATCGCAGCCCGCAACGAAGCGAACCGGTTTCATAAGCCGTTCCGTGATCACCTGAGAACGCAGTCGTTGCTGAAGGGCAATCGCCTCCTGCGGTGTCACGTCCCACCGGTGAAGTTGCCTGGGGGGATTCATTGCAGGGTGCCTCGATCATTTCTTCGAAGCGAGTTTCCCTTTAACGAGCGATCTCACCGTCTCATAGATCATCTGGACCTCTCGTTGATACTCCTCGCCCGTGCCCGGTCCCTTGAAACCGACATGGATGTTCTGCACGATCCCCTTCGGATCGACGAAGATCGTTGTCGGATAGGCGAAGAAGTTGTTCAGTTGAGATCGTAGTCGTTGTTCGACATTCGCGCTTTCGGTGGTTCCGCAGAAAAGCAGGGTGTAGGTGATTCCGTACCGTTCCTCATACAACAGAAGATTCTTGCGCGCTGTGAGGAAATCATCCTTCAGCTCGAACGAGAGCCCGACAACCTCGAGCCCCTGAGCCTTGAACTCGCTGTACAGTTTCTGAAGCAGCGGTGCCGCATCCATGCAGTTGTGGCACCACGTTCCCATGATGTCGATAATCAACGCTTTACGCTTGAAGCGATCACCGGTCTGCGAAAGCGTCTCTCCCGTGATCGTGACGCCGGAAAAAACAAACGGCTTCTTGGGATTCTTCATCGTTGTCTTGACCGCACCCGGCATTTCCTTCTTCGGCGAGATGAGAGGCTCAAGAGAAAAGAACACGGGGGTAGTCGAGCGCGCAAAGTATTTTCCCCACCAATGGCCCTTCTCTTGTCGGAGTTCCAGCATATTGGCTTGCCAGCCCGTGAATCGGCTCAACAGCAATCGGTCGCCGACGCGCTTTCCAGCGAGGAGGCCAAGATCGCCATCGGGTGCGATGAGCGTTCCGAAGACAGAGTCGCCTCTGGTCCAGAACGTCGCCGTCGTTGAGCTATCGGCCATGTCGTCCTTGCGGAAATAGACCCGGTGCTTCCCGGCAAGCGGGGGCTGGGCTCCGGAGGCGACTTTGCCCGTGTCCACTGACGCTTCAAAAGGTTGTGCCTCGAATGCCATGGAGGTTGTATCCTTGCGAAATCGCAGGAACTCTCCGGAGAGGTGGCCACCCTTCCATACGCTCTGCATGGCCGCACCGTATTCCGACAAAACGAAGATGAGCGAATCACCACGATGATAGATTTCGGGTATCGGTGTCCGCTCAGGACCGTTGATGAAATAACCCGTCGGCGCCGCACCTTTCAAATCCAGATACATCTGAAATGGCAGTTGCCGCTCCTCGGGAAGCGAAATGGTTCCGGTCCACAATCCTTCCTGAGGAAGGGGGTTCGAGCAGCCTGCAAGGGCCAGGGCGCAAAAAACAATTGGCGACGCGAGGAGAGTTGAAGTCTTCATGGTGCGTCTCATTCAAATGACTCCTGGATGTTTTCCTGAACCAAACACGGATAAGTAGAGAATAACGAGAAGTAGTACCGTTTGAACCAGGTAGAACAAAGTAAGCTGGCGGTTCACGGACGCAAGAAGCTTCTCCGCCTCAGGAGGAGCGGTTTGATCTCGAATCGCCTTGAGCAGGCTCATCCTGCTCCGGCTGAGCTTTGGCCCGTAGACTATGCCGTTCAGCAGCATCAGAGCGAAG
>CAZTKU010000023.1:19904-22346 GCA_964614245.1 uncultured Ignavibacteriaceae bacterium
GAAGAACATGATCTTTGCCACCAGCCATCCCTCCTGAAACCAGAATATCGTCGCCCCTGCGTACCGATTGTAGATGTTGCCAATGCCTGAGAGCAGCAGCAGAACGGCAGCGAGTGGCGAAAGCAGGCCGATCATGCGTGCGACGGTGCCCACGTAGATCTTCAGATCGAGGCTCCTTTCCGATCTGAGTTTTCGATCGAGGATGAAGCCGGCCAGGAGCGTTGTGACCAGCACGCCGAAGCTGAGGAGATGGAGAACGAAAGTGTATGAGGGACTCATGGAGCGCTCGGTTGAAATTCAGACGAATGCGACGTTGTCGAACTCAAGATAAGAAATTGAATTGAAAAAAGGGAGGTCTTAAGGTTGCAGTCAGCGACTGAGAGTCCACCGCTCTCACGATAGCTCCTCTCTACGTGCGCGACATCCTCTGTTGCAGAAGATAATGAAAGACTCGGGACTCATTTGCTGAGCAAGGCCCCGCTCTGGCAGGGCAACTCTGTCTCCCCAACAACGTCTTTTGGACGATACACGTTGGAGAAAGGTCGCACTCGAATGTTGTCGAAGGTCGCGCTCGGCGACATTTTTCTTGCGGCTTCTGACGGGGAATGGTATATTTCTCCGGTTTTTCTCACTCCGCGAGCGGTCATGTGAAGGTCTAGCCAATTCTAACAATCACTCAGTGAGGCTTAAGAAGGGAAAACTATGCCTGCCCATCGACAATCCACAATCGTGCTTGCAATCCTCGCCTTCCTGTTCATCCTCTCAAGCCACTTGCATGCGCAGGCCAGTTCTCCGAAGATGCTCCACGCAGCCGAGCTGCGGCTCGCCCTCAAGAAGCTGACGGTTCTTGGGTCAGTCCTGTACGTTGCCGCGCATCCGGATGATGAGAACACCGCGTTCCTGACTTCCATGACGAAGGGACGCCTGATGCGGACGGCGTACCTCGCCGTGACGCGCGGGGAAGGGGGACAGAATCTAATTGGCTCTGAGCAAGGGGACCTGATGGGCGTGATCCGGACGCAGGAACTTCTCGCGGCCCGTCGTATCGACGGTGCCGAACAATTCTTCACCCGAGCGATTGACTTCGGCTACTCGAAGACATCGGAGGAAACGATGAGAATTTGGGGGAAGGAACGCATCCTCTCCGATGTTGTGTGGATCATCCGAAAATTCCGACCCGATGTGATTGTCACCAGGTTTACTCCCACGCTTGGCGGTCACGGCAATCACACAAGCTCGGCCGCGCTCGCGGCAGAGGCATTTGAGACCGCCGGCGATGCAAATTGTTTTCCCGAGCAGCTTGCCTCCGTCCGACCCTGGAAACCGAAACGCCTCGTGTGGAATGTATTTCGCTTCCAGCAAAGTGATCGGACCACCAGACCGGAGAATTCCGTGGCATTGGATCTTGGAGCGTACAGTCCGCTCCTGGGGGAATCGTTTACGGAGATCGCGGGTCGAGGCCGTAGCATGCACAAGAGCCAGGGATTTGGGGCCGGACAGAACCGCGGGGAGTTCATCAACTATTTTCAGCACGTTGCGGGAGACACTGCTAGAGTGGATCTCTTTGACGGAATCAACACCTCCTGGTCACGGATCTCCGGCGGAGAAGCACTTGCCAAGACGTTGGAGGATGCATACAACAAATACGATGCGGAGCACCCCGGGAACTTGATCCCGAGCTTATTTCGAGCATATGACCAGATGTCAAAGTTGCCGAGCGATGCATGGGTGGAGGTTAAGAAGCGAGAGCTCATCGATGTATTGAAATCGTGCGCTGGACTTTGGGTGGATGCGCTCGCGTCTGACTATTCAGCAGTTCCGGGAAGCGAAATAAGAGCCACAACCGTGATTTTGAACCGATCAGACTACCCGTTCACGATCGAGAAAATTTCACTCCCGCTTGGATCGCGTGACACTTTGGTGAATGCGCGGCTCGCGTTCAACCAGCCGATTCAAGCAGCGTTTTCGTATCGGCTCCCGGTCGATCGTTCCACGACACAGCCCTATTGGCTCAGAGAACCTCATGCGCTGGGTGCGTATAGGGTCGCGAGCCAGGAGGTCATCGGGACACCAGAGAATCTCCCCGCGCTGAGTGTCAAGATAGCGCTCGCATCTCCCGATGGTCGCCTCGAAGTCGAAACGCCGGTTCGGTTTCGATCCGTTGATCCGGTCGAAGGGGAACAGTACCGACCCCTTGAAGTCATACCGCCAATCGCACTGAATTTGCTCGAGAAGGTGCATGTGTTCACAAAGCAAGAGGAGAAGAGCATTCTCGTCAGCGTGCGAAGCGGTGGCCCAAACATCTCGGGTTCGGTTTCGCTGATGGTCCCGGAAGGATGGCAGGTGAAGCCCGAGGCGATCCCATTCAATTTCGCGGCCAAGAACGAGCAGCTGGCAGCAAGCTTTGCGGTGGGACCGACGAGAAGTGCAGTCCCGGGTGAC
>CAZTKU010000024.1:0-22298 GCA_964614245.1 uncultured Ignavibacteriaceae bacterium
GCCAGCGAATTGTTGCATAGCGCGCATCTTCCCCGCTCCAGGTTGGGTCTTCTTTCGCGTCGGGCGCGTCCTTCGCGATGATTGCATTCTTGAATCCCGCCTTCTCAAATGCAGCCTGCCAATCCTCTACCCCCTTCTTGAGCCACGGGCGCCACTTGTCGGGCACACCGCGGTCGATGTAGTAGGTAATGGGTTTGATGGGCTCGCTTAACTCGCCACGCTTGATCGCGTCCGGATCCTTCGGCTCGACGCGCCATCGTGCGATATACTGTCGAGGCTCGGCCCGCTGTGACTCGTAGCCGTAGTCGTAGTGAGTGTAGCTGAAAAACCCCACCCGATTGTCCTCCAACCGTGGCATCATCGGCTTCTCCGGCAGTCGAACCATCGAGTGATGCATAGTGATGGAGATCGTGCTCAAGTTGTTGGCTTGCGGTAACTGCCCGGCCTCATATGTTAACGTTGCCTCGGTCTCGATGTTGTCCGGAAAGGATGTGCTGTATTCGACAAATGAACGCTTCGAATCAAGCCGGCGCACCTGCGTCTGCTGGCGGGTGAACTTTCCCATCCCCATTTCGGGCACATCCGTCGTGAAGAGATCGGTAACGTCTATGACAGCGTTCGAACTGTCCTTGTTCAGAGCCTGAATCTCGAACGCCATGATGATGGGAGGCAGGTTTGCCTTCTTCACTGAATAGGAGATGGGGAGGCTATCTGCTGCCGCAGACGCATAGAGAACACTGCGGAGAAGAATCCGATCACCTACCCGCTCCCACCTTACAACCTGCCGATTTACTGCGTCTCCACCGTATCCCAATCCTGCCTGGATCTTCGCCTGGTTGCTCACCAGGAGGAATTCCCTCTTGAGTTCCTTCTTCGGAATCTCATAGAATAACTTGTCTTTGATTCGATGAACGATGAAAAGTCCTGTGTCAGACTTGGCTTCTTTCGTGATAACTTGGTTGTAGGGTTTCATTCCGGGTGTCGGCGTCGACGGCTTCTGAGCTGTCGTGTCGGCCGGTCTGGAGCTGCCGCCTTCCCCGGACGGTCTGAACATGGCGCAGCCGGAAAGCAGGAAGAGGGCGAACAAGGTAATCAACACGAATCGCATGGCGAGCAAATCCTCTCAGCTAGTATGGAATATGAGGTGGTAATGGAATGAACGTCGTGGCGAAGAGAGTAAAATTAACTTCGTAAAGAAGCAAGGAGATTGTGACACTCCGGAGGATTGACGGCGTGCGCGGCGACCTCGCGGCTGTCCAGGCCTCCGGGGAGCGCATCAACCCGGAAATGAGTGCGGCTAGGATCGAGCCGAGCGTTTAAAATACACCACTGCTAATGGGGGGAGCGTCAGATTCAGGGAAAATGGGTGATGATGGAAGGGAACCTCCTGCGCGCGAACCTCACCGGTATTTCCGATGTTCCCTCCACCATAGAAGGACGAATCGGTATTCAGGATTTCTTGATAGGTGCCGGATTGCGAGACTCCTATGCGGTAGCCATGGCGGGGCACGGGTGTGAAGTTGCACACCACCACAATTCTCTCTCGGTTATCGCGCGCCTTGCGCTCGAAAGAGATGATGCTGCCCGCACTGTCCTGGAAGTCGATCCACTCGAATCCGCGGTATTCGAAATCGACTTCAAAGAACGAGGGCTCAATGCGGTACAACGCGTGCAGGTCATCAGTGAGTCGCAGCACACCCTGATGCGAGTCGTACTGAATCAAGTGCCAATCAAGCGAGCCCTCGTGATTCCATTCCACCCACTGGCCTAACTCCCCTCCCATGAACAGTAGCTTCTTACCGGGAAACGCGAACATCAGGCCGTAGAGGGCTCGCAGGTTGGCAAACCGCTGCCAGAGGTCACCCGGCATTTTGTCGAGAAGGGAGCGCTTGCCGTGAACTACCTCGTCGTGAGAGAGCGGTAGGAGAAACTGCTCGCTGAACGCGTACAGGAGCGCGAAGGTGATATTGCGATGATGATATGCCCGGTGAATGGGATCTTTCGAGAAATACTCCAGCATGTCATGCATCCACCCCATGTTCCACTTGAGATCAAAACCGAGACCTCCACGGTCGACGGGATGCGTGACGCCAGGCCACGCCGTGGACTCCTCAGCAACCATCAACACGCCAGGGTAGTACTGATGGACGATTCGATTGAGATCACGCAGAAATCCGAGAGCATCGATGTTTTCTCGCCCTCCGTACTGGTTCGGTATCCATTCGCCTTCACGACGAGAGTAGTCCAGGTAGAGCATCGAGGCAACAGCATCGATCCGCAGCCCATCGACATGGAACTTGTCGAACCAGTACAAGGCATTGCTGATCAGGAAGTTCCGAACCTCGCGCCTGCCATAGTTGAAGATGTACGTCCCCCAATCCTGATGCTCTCCCTTTCGCGGATCGGCGTGCTCATACAGATGCGTCCCGTCGAATTCGCCGAGAGCGCAAAGGTCCTTGGGGAAATGCGCTGGCACCCAGTCCAGGATGATGCCGATATCGTGTTGATGGCAATAGTCAACAAGATACGCAAAGTCCTGGGGTCGACCGTAACGACTGGTGGGCGCGAAGTAACCGGTGACCTGATAGCCCCACGAGGCATCCAGCGGATGTTCCATCACCGGCATCAATTCGATGTGCGTAAATCCTCGTTTCATCACGTAATCGACCAACCGCGGCGCAATCTCACGATAGCTTAACCAACGGTTACCCTCCTCCGGAACCCGCGCCCACGATCCCAAATGGACCTCATAGATGGAAAGGGGCTTGGAGAAATGATCCGCAGTCGCCCTCCTCTGGATCCATGCCTCGTCATTCCAGCCAATCCCAGTCAGCAGATTGACGCGGGAGGCGGTACTGGGTCGAAGCTCCATCTCGAAGCCGTACGGATCGGACTTATCCAGGATGTCTCCATTCTGCGTCTTGATCTGGAATTTGTACAGTTCTCCTTCTGGGAGGCCGGGAATAAAAATCTCCCACACCCCGGAAGATCCCAATACCCTCATGGCATGTTTCCGTCGATCCCATCCGTTGAACGTCCCGATGACGCTCACACTTCGGGCTCCCGGAGCCCAGATGGCGAATTGAATCCCCCCAACGCCATTGACTTCAGCGTAGTGGGCGCCGAGCTTCTCATAGATACGGTGATGGTCGCCGGCGTTGAACAGATACAGGTCAAAGTCTGTGAGCGTTGGCAGGAAACTGTACGAATCGTAGAAGGTCGACCGTTCTCCCGATCCTGTCGTCTTCCTGAGTTTGTAGGGGAAGACGCTGGATCGCCCCGGGAGAAACACCTCAAAAAAACCTTCATCGAGAATCCGCGTCATTGGGAAGCTTTGAACCTCCTGCTCATGATCGAATTCTATCACCTCAACCGCTTGTGCATCCGGCAGGAATGAGCGAATCGCAATACCCTTCTTACCTTTCCATTCGACCACGTGGGCACCCAGGATTCTGAAGGGATCGTAGTGATCGGTATTGATGATTTTGCGGACTTCGTCGTTGGGAGCAGTCGTCTTCATACGGAGTGATAAGTCCATTTATCTACGGTACAGTTTTCGGCGTGTGATGAAAGTCCGTACACGATCAGACACAAGGTACTGAATCGACCTGTCCTTTCCAATTCTGTTTCGAATTTCCGTGGACGAGACCTCCAATAACGGCCCGGCAATATGATAAATTCTCTTGTGCCTCTTGGTGCGTGGATGACGCCCGCTGCCGCGACGGGAATAGACGGCAAGTGAGGCCAGTGACAGGATCTCCTGCGGCGACCGCCACGTCCAGAACTGCCGCAGACTGTCGCCACCGATGATCAGGAATAGCTCTGATGCAGGATAGCGCCGCTTGAATGACCGTACCGTATCTACGGTGTACGAGATCCCTCTTCTGCGTATCTCAAGGTCAGAGACTGAGAAATGCGGGTTCATTCGGACTGCCAACTTCGTCATCCGAAAGCGGTCCGACGCCGTTGCAGCGCGTTCCCCCTTCTTGTGCGGCGGCACATACGCCGGAACGAACACAACTTTCTCGAGACGAAGCTTCTGTCGTGCAACCTCGGCAATAATCAAATGCCCGATGTGGGGCGGGTCGAACGAACCCCCGAAGATCCCGATTCTCTTCACATCTTTCATTGTTTCGCCAGCACCAAATCATAAACGCGCAGGGTCTCGCGTGCGGCTCGATCCCAGGAAAACCGCTGAATATTCCTCTTCCCTTTCGCAACGAGTTCGTTCTTCAGTTGAGGATCAGACAACACGGAACGGAGAGCGTCGTCGAGCGAATCTGGGCTGGTCGCCTCAAAAATAATCCCCGCATCTGCGACGACCTCCGGCAACGATGCGGCATTTGAGGCAACCACGGGAGTCTCACACGCCATAGCCTCGACAGCCGTAAATCCGAAACCCTCGTAGAGAGACGCCAGCACGAGCACCTCCGCCGCATTGTAAGCACAGACCAAACCCTCTCTCGAAAGCCAACCCAAGTCTTTGATGCTCGTGGCGATTCCCAGCGACTGTGCGAGCCTCGAAAGAGGTCCATTCTTGAAGAGAGAATCCCCCACGAAAACCAGCTCAACATCGCTCCGCCACGAGACGATGCTCTTAAAGGCTTTCAGAAGCGTCGGAATGTTCTTATGAGGTTTGATGCTCCCAACGTAGAGAATGAACGGGTGACGCAGTTGGAACCGTCCTCTGAAGTCCTTGATTCTCTCTTGATCCCGCAATGGTTCGAATCCAGGCTGGATGCCGTGGTAGATCGGATAGACCTTTCGTTCGTCTACGTGGAGTGCTTCGATGACGTCCTGCTTTGCGTGCTCTGAGCCTGTGATGATCGCGCCCGCGTGGCGAGCAACGTGGCGCAGCACGGTACTGGCATAGGCCCTCTGCAAAGAAGTGAAATATTGCGGAAACTTCAAATGAATCAGATCGTGAACCGTCACGACCGACCTACCCTTCAGGCCGATGGGCAGCGTATAATGCGGCACATGGAGAAGGTCGGCTCCCTGTCTCTTTACGAGGTATCCGAATGAGAGAAGTTCGCCTGGGGAGTACTTCCGGAATTTCGCGATCCGTTTCGTCCAGTGTTCCGGACATTCGATGTCGGGAGAATCCTCAGGCGAGACATAGAACGAGTAGCAATGCGGTGAATCGAGCTGTGCAAGAGCTCTGGTGAGGTTTTGGATATACGTCCCTATTCCAAAATCGAAGTACTTGCGCGCATCGATGGCGATGTGTGCCATGCGGATTCGGAAACGATTCGTTGAGCGTGCACCGACTCGAACTGATCACAAGAATATAACCAGCCGCAGCTCGAAACTCAAGGAACAATCCTTCGGCTTCTATCTCAGGACGAAGCCCTTCGAGCTCAGCCTCATGGCGAAGCCTTGACTAACCATTTGATTTTCGGTATTATTGATTCATACAGTTGTCAAAATCGAGTCAGCTGAAACCAACCACCGACCGCGATTCGCGGCGCGACCAATCCTCCATATCACTTCTCCGTCATTGCAAGAACGAATAGAAAGCCAATCCGTACTTCGTAATTCGCTCCTCCTGCTCGGATTTCACGTTCTAACGAAGTTCCTCGCTTTTGTCTCCTTCATCCTGCTTGCAAACTACCTAGGTGCTCAGATATTCGGGACCTACAACTACGCGTTTGCGCTCGCGGCGTTGTTCATTCCGCTGTGCGACTTGGGAATGGACACTTACTTAATGCGCGAAGTCCCGAGGCTCTCAAGCGAGCAGATCCCAAAGCAGCTGGGAGCTGCCCTGGTCTGGAAAGGCCTCCTGACGTTCCTGGTCTTCGTTGGTCTCTCGATAACCGCCGGTTTGCTCGATGCGTTCGGAACCGAACGTTTCTACATCGTTGCTCTTGCTGGCCTGGTAACACTGCTGCGAACATACTGGACAACGTTCGGATCGTTGTTCCGCGCATTGAATAAGGTCGGCTATGAAACAGGCCTCTTGTCCCTCGCACGGATTGTGGAGTTCACGGTTGTTGTCCTCTCCATCTGGTTCGACACCGGTCTCTTGCTTCTCCTGTCTGTTCTGGCTGTGGTGAATCTGGTGTCTGTGGCTTTCACCTATGCTCTTGTTCGCGCGCGCTTCACGAACCCCACGTTGCAGCAAGATTTTGACTTCATGCTCTCCATGCTCAAGGGTGGGTTCCCATTTGCCTTGACGACAATTTTCACGTCGATCTATTTCAATTTCGACACGGTGCTCGTCGCAAAATTCATCAACGATGAGTCGGCAGGAATCTATCGAGCGGCCTACAACCTCATCCTTCCTCTTATGATGATCACAGCAGCCATCAGCGGGGCTGTCTTTCCATTCGTCAGCCAGAGCTATCGAACGCACAAAGAGGATGTCGCACGCCTTCTGCAGCGCAGCGCGACGCACTTGTTGATGGTGGCGCTCCCCATCGCCGTTGCGACAACCTTTCTTGCAAAGGAGATCATCGGTTTCCTCTTTGCACCGGACTACGCCCCGGCAGCGATCTGCTTATCCATCCTTGTGTGGTTCATTCCGATCGTCTACCTGACTAATCTCTTTGGCAATTCCCTGGGCGCGATGGACCAGCAGAAGTTTGTCCTGAGGGTCACGACGCTCAATGTCGTGTTCAACGTCGGAGCGAATCTCCTGATCATACCGTATTACGCTCAGGTGGGAGCGTCGGTGACAACGGTCTTGACTGAACTGCTTGGCTTCACATTTCTCGTGGGCCGCATGCGTGCCGAGATCACGACGCCGATTGCGCTCAAGCCATTGGCAAAAACCTGTGTCGCATGCCTGGTCATGATTCCCTTTCTCCTGATTAAGCCGGATTTCCACGTGCTCTTGCTGCTGAGCATCAGCGTCGTTATCTACGTGGGAGCGTTGATCATGCTGAGAGGTCTGACACTAGACGAGATCAAGAGGCTTTTCACTGTTTTGCGGAACGATCCACCTGCAGCGTAAGAGGCGATTCCGATGCGTATTGCAGTCGACGGGAGAACAATTGTCAGCGGCAGAACCGGAGTGGGTGTCTACGCCGAGCGCGTTGTACGGTCGCTTCTCGCAATCGATCGAAGCAACCAGTACTACCTGTTCCTGATCGAGCCGTTGAAGGACCTTCAAGCCCCCAATCTGACCACAATCCTGATTCCGGGATATAACAGATTGGGGCTCAATCGTATCTGGGAGAACTTCCTGATGCCGTGGTTTGCTGTCAGGAATTCCATTGATCTCTTCTTCTCGCCTGCTTACGCGCTGCCGCTGCTTCCGTTCGCTTACTTCAAGCACAAAGGCGAAAGGCGAATCCGGTACGTCGTCACAATTCACGACCTTATCGGATTGCTCTTCCCGGAGACGTTTACTCCCAAGATGTATCTTTGGCAGAAGATCTTCGTCGCCAATGCACCAAAACGAGCCGACAGGATTATCACAGGATCGCATGCGACGAAGGCGGACTTCCTCAAGCTTCATCCGATCGACGAACGGAAGATCACCGTCATCTACCATTCGGTCGACGAGGATTTTCGGCCAATTGCTGACAAGGGGGAACTCGACAGGGTGCGACGACTGCTTGGACTGCCTGAAAGAATCATTCTCTACGTCGGGACGGTGGAACCGCGGAAGAACATCGCAACTCTTGCTGAAGCCTTCGCGATGCTCCCTCCCGAAACAAGGAACGATTACACTCTTGTCATCGCCGGGAAGCCAGGATGGTTTGTCGAATCGATCAATGCGCGGATCGCCAAACTGCATTTGGCCGACAAGATAATGTTCCTCGGGTACGTCGAGCGAACAAATCTCCCGGCCCTCTACAACCTGGCTACAGTGTTCGCCTACCCATCCGTTCACGAGGGATTTGGATTTCCGCCGCTGGAAGCAATGTCATGCGGGGCGCCGCTTGTCTGCTCCAACACCTCTTCCTTTCCTGAGGTTGTTGGAGACGCCGCGATCATGGTTGATCCGCACAGCGTCGGAGAGATGGCGCAAGCATTACAGAGGGTTCTGAGCAATGACTCATTGCGGTCTGAGTTGCGAGCAAAAGGCCTGAGGCGCTCCAAGCTGTTCAGCGCGCAGAAAACCGCTCAGGAGACGCTACGGGTATTCGAAGAGGTGATGAAGCCCTGATGATCTCAGGAAGAGCAGATAGTACGCGGTCACTTGCTCGATGGCATGAATCAACGTCTCAGGAATTCATGGGCTGCTGTACATCCCGGCACGAATGCATTGTTCCGGCAATGTGCGAATGCTCGACACTCACTCATCGTTCCTGTCCAAGAGAAGAGGAATGCTTTTTGCCCTGATGATGAACTCCCGCACTTTCGCTGGATCTTTTTTCCCCGGACTGCCTTCAACGCCACTGCTGACATCAACGCCGTAGGGTCGCACGAATCGCACGGCTTCTTCCACGTTTTCTGGGGTCAGCCCGCCCGAGAGGATGATTTTGCCATACTCCTTGGCTTTCAAGGCAATGTTCCAGTCGAACGCCCTCCCCGTCCCACCGTATTTCCCTTCTTTGTGTGCGTCGAGAAGAAACGCATCAACGATGTAATTCCGCATTACTTCGACGTCAAAATCATCATTCACCCGAAACGCCTTAATCACGCTGATCTCGTAACTCACGAGGTCATCGGGCCCCTCGTGTCCGTAGAGCTGGACCGCGCTCAGATTCACGTGGCTGACGATATCATGAATGAACTTTCGATCGGCATTTACAAAGACGCCGATCTTCGAAATGTGCTCCGGAAGCCTTTTCGATATTTCCGCTGCACGATGATGAGAAATGAAGCGAGCGCTCTCCTCATAGAACACGAATCCTATTGCGTCAGCTCCCGATCGAACCGCGTGAACAGCATCTTCTAGGCTGGTGATGCCGCAGATTTTGACAAAGAGGTCTTGCTGCATGTTCAATAAGAGGGGAAAGCGCGGACTGCGTCTGGAATGTTCGCTTCTGTCACAAGGCCTCCACCAATCAATCCCGCATCAAAGCTCGATCCCGCGAGCCTCCCCACGTCGCCGTCCGGCTCAATTCTACCATCACCTGCAAAACACGTCGTAAGTCTTCACGCGGTTCGCTCATCCTTTGCCACCGGGATTGGCTCTCGGCTCACCCGCACCTGCCTGATCCTGCGCGCGCTCTTCGCAGCGATGACAAAGACGAGATCGAGGAATCGGATTTCTTCGTTAATATCGGGGAGCCGTCCTGTCGTCTTCTGCAGGAACCCGGCCAGTGTGTCATAGTCTGGGGATTCAGGAATTTCGGCGCTGAACTGTGCGTTGAAATCGCTTATGCTGAGGTGTGCATCAACAAGAACAGAGCCGTCTTTCGCGGGCTCAATCGCTTTACTGACTTCGTCGTATTCGTCGTGAATCTCCCCGACAATTTCCTCGATGATGTCCTCCATTGTTATGAGACCTTCCGTGCCCCCGAATTCGTCAATGACAATGGCAAGATGAGCTTTGTTTAGCTGGAGCTCTCTGAGGAGCTGACTGATTTTCTTTGATTCTGGAACGAAGTGCGCTGGCCGAATGACGTCCTGCAGGACGATCAGATCCCGATGCTCTAAGAGGCTCAGAAGATCCTTGCTGTAGACGATCCCGATGATGTTATCGATGTTGCCTCTGTAGACAGGAAGGCGTGAATATCCTTCCTCGATCACCCTGTGCACGAGGACATCTCTGGACATCGAAATGTCGAGCGCAACGATATCCGGTCGCGGCACCATGATCTCTTTCACCGTCGTATCGGTGAATTCCAGTATGCTCTTGATGAGCTCATGCTCTGTCTTGTCAATAGCACCGCTTATCGTGCCAGCCTCAAGGACCTTCTTCAGCTCTTCCTCGGAAAGCTTCGCCTTCAGCACACCCCATTTGGTGAGGGCATCTATCAGAATTTGTCTAAGTGATTTCAAAGATCGTTTTCGCTCTTTGCACGTTCAATGAGATTTCACGTTTCGTTGCGTGTTTGGGCATCTTCTCTTTCAACGCTTCGTAGGCTTCAACCCAGGACACGGTTTACTGCGGTAGGAGTCTTCTGACGGCCTTACGTCATCCGCCGAGGTCAATGTAAAGCAAACCGGAGCAAGAATCAACCGAACCGGTTTTCCGCCTACGGAAGCTTCTTTCTCGCTTGCTTACACCGCTTGGAAAAAAGATTCGCTTCGTTCGCTTGCGGATTTCCCATCTGAGCCTCGTTCAATAGATGATTTGTTGAAGGAAGAGACCTTTGGCTGGCGCAGCCATTCCTGCTGCACGCCGGTCACGCGCAGCGAGAGTCCTCTCGAAATCCTCAAACGGGCGATATCCGCGACCGATCTCAACCATCGTTCCTACAAGCGCCCTTACCATACCGTAAAGAAATCTGTTAGCAACAATCTCAAACACGAGCGTTGACCCCTCTTGTTTCCATTCAGTTTTCTCCACGATGCACCGGTTGTCGTTGACGCCGCCGTCGCCTTTACAGAACGACGTAAAATCATGCTCCCCTACGATCAAAGCACTGCATTGCCGCATGAGCTCGGTGTTCAGGATGAATCCGCCAACATACCATGAATAGTTACGCAGTAGTGCGGTTGGCTGGAGGGACAACACATACCGATATGCGCGCGCCCTTGCGCTATATCGGGCGTGAAAATTGTCTGCGACATCCTCGACGGAGAGAACAACGATCTCCGGCGGGAGAACGCCATTGAGACTCTTTGCCAACGTGTGCGTGTGGGGGCTTCGACTTGTCTTGAAGTTGATGACCTGCCCACGCGCATGAACGCCCGCATCAGTTCTCCCCGCGGCAACCGTCTGAACGGCTTCCTGGAGAATTTGATGGAGGGCTTTCTGGAGATGTTCTTGAATTGACGATCCGTTGGGCTGAATCTGCCACCCAACATAGTTTGTTCCATCGTACTCAAGAACCAGCTTGATATTGCGCATCGGCTTGAAAAACAAAAATCCCGCTCAGTCGGGCGGGATTGTGTTCTCTAATTTGATCAGGTATCAGAACGCTTTCCTCAACCTGAGCTCAATCCCGTGGGCTGCGAGCGCTCCGCCCAAAACCTTTGCGTCGAGTTGCCAGGCTCCGGACGAATGACCAACCCTGTTATACTCGGCAACGGCCGTCGCCGCGGAAATTGCCGCGATGATTCTGTTCACGACAAGCGCTCCAATCACAAACTGCGAATTCCTGAATGCCTCGTCGCTCCGGATTCTCAGGCCCTTGTACGCAAGGCGGTTTGCATCGCTATCCCAATTCCAGGCGGATGCACCGCTGGGTTCATAGAGCTGATCGTACTCGCCATTGCGCAGCTTCGCCTGGTTGTACGCTTCGAGGCTGCTGTAATTGCCGATATTCACATCGAACTGCTCATCCTTGCCGTCGAACACGGCGCTCGAGTGTTGCGCAGCATATGTTTTGGCGTCCTGCCGCAGCCAGTTGCCGTGGGCCCGAAAACCGGCATACGTCAGCCAGAAGCCTGCCTCAGCGACAAGAAAGTATCTGCCAGTTGAGAAATTGTCCGCATACAGACTGCCCATCCCCGGCAGTATGAGGGAATAGGCAATTGCCAGGGCAACGGACTTCGGCGCGCGATCGGGTGACTGTAAACTGAGATCAGCCTGTTGAAGTCCCTGAACTTCCCGACTCTCCTTCAGGAGGCTTTGTCTGACTCGGACTTGTCCGTTGACAAAAACCGAAATCGCAGTGCACGCAAGAAGAGTGCAGGACAACAATCGGACTAGGCGCATAGGGGTTCCTCGCATTGTTGTGGTTGAAGATTGGATTCTTGGGACAGCGAGGTATCAATGAGTTCACCAATGCAGCCTTCGTTTTCGATGTGGCGGATTTTGACTTTTTTGATTTGATTGACGAGATCGTCATGTGTCGGGACGTATACGCGGACATACTCGCCGGAAAGACCCGTCATCCAACCCTTCTTCTTCTCTGCCTCAAACAGTACGTCTACTGCGTTTCCTGCGAAAGACTCATGGAACGCTCTCCGCATCTTGGCGCTCAGGATCCTCAACATCTCGCTGCGCTCAAATCGGATTCGCGGCTCGACGTGATCGGCCATTCGCGCCGCGACGGTGTTCGGGCGTTCAGAGTATGTAAACACGTGCAAGTAGGAGACGGGCAGGTTTATGAGGAACCGGTATGTTTCGTCAAACAGGCGATCGGACTCCCCTGGGAAACCGACAATTACGTCTGCCCCGACAGCGGCAGTCGGGCACGCGGCTTTGATGGCTTGAACCCTCTCGGCATACAGACGGGTCAGATAGCGACGTCGCATCCCCCTTAACAACTCATCAGATCCGCCTTGAAGCGGAATGTGGAAGTGCTTACACATTTTGGAATTAGCCAGCCAGAACTCCAGTAGTTCATCAGTCAATAGGTTCGGCTCAATCGAGCTGATCCTCAAACGCTCAACCCCATTTAGATTCATAAGCTGTCGGAGCAACTGGAGGAGATTCGTCCCCTCCTTCGCTCCATAATCACCTACATTGACCCCTGTCAGGACTATCTCCTTGTAGCCTGCATAAGTGATCAACTTCGCCTGTTCGAGGGCTTCAGCAATGCCTAAGCTCCTACTAGCGCCACGTGCAAGAGGTATAGTGCAGAATGCGCAGGTGTAGTCACAGCCATCCTGGATCTTCAGGAAGGCTCGGGTACGATCCGGCAGGCCAACTGAGGAAGCACCCTCAAATGCGCTCGCCTCGCCGATAGGAGTCACGGAAAGTTTTGCTCTTCCGGTCTTCCGAAACCCATCCGTATGGCCAAAGAGGTCGAATTTCTCTTTTGTTCCCAGTACAAGGTCAACGCCGGGTATTGCGGCAATTTCGTGCGGTTGGAGTTGAGCGTAGCAGCCCAGAACGATCACAAACGCCTGCGGAGAATGGCGAAGGGCTCTTCGGACTATTTGCCGGCACTCCCGATCAGCACGTTCCGTGACACTGCACGTGTTGATGACGCAGACATCGGCTGGCTGATCGATATCCACGATCTCATAGCCGCGCTCGACGAATTGGCCCCCCAAGGTTGAGGTCTCGGCAAAATTGAGCTTGCAGCCTAAGGTATGGAGTGCAACGCGGTTCATACATACGAAAAAGAGTTGTCCGAGGTCTTCGAACAACTCTTCTTGACTTTCATCGACATGTTAAACGTTGGATGCTTCACTGACTCCCGAGTCGCCGCTCAGAACGGAGCTCGTCACCATATCCTTCAGCGTCATGGGCGAAAGCTTGTGGGAAGCAACATAATCATCGACAATCTTCTGCTCCTTGCCGCGGAGGTACTCGAGCACCGAGAGAACGATCTTCTTGTTATCCTTGTCGAACTCGATAACCTGCAGCGGAATCGGATCGCCGATGTGGAATGACTCGGAGATGTTCTTCACCGGTGTTTGCGAGAGTTGGGACAATGGGACAAAACCGTCCACACCAAGGGGCAACTCGACAATGACGCCCTTCTCAATGAGCCGTACGATTTTCCCATCGACCGATGTACCCACTTTGTAGGTCGTTTCGAAGACATCCCAGGGATTATCCTGGATTTGCTTGTGGCCAAGCGAGATTCGCCGCTGCTCGACGTCGACGCTGAGGATGACAACGTCGATTTTATCCCCCTTTTTCACAACCTCGCCCGGATGGCGGATCTTCTTTGTCCAGGAGAGATCGGAAATGTGTACCAACCCGTCGACCCCCTCCTCAAGCTCAACGAACACCCCAAAATTCGTCAGGTTGCGAACGATGCCGGTATGCCTCGAACCCACAGGGTATTTGTGCATGAGGTTCATCCAGGGATCCGGCTCGAGCTGCTTCATACCGAGAGAGATTTTCTTTCCTTCCTTGTCGAGGGACAATATGACAGCATTGATGATCTGGCCCATCGATACCATCTGCGACGGATGTTTCACGTGCTGTGTCCAACTCATCTCGGAGATGTGAATCAAGCCCTCAATACCTTTTTCGATCTCGACGAACGCTCCGTAATCGGTTAATGAAACAACTTTTCCCTGTACCTTCGTGCCGACCGGATATTTGAGCTCGATATTCTCCCACGGGTGCGGCATGAGCTGCTTCATGCCGAGCGAGATGCGCTTCTTTTCCTGATCGAAATCGAGTACGACGACATTTACCGTCTGGTCAAGTTTCACGACTTCAGAAGGATGGCTGATGCGGCCCCACGAGAGGTCAGTGATATGCACCAGACCGTCGACGCCACCGAGGTCCACAAACACACCGAAGTCAGTGATTGCCTTCGCGTGGCCTTCGAGAATTTGGCCCTTTTCAAGGCTATCGAGGATCGACTTACGCTGACCAGCAAGTTCTTCTTCCACCAAAACCTTATGACTGACAACCACATTCTCCGAAGGATGATTGACTTTAACAACACGGAATTCCATTTCCCTGCCGATAAAGGCATCAAAGTCACGCACCGGTCGCACATCGATTTGGGAACCTGGGAGAAATGCGTCGATCCCCAGCAGGTCAACCACAATGCCTCCCTTTGTCCGGCGCACACATCGTCCCTTGAGAACTTCGCCCGTTTCGAAGGACTTCACCACTCGTGCCCAAACCCTCATGAAGTCAGCCCGCTTGCGCGAAAGAATAAGCTGACCGTCTTTGTTTTCGACGCTCTCAAGGTAGACTTCGACTTCGTCGCCGACCTTTATATCCTTGATGTTGGGGAACTCTGTGAGCGGAATTGCTCCCTCGGATTTGAATCCGATGTCAACCGCGATGTAGGAATCCCCGATGTGAACAATGCGACCTTTGACGATCTCCCCCTGGGTGATGGAGCTCATCGTCTTCTCATAGAGCTTCGCGAGCTCCTGAAACTCAGCTTCGGAATATTCCGGCTCTTCGAGACCGTTCTTGCCTTCTCGTGCTTCTACCATCGAACCTCCAGAAAATGAGTGCTGCTACCTCTGGTAACAACAGCCGTTCTACGCTTCTCCGATGCCAGTCATCGACACATCATCGATGAGTAGAGTGGCTGGACTCTGTGTGTTTGTGAAGTTTGTGATTTATGGATGACTGTGAACACTCCTCTGTGATCATGCCGCCGCAGGCTCGGGAACAAATTTTTCTTCAATGGCGCTTTTGATCCTTTCCATCAGCCACTGCGGGGTTGAGGTCGCCCCGGTGATCCCCACATTCTCGACCTTCTCAAACCACTCTGCTTGCAGCTCGGGGACATTCTCGATGAAGTATGTGCGGGGATTCGCCTCTCTGGCGATGTGAAACAGGACTTTTCCGTTTGAGCTGTTTCTTCCCGCAACGAATATCACAATGTCGTTCGACTTGGCAAACTCTCGTATCTTCTTATCGCGTCCAGAGACCTGCCCGCATATCGTGTCCTTTGCGTGAAAGTCAACCGCTTCATCCTCAAAGGACCCCACGACAAGCTCTTCAATGCGTTTCTGCAACTCTTCTTTGATCTGGTAAAATGTCGGCTTGTCCATCGTCGTCTGGGAGAAGAGAACCGTCTTTCGATCAAGTCGCACCTTTTCAATCTCTTGCACCGACTTGATCACGACGGCTTCGCCGCCCGTCTGACCGATAAGTCCGATGACTTCCGCGTGTTCCTTCTTTCCAAAAATGACCACCTGAAAGCCGTCAAGATAGAACTTCCGAATACGCTCCTGCACCTTTGTCACCACAGGGCACGTGGCATCGATAAGGGTGATGCCGAGCTCTTCCGCGCGTTTGTATGTCGAGGGCGGCTCACCGTGAGCACGTATCAAAACCCTCCCCCCTTTCGCCTTTTCGAGATCGGCTGCCGTGATGGTCCTCAGCCCTTTCTCACCCAGGCGCTGAATCTCCATCGGGTTATGAATGATCTCGCCAAGTGAGTAGAGGTCGCGAGACTCCTCCAACTCTTGTTCGGCAATCTCTATAGTCCGGACCACACCCCAACAGAAACCCGAAAATGTGTCAATCGTAACGTTCATTCGTCTCTTCTCTCGAGAACTCGCTTCGCCTGATCGACAACAAATTGAACTTGCTGCTCGATCGTCAAGTCGGAAGTGTCGAGCTCGATCGCGTCCGGCGCTTTCCGCAAGGGGCTTGCAGCACGGGTCGAGTCAAGCCGATCGCGCTCCAGAATCTCCCGCTCAAGGTTCGCCGGCTCAACAACAGCACCTGCCGCCTCAAGTTCAAGCCTTCTTCGTTTCACTCGCTCCGAGACCTTCGCAACCATGTAGATCTTGACATCGGCGTTTGGAAGAACCACCGTGCCGATGTCCCTACCATCCAGCACGACCCCGCCGCCCTCAGCCATCTGCCGCTGCTCACCCACAAGAACGTCTCGCACAACCTGATAACTGCTCACCGCACTCACGTTCTTTGTCACCGCGGCAGATCGAATTTCCTGCGTCACCTCGCGGGCATCGACATAGACTCTGTTACCGCTCTCTGATCGTTCGAGGCTGATCTTCGTTCGCTGGGCCAACTTCCCGATCCGCTCAATGTCTCCAAGCGGAATCTGCTCTTCGATTGCGAGGAGCGTGATCGCCCGGTACATGGCCCCGGTGTCAATATGCAGATACCCCAGCCGCTTGGCGACCAGCCGCGCCGTCGTGCTCTTTCCCGAGGCAGCAGGTCCGTCGATAGCTATGACAAGTCTTCGCAAATCGGATTAATTCGGAATTTTAATATAGCAAAAATATTTCACTTCGGCAACCACTGATCTGAAAACCTCGCAGCACGCAACGCTCTGGGGTGCAGTCTCCTCAGCTGGCAACCCATTTCATTTCCTGCAATTTTGGCGTATCTTTGAGCTAAATGAAGAAACTTTCTCACGCCCAGATTGCTACACGCCGGGCAACACTGGAGACTATTCGACCGACTGACCGGCTCCCCGTCATCGTCACCGTTGACAACGTTCGGAGTCTGTATAATGTCGGCTCAATCTTCCGAACGTCCGATGGTGTACTGCTTCAAAAGCTGATTCTGACCGGATTCACTCCGACGCCGCCGAGGAAGGAAATTGAGAAAACGGCGCTGGGCGCAACCCAAAGCGTGCCCTGGGAATACGTGAAAGAACCATGTGATGCGATTCGGAGGATGAAACAAGCCGGCATCAGGACGTACTGCCTCGAGCTCACGGACGCTACGATCCCTTACTACGAAGTCAAGCCAACCGACTTTCCTCTCTCCCTCGTCATTGGCAATGAAATCACGGGCGTGTCCAAGGACGTGGTCGCCGAGTGTGAAGGAGCACTCGAGATCCCGCAATACGGGATCAAACAGTCTCTGAATGTCGCTGTCGCTTACGGCATCGCCATTTTCGAGCTCAACCGCATCTGGCGGACAAACCACGGAGAGGCTCAATAAGCCATGGTGTAGAAGTCCTCTTTGTCGTGCGTGTGGATCCTGAGGACTCCCGCACGAACGAGTTGTATCAGAATCCTTGACGCCCGCCTGTCCGAGACATTGACCATCTTGCCGAATTCCTTCACGGTGATACGCTCATGGTGGTCAAGGTAGTCAAACAAGCGTCGCTCCGTGTCACCAATGCTGATCCGAAGCGGAGGAGCATCCGGGCTCTCTGATCGGAGAATCTTCACAACCTCTTTGCTGGCGACAACCGTTTTATCCTTTACCCTGATCAACACCTTTGTGTCGTTATCGCCACCGTCATCGTCATCCGCAACAAGCGCGTGGGGCTTTTCCTGGCTTTCATCAACGGTAACAGCGAGGATGTCCTTTCCGCGGTATGAGATGATCTCGATTGTCGGCTCGATCGGGGGATCACAGAGAATCCGGCCAGCTGTTTGAATCATTTCCGTCTCCGTCTTCTCGCTTTCCACGCCAACGATCGTCGCATCATCATCCACCCCGAACAGGATCGTTCCCCCTTTTGTGTTCGCAAACCCGATCATCGCTCGGGCGATTTTCTCAGGGCTGGAGATTTTCCGCTTGAATTCAAGATGAAATCCTTCACCCTCCTCGAGAAGAAGTTGAAGTTCTTTCGCGTCCATAGCCATCGTCTCAAATGTCCTAAAGTCCACGTGCTGACAGTCGCTCAAGGATGATACGGGAACGTCGCGCGACATATCGTGAGTCTTGATCAGCTCGAAAGCGACGGGGACTGGGGATGATTGCAGCCAACCTTGCTGCTTCTTCGCGATTCAGCTCCGACGCCGATTTTCCGAAATAATGCTGCGAGGCAGCTTCGATGCCGTAGATTCCTCTTCCCCACTCAATGAGGTTGAGATACAATTCGAGAATACGTGACTTACTCAGCGAATGCTCCGTGTACCATGTCAGAATCCATTCCCTCACTTTCCGAAGGGGATTCTTCGACGACGAAAGGAAGAGGTTCTTCACGAGCTGTTGTGTGATCGTGCTGGCACCACGAGCCGCCCGCCCTTCCCTGATATTCTTCTCAATCGATTCTCTGAACTCAAACCAATCAAACCCTCCGTGGGACCAGAAGGTTCCATCCTCCGCAACGATAACAGCGTTAACTGCATCTTTGGAAATCCGCCCAAGAGGGATCCATCTCTGCGTCCTCTTGAACGGCTTACCCTCTTCCTTCGCCCGCTCGGTATGTTCGTGCATGAACGCCGTTTCTGTCGGATTCACGGTCTTCAATCGGTTGACAGCACCAAAAGGAAGCGTCATGATTTCAATGAACAACCAGGCTCCCAGAAGTACGGTAGCGCTTTTGATCTTGTGCGCTCTCGCCCACAGGAGCAATCGAGTTCCGCTTTTGGTGAATCGCTCAGGAAATGTCATTTCAACAACTCAATGAGCGCTTCCGGCTATCCAGGTAGCTCTGCAACATGATGGCCGCTGCCATCGCATCGACTCGCCCCCTGTCCCCGCGGCGTTCTTTCTTCCGTGTACCCATCCTCAGAAGGGAATCGTGTGCAAGAGATGTTGTGAAGCGCTCGTCCCATCGGATGACCTGAATGCTCGTTTTGTTCTCCAACTGCTTGATGAATCGTTCAACCTCTTCTGCCTTCTGGCCTTTCTCGCCCTTCAGGTTGAACGGCATGCCGACAACGATGACGTCAACCGGCTCGCGGGCAGCGATGCTCGTGATCCGCTCGAACACCAACCGGTTGTTGGGGATTGTTTCGAGTGATTGTGCAATGATCTGGAGAGGATCGCTGATGGAGATCCCGATGCGGCGTGAACCGAAATCGATTCCGAGTATTCGTCCCAGTCTGTTTAACTCCCGCTGAGCACCACGCTCCCGTATATGCGCGTCAGCCGATGAACCTTTCAACTTCCAAGATCCCTTCTACCTTTCTGATTTTGTCGATAACGCGCGCGAGATGCTCCGTGTTTTTGACATAGAGAATGATTTGCCCCTCGAACATCGACCCCCGCGAGTCGATGTTGACGCTGCGAATATTAGTGTTTTGATAGGTAGAAATGGCGTGGGTAACATCGCTGAGGAGACCCGGGCGATCTTTGCCGAACAAGCGAAGCGCAGCGATGAACTCTGCACCATTTGCGGGCGGCCAGCCTACTTCGACGATCCGCTCACTCTCGGCCATCCTCATCGAGATGACGTTTTTGCAGTCCTTTCGATGAATCTTGATCCCTTCTCCGATGGTCACAAACCCAACAATCTCATCTCCGGGGATAGGATTGCAGCACTTCGCGTACTGGTGCAGGAAGTTGTCGCTCGTGCCAAGAATCGAAATGCCGCTCGTAATCTCCCGGGCACTATCGATAAACTTCTTGAAGAGCGATTGCGCTTCTTCCGTTCCTCTGCTGCTCTCAGTCGTTCCGGGATGCTTTGCCTGGACGACAAACTGCTCGATGAACGTGTCCGGACCGATCCGGTTCTCGGCAATGCCGAGGAAAAACGCCTGCACGTTTTCGATCCTCGCCGAATGAACGAGTTTTGTGAGCTCATCCTCACTCAGGCGCATTTTGTGACGCTTCAGTCGCTTTTCCCACTGGTCTCTTCCAGCTTCGACTTTTTTCCGTAACTCCTCTCGTATCCAGCGATGAATGTGGGTTGTGGCCTTGTGGGTCACTACAAATTTGTCCCAGTCAGGGTTCGGGCTTTGGTTCTTCGATGTAATGATCTCGACCTGGTCGCCGCTGCGGAGGAGTGTATTAAGCGGCACGATTCGTCCGTTGACTTTTGCACCGATGCAGTGGAAACCAACGTTGGAGTGAATCTCAAAGGCGAAGTCGACTGGAGTCGAATTTCGAGGAAGGATTTTGAGATCGCCCTTTGGAGTGAAGACGTAAATCTCATCCTGATACAGATTGAGCTTGAAGCTTTCCATCAACTCTTTCGGTGTCTCGTCATTCTTCTGCTCAAAGATCTCTCGCACCCAATTCACCCAGTGCTCAAGTTCTTGGTCGATCGAACTCTTGTTCTCCTTGTACATCCAGTGGGCCGCAACCCCCTTCTCCGCTACTTCGTGCATCGCACGCGTGCGGATTTGAACCTCTACCAGCTTGCCGCCGGGCCCGACGACCGTCGTGTGGATCGACTGGTACCCGTTTTTCTTCGGTATGGAAATATAGTCCTTGAATCGCTCCGGGATTGGCTTGTAGATCTCCGAGATAACGCCATAAGCGATAAAGCAGCTGTTGTTATCGTCCGAGTCGAGGATGAAGCGTACTGCAAAAAGGTCGTAGATCTCATCAATCGGCTTGCTGCGCTTCAACATCTTGTTGTAGATGCTGAAGAGATGTTTCGGTCGCCCTTCGACCTCATACTTGATGCCTTCGCCTTCCAAGCGCTTTTCGATCGGCGATGCGAATTTCTTGATGTACTGCTCGCGTTCCCGGCGCCGCGATTTCAGTTGCCGGGCGATCTGGTCATACTCAATCCTGTGCAAGAACTTGAACGAGAGATCTTCCAACTCCCATCTAATTTTCCCCAGACCGAACCGGTGAGCAAACGGAGCATAGATCTCCAGGGTCTCCTTCGCCAGCCGTTGTTGCTTGTCTGCCGGGAGGTACTCAAGGGTGCGCATGTTGTGCAGGCGATCGGCGAATTTTATGAGCATCACCCGGATATCGTCGACCATCGACAGCAGGAGCTTGCGATAACTCTCTGCCTGCGTCACCTCGTGGCTTCGAAAGATATCCGAGATCTTCGTCGCTCCATCGACAATATCCGCGACCGTAGCACCGAACTCCGCCCGGATATCATCGAGTTCGAATCTGGTATCCTCTACAACGTCGTGCAAGAGCGCGCTCGCTACTGAAACATCGTCCAGCGGAATCTCTTTTGCGACAATCATCGCAACTTCATAAGGATGATGGAAGTATGGCTCACCGGATGCACGCAGGTCGTGCTTATGCGCCTCAAGGCTCAACGCAAACGCCCGCGCGATCAGATCCTCGTCGACGCTTCGGAGATTCTTTCTACATGCGGCGATCAGATCGTCAAGCTTCTTCTTATATTGGCCATCAACCATGAACTAACCACACAAGCTTTCTGCTATTGAATATACGCTTCGCATACACAATGTCAAGCACGCGAGATTGACCTATCTACCGGTGCCTTTGCCCTTGTTGAGATCACGCTCCAGTGCTCGCGCCTGTTCAAACTTGTCCTCTGCCCGCTCTCGCAAATGATCTGGAAAGGTAACTCCTTCGTATGACCGAATTGAATCAAGATGCTCCTTGACGCCTCTCGGGTCGCCAACTGCTAGCCTGGCCTTCACGAGATTGAGGCGACAGACAATCTCATTGTAGTGATTGTTATCATTGTCCTCAAGGATGCTCTGAAGGAGTCTTTCATACGCTTGTGCCGCTTCAGGGTACTTCTGGGTTTTGTCAAGCGCGGTCGCCACTCCCCAGAGGAACAGGCGATTGTTCGGGTACCGCTCGAGTCCGAGGCGAGCAGTCTGCTCGGCTTTGTCATACGCCCCCGCGTCGGTGTAGATCGTCACCAACATACTCATTGCCGTGTAGCGGTTATAGAGCCCGTGACGGACAGTCCTTTCGAGAAATTTGAACGCGTCATCCCGATCATCGCCAAGAAACGGAAGCCAGTTGAAATACTCCGTGCGGCGGCTCCGCCAGTAGTAGAACGTTCCAACGCCCGCATAGGCATCGTAAAGTGTGGAGTCGAGAGCGATGGCTTTCTTGAACTGAGAGACCGAGGAGAATCCCTTCATCGCTCCCCCTAACCAGTCCCCCCGGTACACCCTCGCGTATGAATCATAGCCGTACGCAGTTCCGAGGAAATAGCGGCCCCACGGTGACCTCGGCTCCTCCCTAATCAGGCTCTCTGCCTTCTGAATCCCCAGATGCAGCAGTGAATCGAATACCGGCGTGACGATTTGCAGCTCGTGGTCCATTGCTCGTGACTGAATGACGGCCGCTT
>CAZTKU010000025.1:0-1768 GCA_964614245.1 uncultured Ignavibacteriaceae bacterium
CCCTTGACGATCGGAATATCCTGAAGCATATCGAACGCCTGCGCGCTGAGCCCAAGGCGGCATCAGCCGTGCGTATCGAGCGCGGCGGACCGCGGTTGTTCGTCAACGGCAAGGAAGAGTACCCCCTTCTCGCCGGCAGCTCAGGCCTGATCCACACCATCAAGAGCTTCAGGGCATCCGGCATCAAGTTTTTCCATCCATTGATCAGTTTGGAGAATGGATGGATGGGCCCGGGTAAGTACGATTGGGATCCTGTCGATCGCTACTTTGCCAAGCTCCTCTCCATCGTACCGGACGCGTTCTTCCTCCCGCGCCTTCATCTGTATGCACCCACCTGGTGGAAAGATGCTCATCCGGAAGAGCTGGTTCAATATGGGCTCCCTGTCGACAAAACGCAGTACAAGATGGGCAACATGACAATCGATAGCGGATTCGACTGGAATTGCGTCTTCGATGCCTACAGCGCCTCTCTTGCATCGGATGTTTGGAAGAAAGAGATGGGTGAAGTGCTGAAGGATTTCCTGCAGCATATGGAACGGTCTCCGCTGAGAAGCAGGATGATCGGCTACCACATTGTCGGTGCGATGACAGCCGAGTGGCACTACATCGGCTCCCGCTACCTGCCCGACTACAGCGCGCCTATGCAGCGCGTTGCCGGTCCGGTTCCTGCCGCCGAAGCGCGCATGCGCGCAACCAACGGCCTGCTGCGGGATCCTGAGAAAGAGCGGGATGTTCTGGAATTCTACCGCAAACTCCACGAGAACACAGCCGACACAATCGTCTACTTTGCCGGGATCGTAAAAAAGGCAACAGAACGGCGAGTGGTCTGCGGAACATTCTTCGCTTATGTGATGGAAAACGTCTGCATCCAGGAAGCCGGACATCTGATGCCGGAGAAGGTCCTCAACTGCAACGATATCGATTACCTCGCTTCTCCCTACACATACCAGCACAGCAATGTGCCGGGCAATCCGCGATGGGAGAGCGATGTCGTTGATGACGCGGGTAACTGGCTCGGCCGGGCACGGGGAGTTGGAGGTGACGGGGGATACCGCGTTCTGCTCGAGTCCTTGCGCCGTCACAACAAACTGTTCATCGGTGAGCTTGATCCGAGCACATACCTTGAACCGGAGAAGACAACCGAAGGTGGCTCTGGATTCAGCACTGTGGAGGGAACGCTGCGCATCCTCGGGCGCGACCTCGCCCAGGTCTTCGCAAACGGCAACGGCGGGTGGCTTTTCGAGTTTGGCCACGTGCCGACCTTCAAGGCACACCGGGGATGGTACGACGATGCACCGATGATCAAGGAGATACGGAAATGGGCTGACCTCGGCCATACAAACCGCAAACGGCTCGATATTCGCTCGGTCGCCGAGATGGCCGCGGTCTACGACGTCAAGACGTTCTTTGCGACCCAACATTGGAAGGCCGAGGAGCCGTGGAAGGGCTTCGGCATTTCCATTACGGATTTCTTCAACCACTGGCTTGTAAACTCTCAGGCCCGCACGCTGCACCGCATTGGCGCGCCGATGGATTTTCTTTATCGATTTGATCTTGTCCCACACGATATTTCGCGCTACAAGCTGTTCTTCATGCCAAATCTCTTCTACCTCACCACCCACGAGGCACGACGGCTCAAAGACCTTCTCAAGGGAAGCGGAGCAACCGTCCTTTGGTTCTATGCTCCAGGATACATCACATCGGATCAGTTTGACCTGGCTCAGATGGAAGATCTCACCGGCTTCACCTTCAAGCGAATCGACGAGCC
>CAZTKU010000025.1:1868-8522 GCA_964614245.1 uncultured Ignavibacteriaceae bacterium
GTTCTTCAATTCCCCCAGCCGTTAGCTCCCGCTGAGGGTGGCGCTTCGTCGAGAGAACACAGGCTTGTGACGGAGTTCGGGGATGTGAAGGTGTTTGTGAAAAAATAGACTTACCCCCTGCTTGATGTTGAGCCTTCTTGATGCGTTGTTCCTGGAGGTCCTGTTCTTGGGAACGACCGATTAATCTGATTTACGACGCCCGACTTCCATCTCCCGTCTTACTTCTCCCGTCTCACCTCCCCCGTGCTACCCCAGGTTATTCCTCCATTGGCTTTTCGACAAAAATTAGATAAACTCTCCTAGTTTCGTCTTCTAAGGAGGCCCCACTATGACCAAACGCACCTTCTTCCTTTTCGTCATTTTCACCCTTCTTTTCAGTCTAGGTTTAGCTGATGAGGGGATGTACCCCATCAGTGCGATTCACAAGTTGAATCTCCGGGCAAAGGGGCTCAAGATTGATTCGAAGGAAATCTACAATCCGAACGGCGTGAGTCTCATTGACGGTGTTGTTCAATTGAGCGGTTGTACCGGATCATTCATCTCGAAAGACGGCCTAATTCTCACGAACCATCATTGTGCGTTCGGAGCGGTGCAAGCGGCAAGCACAACGGAAAAGGACTACGTTACCGATGGACTCCTGGCTCTCTCCAAGGAAGAAGAGATACAGGCGAGAGGCATGACGGCACGCATCACCGAATCGTATCGCGATGTCTCCAAAGAAGTGCTGAGCGTTGTGAATGACAAGATGGACCTTGCCGCGCGGACAAAAGCAATCGACAGGAAGAACAGAGAAATTGTGGCGGAACTTGAAAAGAAGAATCCGGGGAAGCGAGCCGAGGTTTCAGAGATGTTCGCGGGCAAGACCTATGTCCTCTTTGTGTACACGAATCTCAGAGATATTCGCCTTGTCTACGTCCCGCCGCGATCCATCGGCGAATTTGGCGGCGAGAACGATAACTGGGTCTGGCCGCGCCACACTGGCGACTTTTCCTTCATGCGTGCATACGTTGCTCCGGATGGGTCGCCTGCCGACTACTCACCGAACAACGTCCCATATCACCCGAAGAAATTCCTCAAGGTCAATCCTTCCGGCGTTGACGAAGGGGATTTTGTGTTCATCCTTGGCTACCCGGGCCGGACATTCCGCCATAGAACCTCTCACTACCTCGCCTACGAAGAGAAATACCGAATGCCGTACGTGGCGGATTTGTTTGAGTGGCAGATTGCCACGATGGAAGAGATAGGGAAGACTGATCGGGCGGTTGCGCTGAAGCACGATGCGCGCATCAAAGGCCTGGCGAATACAATGAAGAACTATCGCGGTAAGCTGCTTGGGATGAAGCGATTGCATCTTGTGGCTGGAAAATTTGAAGAGGAAAAGGCCTTGCAGCAATTCATCGAGTCCGATCCCAAGCGGAAGGAGCTTTATGGCACTGTGCTCGAGGACATTGGGAAAATCTACCGAGAAATGTCCGATTGGGCGCCTTCTGAGCTGGTTCTCGATTATCTGCGCAGCAGCTCAGTGATGCTCGCGTATGGCTTCACGATTTATGAATCCGCGCTCGAACTCCAGAAACCGGACCTCGAGCGCCTCTCGTCCTACACGGAGAGAAATCTCGCCAATACCAAACGGGGTCTGTCTCAGGCTCTGCGGAATTACTATGAGCCTACTGACAAGGCTTTTTTGAAGCACATGTTGATGCAAGCAGCCAATCTCCTGGATATGCAGCGCATACCTGCAATCGATGAAATCCTGAAAGGAGAAAGCGCAGAGCAGGCAATCGATCAGTTCATCCAGACCGCGTACGCTCGGTCGAACCTCAACAACGAGAAAATCGTGATGGATTTCTTCGGAAAGAAGCCGGCCGAGGTCGAGCAAATGGACGATCCCTTCGTTCAACTCGCCAGGGCATTGTATCCGACGTATCTGAAGCTTCGTGAGACGCGCCAGCGGCGCGACGGTGCTCTGTCGAAGCTCTCGGCATTGCTGGTGGACGTAAAGCAGCAATTCCAGAAGACAAGTTTCATCCCGGACGCCAACAGCACGCTGCGCCTGACGTTTGGACGCATCAAAGGCTACTCGCCCGCTGACGCAACGTACTATAAACCGATCACAACGCTGAAAGGCGTCATCGAAAAAACGACAGGCGAAGATCCGTATGCTACCCCGGAAAAGGTCATTGATCTCTACAAATCAAAGAACTTCGGCCGCTACAAGAATACGAAGCTGAACGATGTGCCCGTGGCGATCCTCTACAACATGGACACAACGGGAGGTAACTCCGGAAGCCCGGTCCTCAACGCGCGCGGCGAGTTAGTGGGTGTCAATTTCGACCGCGCGTTCGAAGCAACCATCAACGACTACGCCTGGAGCGATTCCTATAGCCGATCGATTGCCGTGGACATTCGGTATGTTCTCTGGGTGACGGAAAAGGTTGGAGAGGCTAATCACTTGTTGAAGGAAATGGGGATAAAGTAACCGCTGCACCGCGCAGCTTGTACTGTCTTGATGTGAGTTCCTAGCTTTTCAAAGGAGAACTGACCATGAGAATCCTGAAACGTGACCCCACATCGTTCGTGAGAAGGGCGCCTTTGATTCTTCTTCTTGGCCAAGTCGCCCTTGTTCCTGTCTCGGCGCAAGACAAACCCGCGGATGATAAACAGCTCATCGAGAAAAAATTCGAAGCGCTCGACCACCGGCTCGATCAGCTCGCGAAGGCAATTGACGATGTCCTCTGGTACAATAAGGTGGGCGACGTGGCGAACGTTGACAAAGTGTTCATCGTCGGTCCACCGCGAACAAAAGTGAAGAACCCAACGGCCATGGGGGCGAAGAACCCTGTCAAGTTCTGGTCGTATATCTTCATCCCGCAAAAGATTGACCGCAGCAAGAAGTACCCGCTCCTCGTGCTTCCGCACGGCGGTGTGCACGCAGACTTCACGACGTACCACACCCACATCATTCGCGAGCTGATGGCGCAGGGGTACATCGTTGTTGCACCAGAGTACCGCGGGAGCACAGGCTATGGCAGGGCCTTTTTTGAACAGATCGACTATGGCGGTCTGGAAATCGCGGACAACCATGCGGCACGCGACTACATGATTGAAAACTATGATTTTGTCGACGGTGATCGCGTCGGCGCCATCGGCTGGAGCCACGGGGGGCTCATTACGCTCTTGGATATCTTTGAGCACCCCGACGATTACAAGGTTGCATTCGCCGGCGTCCCGGTGAGCGATCTTGTTCAGCGGATGGGATACCATGAGGACGGGTACCGAAAGCTGTTCTCCGCCCCATACCATATCGGCAAGACGGCGAACGAGGATGTGGAAGAGTACCGCCGCCGATCGCCCGTGAACCACGTTCAAAAACTGCGCACGCCGTTGTTGATCCACACGAATACCAATGACGACGACGTCAACGTGCTCGAAGTGGAACACTTGATCGAAGCGTTGAAAGCTGCCGGGAAGAAGTTTGAGTACGAGATCTTCAAGGACATCCCCGGCGGACACAGTTTCGATCGGATCGACACGAAGATGGCAAAGGAAATTCGGCTAAAGATCCACAAATTCCTTGCAGACTACCTGAAGCCGCCTCGTCCGTTCAAATCGGTCGACGACCTTGAAAAGGCAGGGTACAGATGAAGGAGGGGAAGGTCGGTGAGCTGGTTTTTCACTGATGCTTTTTTGTCCCCTTTGAAAAGGGGACGCGTCCTGTCTCCCAAGACAGTGGGGGCAGGTTTGAACTTGATGAAGTGAGATGTTCAACATCTATCGGCCTCTGTCGCACGACTCAAGAGTCAAACAAAGAGAAATTTGCATGGAATTGTTCCAAGACCTGATCGAATTCATCCTTCATCTTGACCGGCATCTGCTCGATCTCTGCAATGCCTACGGCACGTGGGTGTATGCAATCCTCTTCGTCGTCATCTTCTGCGAAACGGGTCTGGTCGTTACACCGTTCTTGCCTGGAGATTCGCTCCTGTTTGCAGTCGGCTCACTCGCAGCTATCGGTGCCTTGGATCTGACGGTATCCGTGGCGCTGCTCATCAGCGCTGCGGTTCTTGGCGACACTGTGAATTACTGGATCGGGGATTATGTCGGCCCCAAGGTCTTCCACGAAGAGCATGGCCGATTCCTGAACAAGGAGTATCTTATCCGGACTCATCAGTTTTACGAAAAGCATGGAGGAAAGACCATTGTCATCGCCCGCTTCCTGCCGATCATTCGTACGTTCGCTCCCTTCGTCGCTGGCATCGGAGGCATGACCTACCGGCGGTTCATTCTGTTCAACGTTTTCGGTGGAGCGCTCTGGGTCCTTGTCTTTGTCTGTGCGGGATACTTTTTCGGCAGCGTTCCGTTCATTAAGAATAACTTCAGCCTCGTTATCATCGCGCTGGTTCTCATACCGGGAATTCCAAGCGTTGCAGAGTTCATAAGGATCCAGCTCAAGAGGAGAAAAGCGCGAGCAGAGTAAAGCGACTACTGTAGGCCGGGCAGCCTGCCCGACCCCTTCGGTTGACCAATCTTGCCGACCTACAATCCACAAGGACACAAAATTATGTCACGACAGAACATCTCAAGTGGAGCGCCCTGGGAACCAATCGTGGGATACTCGAGGGCAGTTAAGGTCGGTCCGTATATACACGTTGCAGGCACAACTGGCGTAGGCTCAGACGGCAAGGTCGTCGCAAAGGGGGATCCATACGCACAGGCCATCCAGGCACTGAAGATCATTGAAGCTACCATTCAAAAAGCCGGCGCAAGCATCGAGGACGTTGTTCGCACGCGGACATTTCTTGTTAACATTGCTGATTGGGAGAAGGTGGCAAAAGCGCACGGAGAGTTTTTCCGTGACATTCGCCCCGCGGCGACAATGGTCGGCACAAGCGGACTCGTCGATCCCGATATGCTCGTTGAAATCGAGGTCGATGCCATCATCACCGATCAACATTGATCGCAGCCACGACCCATGGGATCCCTCATTCGAGCTTCGGTAACTTTCGCTTTCACTCTTTTTCTTTCTCTCTCGTATTCGCAAACGCACCTATTTCGCTTCGCGTGGCTGAGTGATACACACGTTGGGAGCTCAACCGGCGCCGCGGACTTGGACTTGTCTGTCCGCGACATCAACGCGATGCACGACATTGCGTTCGTCATCCTCTCCGGAGATATCACCGAGATGGGCTCAGACGCTCAGCTTGAGCTGGCAAAGGAAATTCTCGACAGTCTGAAAACACCGTACTACATCGTGCCGGGCAATCACGATACGAAATGGTCAGAGTCCGGCTGCACAAAATTCTCGGAGCTCTGGGGAAGTGATAAGTTCGTATTTGAATACGGCGGTTTTCGTTTCATTGGCCTGCACGAGGGTCCGATCATGAAAATGGGGGACGGACATTTCCCGCCTGAGGATCTTCGCTGGGTTGATTCTGTGTTGACTCACCATCCGAGAAGGGATCAGCCTCTCTTCTTCGTGACGCACTATCCGCTCGATCCGGGAATCGACAACTGGTATCAGCTCATCGACAGGGCCAAACGCCGCAACACCAAGGCTGTTCTCGTTGGACACGGACACAGAAATCGCGTGATGAACTTTGAAGGAATTCCCGGCGTCATGGGGCGATCCAATCTGCGCGCGGGACATGCTGCCGGCGGTTACACGATTGCCAACGTTGGCCTGGATACTGTATACTTCTCTGAGCGGATTCCCGGAGTAGAGACAAGGCCCGCATGGCATAGCATCTCCTTGGAACGCCGGGACTATTTTGCCGACACAACAACATACTCCCGACCCGATTTCACGGTCAACAACGACTATCCCAGCGTGAAGGTCCGGTGGAAGGTCAACACCGAGTATACCATAGCTTCAACGCCTGCTGTTTGGAAGGATTACCTTGTCGTCGGCAACAGCCGCGGTGTGATCTCTTGCTTCTCGCTCAAAGATGGTGCAAAACGCTGGAGCTTCAGCAGCGGTTCAACAGTTTACTCTTCTCCCGACGCTGCAGATGGAAGGGTGGTGCTCGGCTCTTCGGACAAGCACATCTACTGCCTCGACATCACGACCGGAAAAGAGGAATGGAGAGTCGCTACAGGAGCTCCTGTCGTCGCCGCGCCAAAGATCGTAAACGGAGTGGTCTATATCGGTGGGAGCGATGGTGTCTTCCGCGCACTTGACCTGAAAAAGGGAGGCCTGAAATGGGAGTTTCAAACCGTTGGCGGTTTCGTTGAGACAAAGCCTCTTTCCTATCAAGGGAAAGTCATTTTTGGAGCCTGGGATACGTATCTCTATGCACTTGACGTCTCCGATGGCTCGCTGGCGTGGAAGTGGAGCAGTGGAAATCCCGGAGTGTTGTTTTCGCCAGCAGCCTGCTGGCCAGTTGCTTCGGAAGGGAAGATCTTCATTGCTGCACCCGATCGGTATACGACCGCGATCGACGCCGAGACCGGCAAGGCGGTGTGGCGGTCCAACCGCTATCAAGTGCGTGAAACTGTAGGGATTTCCGAAGATGGCCATCGCGTCTACGCCCGTTGTATGACCGATACTGTAGTTGCCTTGTCAACCTCTTCTTCTTCTCTTTCCGTTCTCTGGGCAACGCCGTGCGGATATGGCTATGATATCGATCCGTCCATGCCGATCGAGAAGGATGGTGT
>CAZTKU010000025.1:8622-22104 GCA_964614245.1 uncultured Ignavibacteriaceae bacterium
GGCCTTGTCGCTGGCTTCGTCATGCTCGTCGTGGCAATGGCTGTTGGACAGCTCACGTCTTTTGCCTTGCCATCAATGGCGAGGGAATACGAGAACACGAACCTCTTTCGGCCCTGGACAGACCCGATCATGCTCCTCTATTTTCTCTATCCGTTCTTTCTCGGCGTCGCGCTCGCTTGGGTATGGGATAGAACGAAAGGCGTGATCGGAGAGGGAAGCATCTGGATGAGAGGAGGCAAGTTCGCCCGCGCATTCTGGATCGTCTCCGCTCTGCCGGGGATTCTCATGAGCTACAGCAGTTTTCCGATCTCACTGGCTCTGGCGCTTTCGTGGCTGCTGAGCTCGATGGTCCAGCTCCTCTGTGCAGGGTACATCTACGCTAGGATGAATAGGTAAGTGGCTCTTGTTTCCGCGGTCCTCCAGCGGGACGAAGCCGCGCCAGATATGCATTGATCTGCAACTCAACGCCTCACCGCGAAACATGCACTTCAAGGAGATGAGCTTATGACCGACCTTCGCTATCCCATTGGGAAGTTCCAACCTAAACCTCAGCTCACCGATGATGAGCGCCAGGCCTTTATCCATCTACTCGCTGAGGCGCCTGTTAAGCTGCGGCAGTCAGTGAGCGGCTTGATGGAGGAGCAACTCGATACCCCATATCGTCCCGAAGGGTGGACGGTCCGTCAGGTGATCCATCATTTGCCCGATAGCCACCTCAATGCGTACGTGCGCATGAAACTCGCGATGACAGAACAGCAGCCCACCATCAAGCCGTATGAGCAACAACTCTGGGCCGAGCTCTCGGATGCGAAGACCGCTCCAATTGAGATGTCGCTCACGCTCTTCGAATCCCTGCATAAGCGTTGGGTGCTCTTCCTCCAATCCTTGAAATCCTCCGACTTCGCCCGTACGATCAATCACCCGGAAAGCGGCGTGATGAACCTCGATAGGATTCTCCAGCTGTATGCTTGGCACGGCCGCCATCACACGGCACAGATCACTTCGCTGAGGGAAAGAATGGGGTGGAAGTGACTATTCGACGTAGATTGTGACGGGATCGCTCAGCTGCCGCGCGCCTCCTACGATCGCTTCAAGCCGCAGCTTATGCTTGCCACGTTGCAGCGTCCACCAAGTGTTAAGCGGATCAAAGCCAGCCGTGCCTTCGTCTACTCTCAGTGTCACCTTTGAGCTCCTCTCGGGAACTGCGCCAAGGATCCGGACACTCTGGTATTCCGGTCGCAAGACTGGATCGAGTTTGAATTGATCCCCATCGTTCGGATACAAAATGGAGGGCCGCTGATCTCGGGCCTGCGATTCATCCAGCCGGAGATTTTGGGGCATCCGGATCTCCACGGAACCTGCTGGAGGGGATGAGATTCTCTCCTGCTCGGCCCACGTTCGGAATTCGGGTGGCAGTATTTCATAGACCCTAGTGCTCCGCCTTCCCTCCTCGACCACTCGATAGCGCCGGTGGACATCGCACCGTTCCGTCGGCTCCTTTGCCTTCAGAAACCACTCCACGATCGTCTTTCCGCAAGCCTCGGTCGGCAGCTTTCCAGACCGCGTGCAGACTGTAATCTTCGTCAACCCTGACGGCACGGAGAACTCGCCAGGCGGACTGTGTTTGTGGAGGAGCATGATCACGTCCCGGAAAATCTGTCCGGCCCCCGTCACACCGGAAACGCCGCGCATGGGCTTACCGTCAAAATTACCTGTCCAGACACCGACGGTGTGCTCTGTGGTGAACCCAACCGTCCAGTTGTCGCGATAGTCCTTCGTGGTCCCCGTCTTGACAGCGCACGGAAACGAAAACCGAAAGGAGCTGCCAAAAGCCGGCCGCCGCGCTACCGGGTCGCTCAGGATGTTCGTGAGGAGGAAAGAAACTTGATCGTTAAAGATCCGGCGTTGAGCAGAGGTGCGTCCTGTATCCTCCCACTCGCCTTCGACGCTGCGGTTCACGGGCTGCAGCGCGTGAATCATTCGAACCGGCTGCCAGAGACCGCCATTCGCGATCGACGCGTACGCGTTCGTCAACTCCAGCAAAGTGACTTCGCCATTGCCCAGGGTAAGCCCGTAACCGTAGTACGCGGCCGGTTGTGCGAGCGAGCCGAAGCCTGCAGCGTGCAGCCGTTGAAGAAGGGCCTCAACTCCGATCCTCTGTGCCACCCGCACAGCGGGGACGTTGTACGAGCATGCCAGTGCAGTGCGCAGGCGAACAGGACCGTGGTACGTTCTGTCGTAGTTCTCCGGCATGTAGTCACCCTCACGGTCTGCCAGGTGCGTGGGAATATCTGCGAGAATAGTGGCTGGTGTATAGCCGGCTTCAAGAGCAGCGCCGTACGTGAAGGGTTTGATGGACGAGCCCGGCTGCCGAAGTGAGAGAGCACCATTGACCTGGCCGCCATTTCGATCGTCAAAATAGTCGGACGAACCGACCAGGGCACGGATCTCGCGGGTTCGGTTGTCAATCACAACAACTGCTGCATTTGTTACTTGTTTCTGGACCAGCGTCGCCAAGTGGCCTTTCACAATCCACTCGACGTCTTCCTGGAGAGCGAAGTCCAGCGTAGTCTGTGCCCGGGCGACACCAGGATAGGCCTTGAGCTCCTGAGCAACCATTTCAACGAAGTGGGGGGCGTGGAACCGAGCACGTCGCACCAAGGGATTCAACGGCAGCTCCCAAGCACTTCGATACTCCTGATCCGAGATCAACTCCTGCTCCAACATATGTTTGAGAACACGGCGTTGACGCGCGCGAGGGGCATCTATGTTTGCGTAGGGATTAAGAAGAGACGGCGCATTCGGAAGCCCCGCAAGGAAGGCAGATTCGGCAAGCGAGAGATCGCGGGCGGGTTTCCCAAAATACCGGCGCGCCGCCGCTTCGATGCCGAAGAGCTGGTTGCCGTACGGCGCACGGTTGACGTACTGCTCAAGGATCTCGTCCTTGCTCAACATCCGTTCAAGCCGCAGGGCATACCACATCTCCAGCAGTTTGTGCCACAGTGTTCGGGGATAATGATAAACGTTACGAATCACCTGCTGGGTCAGTGTCGACCCACCGGACTGCCACTCACCCGCTTTGATGTCCTCGATGAGGGCGCGGACAAGAGCCAGCGGATCGACACCGGGGTGGTGCCGGAAACGTTTGTCCTCGATAGCAATGGTTGCCTGAAGGAACGATTGCGAGATCTCCTGCAACGGCTTCCATTGCCCCCGACCCTGCTCGTCGTTCAGAAACTCTCTTAGCAGAACGCCCCGACGGTCGACCACGCTTAACGATTGAACGCTTTCCTTGCGGAAATGCTCGCGCGGAAGAGGGATGAAGAGAGATCCACCAAATGCAAGCAAGACGCACAGCAGTCCCAGCAAGACCTTGCGTTTCAAGAGACACCTGCTCGAGCGGAAATCATCAATCGGCAATCTGGAATTGAGGGTTGTTCTTACTTCACGACAATTGACTGGGAGGACGTCTGCCCGAACACTTCCGGTTCGTACATCCCTTCTGCACGCGTGGCCGGCATTTGGAAGTCCCCAAACGACGTGACGCGCGCGAGATAGGTAAATGTGTGAATGCCAGCGGGAAAATAGTCCGCAAACAACATGACACGATCATCGTACATCTCAGTGTGGTTGAACGGATTACGATACCACCAGCTCTCATCGATGCCCCGTTCCTGCGCCGCAGTGAGATTTCTCGCTGTGGTGGCAAAGGTCGACTGAATGGTTTCAAATCCCGCCGGTAAAGGATCTTCAACCACAATGAAGTTCCGGGCCTGATTACTCACCACCGTAAGAACGACCTTGACGAGCATTCCGGCTTTGAAAACGGTCCTTCCCAGCTGCTGCTCCTTGAGAGGCTCCATGGACTTCAGAACGGTTACCCCCTCCTCCTTGGCCTTGCTTTCTCCCTTCGGATAGTAGTTCATCCGCACGCCGTAGTAGAGACGCCCTAGCCCCTCTCTGGTAATATCGATGGGGTATCGGACTCCCAGCACAAGATCCGCTATTGGCAACCTTGCGGTCGCCGCTTTGAACGATCTCCCTTTGAAGAACTCGTTGATTAGGTCAGCGCCGGCGACCCGGACCCTGACGCGAAAGTCTGGTTCCTCCCGCTCATACGTCTTGAAGAACGTTGCAAGCGCGTCAACGACGTACAGGTTCTCCTGCGTCGTCCGCCAACAGCCAGATCGGCGCCTCTCCAGCAGCCACCGAACGACCTTGTGCATCAGTGCGTTTTCAGGTTGCGTTTCCACCAAGGCTTGCATGACAAGGGCTGTCGTTCGCGTGTTCGAATGGAATATCCACTCCATTCCGTAAGCGTTCCGCTCCTCAAAGTGTGCCGAGGTGGGAGCAACCTTGGCTTGATTTATCAGATCGCGCGCAAGGTCTTCTATAGCAGCTGCGTTCCCCTTTGCTTTGTAGAGAGCCTTCAACAAATAAGCCTTGGCAAACAGCGGCAGTCGGACGTTTTCGTTCACGGACCTCTTTTCATTGTTGTACAGCAGATCCATGTACCCGTAGTCCGGTCTTCCTGCAAGCGCGAGTGTGTAGAGGATTAGGGCCTTCGTGCAGTTCGAAACAAACGGCGTATCGTACCACTCCCGTATCTCGCCACGCAACACGCGCCTCAGGTACTCAAAGCCAGTATCCATCATTCGATTGTCAACGGTGTACCCGTGCTGCTGCGCTTGCACCGCACAGTACATCGCATAAGCAGAAATGTATGAATAGGTCCACGGAACATTCTTCCAGTATGCAAATCCACCGTTTTCACGCTGGAAAGCGGGGAGCTCATCCAGCGATTTCATCACAACCTGGCGATAGTCCTTGTCTTTGAAGACCTCAAATTTAAACGCATGAACAAGGTCCTCCGCCAAGATGATCGGGAGTACTGCAGAGACCCGTTGCTCAAGGCAACCGTACGGATAGGAGAAGAGATACGCCATGCCGCCCGACAATCCCATCATCGCCGTTGAAGCGAGGGTGAATTGGATTTCGCCGAGTTCTTTGTAGATATCCTTGGGAACGACGATCTTCTCCTGCGCCCGGGGCTCTGTTGTTGATTCGTAAAGTGCCACGGACTCGCGGAGCCGCGGAACCTGAATCGGGATGGTCCACTGGAGTCCGTCTGTGTCATCCTCCGTCCGTGCACGGAAGATGAACGTCGCTCTGCCGACGCGCTCCGCTGTAAACTTGTACCGAGCCTCGTAAGCCTGTCCCGGCTTCAGAACGTAGACCGCCGTGTCCTTTCCTATGAACTTGATCCCGGTCGCCTCGGTGACCAGCCGGACGGACTTCTCCCTGTCGGAATAGTTGAAGATCACCGTCCCACCTTCGAACGAATCCCCTACCCTCGCAAATCGGGGCAAGGCTGGCAGCATCAGCAGCGGCTTGTTGACCGCGAACGTGTTGTCGCCGTAGCCGAACTCAGCCTCGACCGTTTGTGCCGAGGCCATCACCTGGAATGAGGTTAGGTTATCCGGCAGCTTGAACGAGACTGAAGCGTTGCCCTGATCGTCCGTGATGACGGCGGGGTTCCAGTACGCGCTGGGTCGAAAATCTTTCCTGACGTTTTCCCCCTCCATACTTGAGAGCGCTTTCTCTTCCCCACCCCCGCCGCCTTCGTCCTCACCTTTCTCACCGTACTCACGCTGCTGCACAAGATGAATGCGGGTTTCCGTTGTCGTCACGGCGAGCCCCCGCTGCCTGTAAAAGATGTCGAATAGATTCGGTAGACGATACTCAATGAGGTTCAGCACGCCGAGATCCGCGGCGCTGAGCGTTACTTCCGATCGAACGCCTTTTCCCGCAGCGTCCCTCACGGCAAGGCGCACCTGAACGGAATCGCCGGGGCGATATTCCTTCCTGTCTGTGGTAACGCTGACCGCCAACATCTTCTCCGTCGGACTCACGGAGAGACCGACGTAACCAACCTTGAACGACGGGCGACCAACATCCGACTCGGTTGTCTTCCCCGGCGCTTCGACTCGCCCCTGAAGCAGCACGACGGAGACATATATGTTCGGCAGGTAGCTCTTGAGAATCGGAATGTCGATTTGCGGAGCGCTTCCCTTGAGCTTCGTCGCGTAAAATGTCAGAATCCCTTCCCGCTCGATAGAAACGAGGGCGGTCGCTTCTTCGTACGGAGACTTGACGATGATGCTGGCGGTCTCGCCTGGAGCAAAATTCGTCTTGTTGGCAACGAGCTCAATCTTATCATCATTCGTTCGTTCCCACGGGACGTACCCTGGTCCGCTGACATAGAAGTATGCATCTGAGACAATGCTATTTCCACGCGCGTCTTTCCCCTCCGCCTCGATATAATAGAATCCCGCTTGCTTAGTAGTGAACTTCCGTTCGATAGGAGAGGATGTCGAACGCACCTGCGCGGAATCGACGAGGAGATCCTCCACTTCAGATATCCATCGGTACCTGCCGCCGGTCTCCGCCTTCCTGACCGAGCGCCAAATTCGCTGGATCACCTTGACCGTAAGCAGGTTGTCCGACATGGTTTTCCCTTCGGGTGTTACCGAGATCAGCCTGATGGTGAGAACGGAATCAGTCTGGAGAAAGGTGCTGGAAGGGGCAATGCCGATGTAGTACTCCCCGCCGTGTACCGTCACGGCCGTCCGACCGGAGATCACCTGCCGTGAGGGAGACTGGACATCCCCCTCGAGCAGCAACGATACGGTGCCGCGGATTTCACCGACGCGGAGTTGTGTGCTCACCCTTATGCTTCCACCATCGTCCAGCATTTCCTGTGCCGAAGCAAGAAGGCTGTAGCCGTAGCTGCCCCGGTAGCGTGAAAGCCAGTGCATCGGATTGAAGAGATATCCCTCGTGACCCTCCGGCCGCCACCCCGATGCTGCAACGGAAATGCGCCACGTCACCGGTTCCTTTTTCATCGGCGCGCCGAAGAGATAGTGAGCCGAGACATAGCCGTTGAAGGTATCACCGATGATATAGCTCCGCATCTCGCTCTGAGCGGTGACCTCAAACTCCGCCGCCCGGAACGCCTCAACGCGAAACTGCCCGAACCCGACATTCTCCCACGCCTCTTTGCCTTTCTGGAGATGCTTGGCCTGCAGCGTCATCTGATAGTACCCGAGCGGAGCTGTCGGCTTCAATGGGAGGCCCACTGCAAATGACCCGAACGGCGACAGCGTCTGATCGATGTTCAGGATTTCTTCATTCCGCGAGTTTCGAACCACCAATCGCAGCTGGGTGGTGGTGGAAATTCTCCACTGACCGTCCCTCCGGACACGTACCACACCCTTGATCTCGACCTGCTCATTGACTTTGTAGAGCCCCCGGTCTGTGAAGAGGGAAGCCTGCAGTGGCTCGAATTTTGGATTCCAATCATAGGAGACGCCAAACACCCATGGCTCGATGCCGCTATTCCATTCAGAGCTTGTGAATGCAATGTCATCATTATGCTTCACGAGGACCCACTGCCGGGGGCTTCTTCCCCCATACCATTCCTCCTCCTCTTCGCCTTTTGACGACAAGCCGAGTTTGCCCCATCCCGGACTCTTGGCGACGCCGTCCTCGCCCGTTTTCCCAGTCCAGAGTATCTGGTTACTATCGTTTCGGATTTCAACGATCGCTCCTGCGACGGGCAATGCATTTTTCAGATTTGTCACCCAAATCAGATTGTCGTCGGGGGAGAATTTTGCAGTGAGCCCGAGGTCGGTCACTTGCAGAAGCGCTTTAAGGTACTTGCGATAAGGCTCACGCAAGAGATTATCAACCTGAATGAGGACAACACCTCGCGAGGATTTGCCCAGCACTTCATCGAGCACAATCGGTCTGGTAGCCTCTTTGTTTCTCGGTAGTGAGAGGCGCCAGAGTTTCGACGAACTCAGTTCCTCTGCTCGCTCAAGGTACGTGTCCGGTTGCTGGAGAATCCCCTCTTCCCATGCTAGTCGCTCGTGGTAGTCGTACGTCAGCCGTTGCATCAGAGGAACAATCCGGTCAAGACCGATCCTTCCCATTTGCACGAAAACGGAATCGACGTTCATCAAGCTCACGGGGTAGCGGTGAGACTCATAGGCCTCGACCACACCTGGCCCCGTTGTCATGCGCACGTAGGGAGTGAAGGAGCTCGTGCGGAACCGCAATGTTGCATCTTTGAGTAACGACTGGCCGAACCGATCCGTGAGGCCTGCCCCAATCGTGCCGCGGTACTCCGTCTCAGGCAGCAGCGGAAGTTGAAGGTGAACCTCGTCAGTCTCATAATCGTACTCTATTGATTCATAGTCGATCTTGACGGGTGGATCCAGCGATAGGTGTTTCGCAACCTGGACAATGGAAACAGGATTCGAGAAGATCAAGAGAAGGGCTTGCGATGGAGAGAAGCCGTCAGGATTGTCAACACGCAGGAATGCGAATTCGTTATATGTCCAGAATTGGAGAATGAATTCCGTCGCCATCCCTAGCGGTCCCTCGACGCCCGGTAGCCCCGCCCGGCAGTGCACCGAGTAGGATGCACCGACTTTCCACCGTTGCTCTGGAACGAGAATCAGGCTTTGCTCGGGATGCAAAGTAGTGCCGTGGCCCTTGAGTTCCGTAGGTGTACCATATCTGGCTTTGAAGGCGGGATATGAAACCTGAGCTCCCTTCCGTTCCTCGATCGAAATGAACTTGCTGGCAACTTGAGGGTCAATCTTCTGGTTGAAGTAGAGATAGATGTTGTGGTCCAGCTCGACATACCGCTGCGAGCTGTAGGGAGAATGATTGATAACGCGCGGGCGCGGGGTTTCGAACTGCCAGACATGCTCCTTGCTGAGGGTCTGGCCGGAGAGCGACGCCATTCCGGCGGGAATCCGTACAGTGAAAAGAGTGGCGTTGGGCAGCGTATCAGCGGGCATAAACGCGAGGGTCGTTGTACCCATCCATCGATATTTTCCCCGGACCTGTGGCTCGACAAGAAGCGGCCCGGAGCCTTCATCCTGCGGCACCTCCTGGAGCGGAACCATCGGCTGGTTGAAGGTCGCAAAGATCATCTGCGTCTGATCGATAGTTTCCGTTGGCCCTTTCGGCGAACTGACGATGATTTCCAATTGACGCGGCTGGGCTGTCGCGACGCTCAGAAAAATGGAAAGAATGGCAAGCAAGAACAGGTAGGTGCTCTTCATGGCAGTCCTCGGTGAGATGTGTCAAGAAAAACGGCGACTTGGAGAGTTACAGGGTCGTAGTACCGCTGTGAGTTACTGCAACTCCGTTGCTTCTCTCTCAGCGCTGCCCTATATTGTGCTGCCGACAAGAACGTCATTTTTCCTTCCACTGTCAACTTCAGTCCCCCCATGGACATCACCATCCGCCAAGCTACACCTCGCGACGCCGCGGTCATCGCACGGTTCAATTCCCTCATGGCCGAAGAGACCGAAGGGCGATCACTCGATCCTCAACGGCTGCGCGAAGGCGTTGAGGCGTTGTTGAGCGATCCATCAAAAGGCATCTACTTTCTTGCCGAGTTGGAAGGCGCTATCCTCGGCCAACTGATGATCACGTACGAATGGAGTGATTGGCGCAGCGGCAACTTCTGGTGGATCCAGAGTGTTTACGTGGAGAAGGAGTCACGCGCCAAGGGGGTTTTTAAGGCGTTGTACCATCACGTGCACCGGATCGCTCGGGCTGACAAGACTGTGTGCGGATTTCGCCTCTATGTCGAAAAACAGAACGAACGCGCGGCACGCGCGTACGAGCGACTCGGAATGAAGAAAGCTCACTATGAGATGTATGAGATCGACTTCGTCCTCTGAAGCCTGACCCACGGGCAAGCGTTTTCACACAACCCTGAGAGCAAATTTGTGATCAGCGATGAGCTCATGCTGCGATACCTCTAAGACCAGTGCTGGTGTAAATAGGTTTTTCTCTCGCAGGTCCAAGCACTATGCCAGGCGATTTGGCAAGAAGGGACTTGAACGAACGCAGCAATACCTCATCGAGGGCGTAAAACGCAAGCCTATCACTGCAAAGGAGGTCCTCGATATCGGCTGCCGCGTGGGCGCTCTTCATTTGACATTGCTGAATCAGGGAGCCGCTCGCTCTGTTGGTGTAGAGATCTCAGAAGGCATGATCGCGGAAGCCAAACGCCTGGCCTCAGAATCTGGTGTCGCTGAACGAACTCGGTACATTCTCGGAGATTTTGTCGAAGTTGCGGATTCCCTCACTGAAAGCGATATAACATTGCTCGATAAGGTCGTTTTGCTGCTACGAGCGACTCGACGACCTTATCATGAAGTCAACCGTAAGGACCAGGAGCATCTACGCGCTGTCACATCCGAGGAACAACACTCTGATGAAGACCGTCTTCAAGACACAGATTCTGCTGGCAAGATTCCTGGGATGGAGCTTTCACCCGTTCTGGCATGATTGGGTTGCGATGAAGAATCTGATTGTGTCCCGCGGATTTCAGCTGCTCTACGAAAACTCAACAATCGCCTGGCAGGTCCTGGTCTTTCAACGTATCTAATGCCGGGCTCCCGAAGTGCCACTGATGTAGATTCCCAAAGACTTCACAGTCTCTGCCAAGAGAAACTTTTGCCTCTCACGTGCGTTATTGGATATTCAGCTTCACAGCGTAACACATCCATCGGAATAACCCTTTTGCTCTCTACTGCCGCATCCTACACATCTATCATTCATAACCAGGAGGATGTACAATGAAACGCTTGTGCACCATCGTTCTCATCATTGCCGCGACTGCCAACCCGGCACAGGCTCAGACGGCTCCAACGACAGGCTTGCGTGAGAACACTCCGACCGTCCACGCCTTCACGAATGCGCGCATCGTCGTTGCGCCCGGGAAGACAATTACGCAGGGCACGCTGGTGGTTCGGAATGGCGTAATCGAGGCCGTCGGCGAGAATGTTGCTTCACCTGCTGACGCGCGCGTCTGGGATATGAAAGGATTAACCTTGTATCCCGGATTGATCGAGCTCTCGTCGGATATCGGCATGCCGAAGCCACCGCAAACACAGCCCACGAGCCCATTCGACTTCTCTGCACCGCCGGCCCAGCCCGAGAAACCGAAGGGGGCTGCGCACTGGAACACGCGTGTGCGAGCCGACCTCAACGCTGATGAAGAATTCGCACCTGATGCAAAATCAGCGGAGAAGTTACGCTCTCAGGGATTCACGCTCGCGCTCGCGACACCACAGCGCGGCATTTTCCGTGGCACCAGCGCGCTGGTGAATCTCGGCGACGGCCCGGCATCGGATCTTGTCGTCAGGCGGCGGGTTGCTCAGACGGTGACCTTTGAACAAGCCGGTGGGTTCTTCAGTGGATATCCGAACTCGCTGATGGGCATCATCGCGTTTATACGTCAGACCTACTATGACGCCGATTGGTATCGGAAAGCGCAGGATGCATACGCAAAAACCCCTGTTGGCCAGAAACGCCCTGAGACGAACACTGCGCTTGCCGCACTTGCCGACGCTGTGCAGAATCGAGTGCCCGTCGTGATGGAAGCGTCGAGTGATCTCAATTTCCTGCGCGCCGCGAGGATCGCAAAAGAGTTTTCGCTCAACCTCTGGATGCTTGGAAGCGGGCAAGAGTATCGCCGCCTACAGGCGATCAAGGCCACCAGGATTCCTGTGATTGTGCCCTTGAACTTCCCCGAAGCACCATCGGTAGAAACGCCCGAAGACGCGATGAACGTGACGCTCGAAGAGCTGCGCCACTACGATGCTGCACCGGAGAATGCCGGCCGATTGCAGAACGCCGGAATCCCCATAGCTCTAACGTCTGCACAGTTGAAAGATGCAGGAACGTTTCTCAGTCAGGTGCGCAAGGCAGTCGAGCGTGGGCTCAATGCAGACGCAGCTTTGGCCGCACTCACCATCACGCCAGCGAAATGGATTGGCGCCGACAAGCAGTTCGGGACCCTCGATCCCGGAAAGACCGCGAACATCGCGATCACTGACGGCGATCTGTTTGCAGAGAAAACAAAAATCCGGGAAGTATGGATTGATGGAAGACGATATGAAGTCAAAGTCCCTCCCGCAAACGACCCCCGCGGCGTCTGGGATTTGGCTGTCACATTTCTGGAAACCGGATTCGGCAAAATGACATTAAAAGGCGAGGCGGAAAAGCCAACCGGATCATTCATCTGGGAAGGGAAAGAGGTAAAATTCTCCTCTGTGGCATTCTCAGCCGGACGCATTGCCGCAACCTTCAGCGGAGATTCTCTCCGGAGGCCGGGGACAGTACGTGTTTCCGGGACAGTGAGTCTTCATGAAATGTTTGGTGTCGGCGAAATGCCTGATGGTGACGAATTTTCCTGGAAAGCAACACGCAAGGAGCCGGCGAAGGAGGAGCCCGACACCACAAAGCCGAGGAAACCTGAAATGGCGTTATCTCCTCTGACACTTCCACCGTGCGAATACGGCCGGACGAAGCTGCCGGATCAGCCGGAAAACGTTCTCATCAAGAATGCAACCATCTGGACTCAAGGGCCTCAGGGAAAGCTACAGCAGGGAGATATGTTGGTGACAAAGGGGAAAATCGTGCGCATTGGCGCCAGCCTCGCCGCACCGAAGGACGCCGTCATCATCGACGCAGCAAATAAACACCTCACGCCGGGCATCATCGATTGTCATTCCCATACGGCCGCGGCAAGCATTAACGAGGGGGGCCAGGCCATTACGTGTGAGACACGGATCGAAGACGTGCTCGACCCCGATGACATCTGGATCTATCGCCAGTTGGCGGGTGGAACGACGATGGCAAACGTCCTCCATGGTTCTGCAAATCCCATCGGAGGGCAGAGTTCGATCGTCAAATGGCGTTGGGGCGCTCTCACTGACGATCTGCTCATGGCAGGTGCGCCGCCGGGCGTGAAGTTCGCACTCGGCGAAAACGTCAAGCAGAGCAACTTTCAGATCCCTGGTCGTATACCGCGCTACCCGCAAACGCGCATGGGTGTCGAACAACTCATTCGCGATCGATTCCAGGCTTCTCTTGATTATGAGCGGGAATGGAAGCAATGGGAAAAAGACAAGACGAAAATTCCTCCTCGGAGAGATCTCGAGCTTGATTGCCTCCTCGAGATTGTCAAAGGCAAGCGTGACATCCACGCCCACGGTTACCGTCAGGATGAATTGCTCATGCTCTTGCGCGTTGCAGAGGACTTCAGTATACGAGTTGCAACTCTGCAGCATGTTCTCGAGGGCTATAAAATCGCCGACGTGATGGCAAAACACGGCGTAGGAGGATCAAGCTTCAGCGATTGGTGGGCCTACAAGATCGAGGCATGGGATGCAATCCCCGGCAACGGTCCGCTGATGCACAGTCAGGGAGTGGTTGTGTCATACAACTCTGACAACGATCAACTTGCCTCGAGGCTCAACTGGGAAGCGGCAAAAGCCGTGAAGTTTGGAATACCCGAAGAGGAGGCGCTGAAGTTCGTGACGATCAATCCGGCCAGGCAATTGAAGATCGACAAGTGGGTCGGCTCCCTGGAAGTCGGGAAAGATG
>CAZTKU010000026.1:0-22026 GCA_964614245.1 uncultured Ignavibacteriaceae bacterium
TACGCTTCCCGAGCAGTGTGAGCACACCCAACGAGAATGCGATATCCGTTGCCATCGGAATTCCCCACCCGGACACTGTACCCGTTTGGTAGTTGAATGCAAGGTAGATCAGAGCCGGGACGATCATCCCACCGAAGGCAGCAGCGATCGGCAAGGTGGCCTTCTTGATTTCAGCTAGTTCACCAACCAGCAACTCCCGTTTGATCTCCAATCCAACCAGGAGAAAGAAAACGGTCATCAAGCCATCGTTAATCCAATGAAGAAGGGTTTTCGATAAACGGGCGCTGCTCAATCCAATTGAGACTTCTGCGCTCCTCACGGCCTCATAGCTCTCCTTCCAGGGTGAATTTGCCCAGATAAGTGCGAGAAGCGTGAAGCCGGCTAGCAAAATGCCGGAAGCAGACTCTAACCGGAAAAACTCCTGGAACGGCTTGGTGATGACCGATAGAGCGTTGTTAGCATTGTATTTGGTGGAGCGTAACGGCATCAATCGCTCTTTGAACTCTCCTGGCTTTCTAATCAAGAGGTTTCCCCTCTGGAAGTCTTCCAACTCCTCGAAAGGAACATATACTACGAATGAAACAAATCTCTTCTGAGGCAAACTAGATAACCCGTATCACCGACATCAAGCACAACTGTATTGCCTGGCTCTTAAACGATGCCAGCAGCCCTCAATGTTAACAGCACCAAACTCAGACCAATGATCGCTAGAAGGATTTTCAATTGAACTGGGAGCCCTTCTTGGCCTTCAACTTGACCTTGATCCTGTCCCGTATTCTTTTCCACGGCATACCTCCTGTTCCTTAGGATAGACACAAACGAATGCATCCAAAGGCGCGTTTCAATCGTTCAGATCGCTGGGCAATGCTAGCCACAATCTCACTGAACGCAGATACGACCTATGAGCTCAATAATTCGAAGTCAAAATTGAAGTGTGCCTATGAAACAGGGGGAGCGCGGGATTGGTGCGAATAAGGAAGGGTGTGAGGAGTAAGTTCGCCGTCGTCAAGGTTAATGAAACAGAACAAAGCCTCTTGGTGGAAGAAACCCGGTGCCGTGAGGGTCGCGGGAGAAGGAACAACAATGCGCGAAGTCGCGGGGATATGTTTGTGCTGCGTCCAGTAGACCTTGGACGTACCTGGACGCGAAGGCTTGCTTTGGGTCAGCCTGTAGGAACCAGCCCCAAATCCGAAGAATTGGTATAACGATGGAAGATGCCCCAAAACGCCGACAAGCAAATAGCTGGCGAGAAGAAGAGTCAGGACACTATGTTGGATTCTCTTCTGCATCGAGCGAGGGTTCCTCGATTACTATACAGAGTTCACGGTAAACATGCAAGTCTTTTCGAAAACAAGAAGGAGGGACGAAAGGAAAATCAAATGCTCGAATGCATGCGGAAGATTGCAACCTCCAGAGCGCAGGAGGCAAAACAAACACAAGGCTCAATGGAAAAACCTTGAACCGCATGCACTCGTCGCTTACAGGTCAATGCGAAGGTCAAGACCTCCAAAGATGTTCCGCGGAAGTCCGGGTTCCAGATACGAGGGAGCGATCGGAGCTCCGCTGCCGGTGCGCGTGACGGGATTAATGAACGCAGACGAGGCGTAGTGCAGATCGGCGAGGTTGTTGACGCCGACGAAAGCGAGTGCACTCAAAATTCCGGCGCGAAGCGTGTACATCGCGGTGCCATTGAAGATGAGATATGAAGGGACCCTTGCCGAGTTGCCATCATCAGCGTAATAGGATCCCACGTCTTCAAGACCAAATTCCGCTGCAAGGCCGATTGGCGAGGTATATCGAAGCCGTGCATTTACCACGGTTGACGGAATACCGGGTACCTTCCGACCGGCAAAATCGCCGAGCTCATTCGCGTAAGTGAGGTACTCGGCATCGAGATAGGTAAATGCTGCCTTGAGAGAAAAGCCGTATCGCAGATCAACCTGAGCGCCGAGTTCAAATCCGTTTCGACGTGACTCGCCCGCCGAGAAAAACCACACGCCGCCGTCGTATGGGACAATTTCGTTCTTGACGGATATTGTGTAAGCTGCGAGTGAATAGAGCAGCGAACGGACGAGAGTGTGATTCCGGAACAGCTCAAAACCTTTGACCCCCAGTTCAATCGTCGTCGAGCTCATCGGCTTCAGGAACGAATTGAGCTGGACTCCCACAAGGTTTGGGGGAGGATCGACCTCGTTGAAGGCAGGCGCTTCAACACCCCCGCCGATGCTCAGGTAGACCGAGTGATTTGGCGTCAGGCGATAGAGCAGGGCGACTTTCGGAGTGAAGTGATCGAGGGTCAGCTGGTCATACGTGCTTTTCTGCTTTGCGCCCGCTGCGAAGATCTCGCTCAAATAGCTTTGACGATCGTACCGGCCACCGATGGTTGCGGATAGATTGTCAAGCAGGCGCGCTTCAGCTTGAACAAACGCCCCAAGGGTATTGGCACCTTCCCGCTTGTTCGTCCGGAGAGAGTCGCCGCGCCCGCCGTTAACCAGATTGTAAAAGAGAATCGCACCATCTTGGTATGCCTCATCCACTCCGCCGGTCACTCGGGCGAGCCACGGGATGTCGGCGGGCTTCCACTGATGGACGACCCCGCCGCCAAGATGGTAGCGGTTAAAATCGCGAAACGTGCCTCGCTCAGAGCGCTGCAGGACTTTTGGAGTGACATACCCGATGATCTCGAAAGAATGCTCATCGTTAAGGGCTTTTGACAAGGAGAATCCGAGGCGGCCGACGCGATTGTCTCGTCGTTCATTCCGGGCGGCGTATGTTAAGTTGGCCTGCTTGGCATCGGCATCATATTGTGATTGCGTGAGGCCACCGGGGATCTCGAATCTGTTGACCGCACCGCTGGCGAACAGCTTGAGCCGGGTGGATGCGTCAAGCTCTGAGGCGAACGAGGCGTGAAGTTGGGTGCCGGAGCTGCTCGTTTGCTCGCGCCAACCGTCAAAGTTAACGGTAGAAGCTGAGAGTGAAAACCGACCGGAAGTCATCAGTGCCCCGACCTTCAGATTATGCCGCCGTAAGCCAAAGCTCCCCACAGTTCTGTTCAATTCCAGATAAGGGGTCGAAAACGCTGATTGCGATTCGATGTTGATGACGCCTCCGGATGCATTCCCGAAGAGGGTGGAAGCGTTCGTACGGACGACTTCAACGCGTGCTGCACTCTGGAGATCGACAAGATCTAGAGAAGTGCGACCATCGGGGTCTGTCTCGGGGATGCCGTCGATCAGGAGCTTGATCCCCCGAATCGTGCCGGCATTCGAGCGATCACCGTTTCCACGCGCCCCAAAACCTCGAACGGTCAAGCGTACATCCTGACTCCCGGACCTGCTCTGGGCAAAGACACCAGGCATGGCCCACAGCGCATCGTTCAGTCCTACGCCCCTGCTGGCGATATAGTCTCTCGCGTCGACGATACCCACCGCCATAGGTACCTGAAGGATCTCTCCACCTCCCCGCACCGCTGTTACGGTGATTTCTTTGAGATAGTATGTCCTTGATGTGTCTTCCTCAGATTCCTGTGCAAGAGCAGTCAGTGAAACGAGAAGGAGAGTGAGAGCGAACAGGCCTGGTCTTAAAGCGTTTGGCATTTCAAAGCACCTCAAGGTGAAGTCGGGGGATAGGTGGTAAGCGCCGGACTCGATTTCATGTATCTATTTCAACAATACGGTCCTTTTCGTCTCAGTGTATGAGCCTGATTGAAGCCGGCAAGAGTATGTGCCGCTGGCAGGCGTGCATTCACCCACCCAGCTTCCGTATTCTACACATACTTTTTCCTGAGGTGGGGTTCCTCAACAAATATAACAATCAAATAAATGGAGTCAACCAAGCCCTATTTCTTTTCCGGCCTGAGAATCACGGCGGGCACGTCCTGCTCTCTTACAAAGTGATTGAAGGCAGGAAAATCCCCTTCCATCACGAGCCTGAATTGTGCGAGCTGCCCACTGAGCTTCAAGGAGAGTTCGTTGAACACTTCGTACGACTGCTTCGTCGGTCTTGAGTCAGAGCTCGCCACACTACTTGCGAGCGAGGCGAGCTTGTTGTTCAGTTTGATGGGGTAGTTGAGCGCATCCTGACTGCTCTTGATCTTCACTTGAATAATCTCTTCCTCGACAGCGGTGAGTTTCTGTCTCAGGGATCTTGCCGCCTCGCTCACAGCTTTTTCTTTGGGATGGTCTTTAAGTTTCTTGGTCAAATCGTCAAGTTGCTTTGTTATGTCTCGAATGGTATTGATCGCGTCGTGCGCTTCGGACAGCCTGTCACGGATCTTGGTCAGTAAGGCAAACTGCTCCTTGAACTCCTCTGGCGTTGTCTGAAGAAGGGGGTACTTTTTGATCTTGAAAGGCTGCGTCCAGGTCTTCTCACCGGCGACCAACCGTACCTGATACTTCCCCGGAACGGCGATTGGACCACGCGTGGTTCCTCCCCAGAGGATAGCACCCTGCACAGTTGTTGCGTCGGGATAGCGAAGATCCCACACGAAGCGGTTCATACCTGAATCGGCAGGCACTCTTGCGGCTGCAGCCCCGCGGCCGCCGAAGGACTCCTCCTCCGGTTCACGCGAGGGCTCCGCCCCTTCGCGGCTCTCCGCCTTGCTGGAAAACGACTTGATCAATTTTCCCTGCTCATCCAAGAATTCCAGCTTCACCTCGCCTTTTGGCGTGTTCTTGAAAAAGTAATACACGACGGCACCATTTGGCGGGTTCTTGCCAATAGCGGCACCCGGTCGGCCGAAGCCTCCAAAACCCTGCATCCGATACGTATCGCGTGGCTTGAAGAGGTGTACATTGGACCTCGCGAGCTCGTCGCTCAGCTGATGAAGGGGAGTAAGGTCGTCGAGCACCCAAAACGATCGGCCGTGGGTTGCAGCGATGAGGTCCTTCTCGCGGGCATGAACAGCAAGGTCATGGATCGGGACGATCGGAAGGTTCAACTGCAGTGACTGCCAATTCTCCCCATCGTCGAAGGAAACGTGTACGCCATTTTCCGTTCCGGCATACAGCATGCCTCGTTTGTTCGGGTCTTCGCGAACGACACGAGTATATTCTTTCTCGGGGAGCCCTTTCGTGATCTTCTTCCACGTTTTACCGAAGTCGGTCGTTCTGTAGAGGTACGGTTTGAAATCGTCGAGCTTGTATCGTGTCGCCGCAACGTACGCCGTCGCGGGGTCATGGGGAGAGGGCTCAATGATGCTCATCAGCGCCCAGTCGGGGATATCCTTGGGTGTGACGTTCTGCCAGCCCGCACCTCCGTCTCGCGAGAGGTGTATCAATCCATCATCAGAACCGGCCCAGAGGACTCCCTTTTGGACCGGGGACTCGGCAAAGGCAAAGATCGTGCAGTAGTACTCAACGCTCGTGTTGTCCTTCGTGATAGGTCCGCCGGATGGGCCGAGCTTCGATGGATCATTTCGCGTGAGGTCCGGGCTGATGATTTCCCAGCTTGCGCCTTCATTGGTCGTCTTGAATACACGGTTACCCGTGACATACAGAGTGCCTGGATCGTGGGGTGAGGCAACAATGGGATAGGTCCACTGGAACCGGTACTTGGCACCTTCCGCGCCGCCCCCCATCGGGTTATCCGGCCAAACGTTGATGGCTTTCGCCTGGTCCGTTCGATGATCGTACCGCGTGAGATACCCGTCATAGCTTCCAGCGTAGACAATCTCCGGATCATCCGGTTTTGGCGCGATGTATCCGCTCTCACCGCCGCCGACATCATACCAGTATGTCCGATCGATGCCAAAGCTCGTGGTGCGATAAGGAATCGCAATCGTGCTGTTGTCCTGCTGTGCGCCGTAGATGTAATAGGGAAAGCGGTTGTCCGTGATGACGTGGTAGAACTGAGCAGTGGCAATGTCCTGCTCCGTCCAGGTTGTGCCGCCATTGTACGTCACGTTGGCGCCGCCATCGTTGGCGTTGATCATCCGCATCGGATTGGTTGGGTCGATCCACAGATCGTGGTTGTCCCCGTGGGGCACGCTGACTGTCGAGAACGTCCTTCCGCCGTCAATGGACTTCAGGAATTGAACGTTGAGAACGTGCACGATATCTGCATTCTTGGGATCGGCGTAAACGTGGGTGTAGTACCAGGGGCGTTGTCGTGCGCGGGCATCATCGCTTGTCCTGCGCCAACTCTTACCTCCATCGTCCGATCGATACAATCCGCCCTGCTCGGCTTCAATCATTGCCCATACGCGATCGGCCCTCGCTCCGGAGGCTGCAACCCCGAGGCGTCCTTTGAGGCCTTTGGGCATCCCTTTGTTGCCGGAGAGGTCGGTCCAGGTATCACCACCGTCCGTCGATTTCCAGAGACCACTGCCGGGCCCGCCGCTCACCATACCCCAAGGATTGCGAGACGCTTCCCACATCGCGGCATAGATGACCCGCGGATTCAGCGGGTCAAAAACCAAGTCAACGGCGCCGGTTTTGTCATCCCTGTAGAGCACCTTCTGCCAGGTTTTGCCCCCGTCTTTTGACCGAAACACGCCGCGCTCAGGATTTCTTCCAAAAACGTGCCCTAAAGCAGCGACGTACACGAGATCAGAGTTTGCTGGATGTACGCGCACGCGGCCGATGGTCTGCGTTTCAGCAAGGCCAACGTTCTTCCATGTCTTTCCTCCGTCCTCTGACTTATACACTCCATCGCCAGGTGACACGTTACCGCGGATGCACGCTTCGCCCATTCCGACGTAGACGACATTTGGGTCGGATTCAGCGACAGCGATTGCTCCCACCGATCCGTTCTTGAAAAAGCCGTCTGAGACATTGACCCAGGTGTTGCCACCATCCTCGGTTTTCCACACGCCTCCTCCTCCGGCTCCGCCGAAGAAGAAAGTGTACGGTTGAGTCGGGTGGCCCGCGACAGCGACGGATCGTCCGCCTCTGAAGGGCCCAATTTCACGCCACTGCATCTTGTTGTAGAGTGTTGTGTCGTACTTCATTGCTGGTTTCAACGGTTGCGCACCGGCGTTGTAGCTTGCTCCGCAACAAACGAGAAGCACGAGGAGTCCGAGCGAACGATAATCGATGCAACGGGGCGTGGTCATAGCTTTCTACCCTCCAGAGTCTGATTTGTTCGACAACGTCAAGAAATTAAGAGGCCGGCGACGGTTCAGCTACAGGCTGCGCAACGAGTTCATCTTTTGTCCGCTCGCGATAAAAGTGCGTCTGGCATGCGTAGAAGCTTGCCCTGACCCACAACCGAGCGATGACGTAGAGCTGCTGCAGCAGGAACAGCACAAACAGCGGCCAATACGAATCTTGCGGGATCTGTGATTCAAGCAGCGCATAGACGGCAATGAGGATAACGCCAAGAAGACTCAGCAAAAGGTAAAGCCCGTATGTCTGAATGAAACTGCCAAAGGCAAAGCGCGCCCCAGCAAACGATGCCAACAGGGCGCTTGCCCGAACGTCCACGACAATGCGAATTCGAGCATAGTCAAAAATCATGGCAAGGACGGAAAGGAACGACAAGACAACGACGCCCCTGATCATGTAATACAGATAGGCCATCTCTTCCGATGAGGCATTCTGCGTCCAGCGAGGGATGGCGCCGCTGATCCAATCGAAAAGAAGAATGAAGAGAAGATAGTAGATGAGGAGAGCAACAAGGGCGAGCCGGAAGAACTTGCCAAAGTACTTTGCCCCGTCGGTCAGGAATTCCGTGAACGTCGAGCGGTAGTCTCTTGAGTACATGCTAATGAATCCTCCGGCAAGAAAGCTGGTCAAGCATGTGTAGAGAAGTCCAAGCAAGACGAAAACCGATGCGTACCGAGGGTTGACTTCCAGCCGGAAGATAAGGTTGTACAAGAAATTGCCGGCGGATTTCACGAACTCACCGTTGAGGACGGCATCCAATTGGCGCAAGAACGGTGCATAGCCAAAGATCGTGTAATCGACGGCCCGGACGAGATCGTTCTTTTCGAAGTCAAGGTGGAATGTGTCAAACCAGGAAGGATCCATCTGTTGAAGGATTTTCTCGTCCATCACCGTATCGCGGAGATAGCCATCGAGTATGTTCAAAAAAGGTATTGCGAGCACGGAGGCGAAGAGAACATTGACGAACCAGGCGAACAAGACCATCCGTTTGGTCCTTGCAACCTGTCGGAGACCGTGCTTGAGTGATGAGATGATCTTCATTGGTTTCTCCTTGTCAAGTATCCAGTCTGTGACCGGACCTTAGAGCACATCAAAAACCGACAGATTCAAAGAAGTTCTGCAGCGAAAACATCCATTTCGACGCGTACTTGCGCGCTGCAAGCGATCGGTATCCGGGCTCCCGGACAGCCTTGCTGTTGTTATTGTAGTTGATGTCCATCGCGAGTTTCTTCTCAGGGTCAACGATTGCATAGCTCACCGGTGAATCGGATTGAAACGAGAACCTCTTCCACCGGTACTGGCCGTCCCATCCTTCACGTCGTATGTCGCCGTTCTTGAAAACAATCAGGATATCCACAGGTGCAAGTGCTTCACCTTCGCGTTTGATGACCACTTTACACTCGTACTCCTTCGACGGTTGCCGAGCGGCGGTGTCTTGCGGTTGCCCGTTCATCGTAAAGACCCCTTGAGGAGAGGGAAGTTTGCGGTTTACGATGCGGTCGACGCTGTAGTCGAAGAGATTGGAACTGAACCATGTGTTCTCGAAGAACCATTTCAGGTTCTTTCCGGTCACCTCGTTGACAACATTGATGAAGTCCTGCGATGTCGGGTGCTTGAAGCGGTAGCGGTGGTGATATGTGCGCATCACGCGATACATCATCTCCTCGCCGAGGTACCGTTCCAGCATGATGAGTGACAGGGCAGGCTTGTCGTACGAATTCAACCCGTAGGTTTGGTTGTATTCCCATCCCCTTCGCGCCATCACGTCGTTCTTGCCCATTCGGCGGAGTCCGATATTTCCGGCCCCCAGAGGAGCCTCGTTCACCTCATGGAAGACGTACGGGATTCCGATTCCCCAGTTACCGAAAAAGTACCGTACCTCTTTGAATGGTTTCCACGCGGCGTTCATCACACGGTCGGTTGAATAGGTGTCGAATCCTTCATCCAGCCAAGCCTCTTCGAACTCGTTATTACCGACAAGGGCATACCAGAACTGGTGACCGAACTCGTGAACTGTTACTCCTTCAGGTGATGACTGTTCTTTCGGAGAATACCTTGTTGTTCCGCCTGTGAAGAGCGTCGGATACTCCATCCCGCCGGAGCGGCTATCGTTGGCAGGATCGACGACGGTGAGGGTCTCGTATGGGTACTCGCCATACCACTCGCCGAAGTATCGAAGCGCTTTAAACGTGGCGTCGAAGTACCGATCGATCATATTGTCATGCTGAGGCTGCGTCAGGACGATAACGGTGACCTCCCGAAGCGGGTGATGGCGATCCGGACGCTCATCGGGCTCCTTCATGTCGTGGACAAATTTCCGGACCGTCGCGACGAGATGAGGGGATGTGACCCACGCGAAATCATGGACGTCCTCTTGATGGAAGTTGAAGGTCGTCGTACTATCCGGATTGTTATCGGTGCGGCGCGGGATCCCCCCGGTTGCTCCCACAACATACCCCTCTGGTACCGTGATTGTCACATCGTACACACCATAATCAGCGAAGTACTCGGTGTTAGCGTGAAACTGGTGACAATTCCATGCCCGGTTCCACCACACGCCGATCTTCGGGAACCATTGCGCTACAAAATGGTAATCGCGGACCGCTCCTGTGCGGGAAATCGGCAGGGGTTGCTTCGTCTCAAACTCAATTTTGAATTTTATCGATTGCCCCGCGGGAACAGGCTTCGGTGATCGAATCTGAAAGACAGTATGGTCATCGGCATTGCCGTCGTCCGGTTGAACATAGCGAAATGTGCTCGTGATGTCGGTCTCTCTCTTCGCCTCCAGAATCTTCACGCTCTTGACGTTCGTGTAGCCATAGTCCTCCTGGCGCATGTCCGGACGGCCGAGTTCGTAGTCGTTTTCCTTCACGTACGTACTGCGGTTGTTCTTCCACGCGTTATGGTAGAGATGGAACGGGAATTCCTGCTGCGGCCGATCCGTGGTGTTCCTCCACTCAAGGAGTTCCCATCCGCTGACGATGTTTGTCTTCGTGTTGAGCCTGACATCCATCGTGTAGCGGACAATGCGATCGCTCTGAGTCGGGAGCTTCAGGTCCTTATCCCACCGCTCTGTTCCTTGCTCCCACCTTGGTATCGAAGGGCTCGAGGCGGGCCGATTGGTGCTCTGTTCAGCGGGGGGGAGGCCGATGAAGGCGACCACAAGGATCGTGGCCATCAGGATGAATCCGTATTCGAGGATTGCGATCACGGTTTTCTTCACAGTTGTTCTCCAGATAAAGAACGATAGTCACTGCCCAGAGGTTATCCGGGCGACTACTCCCACTTGGTTTTCAGCCACGATTCGAAGATTGCCTTTTGGAGGTTTGTTGGCTTTTCGACTCTTGCGATCTTGTAGGCAGGAACATTTTGGAGCTGAAGCGTGACATCGAATTGCCGCAGTCTGTTGTCACGTAAAACTGTGAGAGCGATTTTATCACCCGGTTTAAGCTCAACGATCCGTTGTTGCAGTTCGGTGGAGCGAACGCGATATCCGTTCAGCGCGACAATTTCGTCATTGATATCGAGCCCGGCCTCGTATGCCGGCGACCCGGCGATCACGAGTGTCACGCGAGTCCTGTTCTCGCGGTCGACAGTCTGCAATCCCAGCCATGGCTTTCGCTCGGCGTCTCTTGCCTGAAGAGAAAGCCCTGCATATCCGAGCGAGCGTTCCCAATCGAGCGGCATGGTGCCGTGGACGTAGTCTTCGAAGAACTTCTTTAAGCTCCCCCCGGCAAACTGTCCGGCGACTGACTGGAAATCGTCGATCGTGTACCCGGGGCCGCTCAGCGGAAAGCGCTGGTACAGTCTGCGCATCACGTCGTCGAGGGAGTACGTGTTGTTTGAGCGCTGCCGAACCTCGAGGTCGAGCACCAGACTCACATCAGCCCCCTTGTCATAGTAATCCGACTCCGAATTGTATGCCTGCTGGTTCTGCTTCCAGTACTTGATCCAGGCATCGAAGCCGGATTCCGTTGCGGATTGTAACCGGTTTCCGGGGCGTTGACGATCACCCTGCACGGAGGCAGCGATGCCCTGCAGGTAGGATGAGTCCGGCAAGAAGCCTGCTCTGGTGAGCAGCAATCCGCCATAGTAGGAAGTTGTGCCTTCGGCGATCCAGAGCTCCTTCACGTAGTTCTCCTTCATAAAATTGTACGGGAGGATACCGCTCGGCCGAAGCTGCTTCACGTTCCAGGTGTGGAAATACTCGTGTGAGACTAACCCGAGAAACCCGCGGTAGGAGCCGGCGTTCTTGAACACGAATGGCTGCGTTTGCATGATCGTTGAGTTTATGTGCTCGGTGCCGCCACCTCCGGGCATGAGATGAAGCATAAACACATACCGTTCGTACGGCAGATCCCCCCAGAACGCCTTGTTTACTTCCACGAGCTTGCTCATGTCCCGGATCAAAGTATCTGGCTCGTAGTTTCCGTCTCCGGCGATGCTGAGCACGTGGTTCTTTCCGCCAGCTTTGAACTCAAAATCCTTCTGATTGCCAATCTCGAGAGGACAGTCGACGAGGTAATCGAAGTTCGGTGCAGAGAATTTGAAGCGCTCTCCCGGAATCGCATCGAGCCCGGTCGTGACATGCCACTCCTTATACGGGACGACGCGCAGCGCTAAGGGAAGGTTGCGGTATTGTTCGACGAACATAAAAGCGGCACAGCCATCAACGAACGCATGGTCGTCGTTCAGTCCGCGCGTTCGCATATCGAATTCATTTGCGAAAACTTTGTATCGCGCGATAACCGTTGTGGATGGTCCTTTCTCAATCCGCCACGTCGACTTATCAGTTTTTTCCCAACGAACAGGCTTGCTGCTTCCATCAACGGCCGAGAATTCCTGGACTCCTCCCGCGAAATCGAACACGATATACCGCCCCGTCCGCCAGATCGGCATCAGGAGGTCGAGCGACCGAGCCTTTGCCGGAAGACCCTTGAGTGACACCTCGACCTCAAGGAGGTGCGTCCAGGGCTTGGACATCCCGAGTGTGTATTCAATGGAGGGTGTTTGTGAATGCGCGAGTGCGAACGAAAGAAGAGCAAGGAGCGACAGAGCGACACGTTTCATTAGAATTACCTCCGGAGTGTGGTTTGATCCGCATTCTGTTATCGGGCATGGATGAGCGCAGCGAGACCTTCGTAGAGGCCCCTCTCCGCTGTGTCTGGCAAGGGTGCCAGTGGCAGGAGTGCGTTGATCCCATCAGAGTAAGCAATTGCGGATGGATCAATGAAGGAATTTTTCTCGAAAAACTCCAGAAAGCAGAAACGAAAAAGAAAAGTGCCCAACTTCAAGGGCGAAGGATACCGGCCACGTCGACGACCAAAGGGGAGAAGAACAGAGCGTCGGGATTCTGCCGGTGGGCATCCCAATCGGCCAGAATGGCATCGGCTTCCTTCTGGGGAATGATGCCCTTCTCAACTATCATCTGTGTGTGGGTGGAAAAGAACCGGTGTGCCCATTCCATCACACCACTCTTCGGGCCACCCGCGAGGCACGTCGGGGTGAAGTCGATAAGCTCAAGACCGAGTTTGCGGAAAAGGATCGGCAGCTTCCCCGTGACATACGCATCACCGCCTCCGGATCGATAGTACGCTCGCACGATGTCAGGCATACGATCCCATGCTCCGCCGCGGGGGAAGAGCGATAAACCTTCGTAGTAGTAGTCCTGAAGTGCAATGATTCCACCAACGCGGAGGGATGCAACGAGGCGAGCCAGGAATTTTTCCGGATCAGGCACAAAGGCGATCACCCAGCGTACGAAGATGAGGTCATAATACCGGCCGGGAAGAGGAGCATCTTCCGCGGTGCCCTGGATGAACGTGATGTTCGTCCACCCCTTGTTGGCAACGAGCTCTCTGAACCAATTCAGATAGAACGACGATGGTTCCAGGGCGGCGACCTCGCCGGTCTCGCCAACGAGGTTCCTCAAATCCACTGATACGAAGCCAGGTCCCGAGCCAACATCGAGGCATTTCCATCCGTGCTGGACGCGGAGCCGTTCAAGGAACTTCCTCGTGACCGGTCCCCAGACTGTGTGTTGAAACTGCAGTCGCTCAAGTTCGGTCGGGTTGACGCCGAGGAGATAGCCTGAAGGATTGTTCATTCAGATGATCTGAAGGAGTTCGGGAAATCGGTCAATGAGAAAATGGGGATGCAGGGCGATCATCTGGTCTCTCGTCAACGAGCCGTAGGTGACACCGCAGGTGCGGATGTCAGCGCGTTGCGCCGCCTGAATGTCGTTGTCTGTGTCTCCCACCATCAGCGTTTCGGCTCTGTCCCACTCCTGATGGATGATCACTTTGTTGATGACAGCGGGATCCGGTTTGAACGGTATCTCATCGCTTCCCTGGATTTGGCAGAAGTGTTCTGCAATGTTGAAGTGGTGCAACACGCGCCGTGTGCCCGCGCTCAGCTTGGTTGTTGCTGTGGCGAGATTGATTCCTCTCGCCCGGAGCGTCTCTATTGTTTCCTTCACACCTGGAAAGAGCGTTGTGGTTTCCAGGGCGCGCGGTGGGTAATACGCCTTGTACATCTCCGCAGCTTCAGAAATCCGGTGGTGGAGGTTTGGAGGGAGAAGAGCTGCAAACGTCTCCGTCAAGGGCTTTCCGATGAGGGGGTAAAGCTCTTCGGGCGCATAAGAGTCGACCCCCAGTTGTCGCAGCACCCAATGCTGAGCTGTCGCGATATCGCGTTTCGAATCAATCAAGGTTCCATCAACGTCGAAGATGATGTTCTTGATCGAGCGTTCTTTCACAGTTTGCAGGACCTCGGAAGAATAACCATTCTATCGTACCGGCTGCGGGATCGCGGCTCCATCTTTGCGAGGATCGGACGCGCCGAAGTTGATGCCTGTCGAGAAATCTCTCATCACCACTTGTCCGCCTCCCATCACGGGTGAGTAATCTCCCCGCACTTGAAGCTGGTGACCCATTGCTTCAAGTTGAGCTCGAACAGCAGGAGGTACGCGAGCTTCGATCTGCAGATCGCAGCCTTCGAACGTCGATTTTCTGAATCGAGCAGCCTCCAATGCCGCCTGAATATTCATCCTGTAGTCCACTATGTTCGAAACAAATTGTGCGTGGGCCTGGGATTGATTCCAACCGCCCATAATGCCGAAGGCAATCTTGACGTCACCCTTTGTCATAAATGCCGGGATGATGGTATGGAGCGGCCGTTTTCGACCTGCGAGGGCGTTGGGGTGTGTGGGATCGAGCGAGAACAGCGCACCGCGGTTCTGAAGCGCGAATCCTGCCCCCTCCGGTACAAGCCCTGAGCCAAAGTTCTCATAGTTGCTCTGGATGAGCGACACCATGTTCCCATGTTTATCGACAACCGAAAGGTAGATCGTGTCATCGCCGAGCTTGGGAGGGTTCCCTGCTTCAGGCGCGCAGTTCGCTCTTGTTGTATCGATGAGCCTCGCCCGATCGTGAGCGTAACGTTTGTCCAGCATGCCCCGCACCGGAACCTTGGAGAATCGTTGATCGGCGACAAATCGCAGCATGTCGGCATAGGAGAGCTTCTTCGCCTCGATCATCACATGGAGGGCTGCTGCGGAGTTGTGGGGGTAGGCAGAAAGAGGGAAGTTCTCCATGAAATTCAACATCATCAGAGCCGCGATCCCTTGTCCGTTGGGAGGAATCTCATAGACGGTCCATCCTCGGTACGTTGTGGAGATTGGCTCAACCCACTCGCTGGAGAACTCCGCGAGGTCGCTCGCCGTGAGAGCTCCGCCGTTCCGCTGGGAGCATTCGACGACGCGCCTCGCGATGTCGCCTTTGTAGAAGGCATCGCGGCCCTGGGATGCAATCTCTTTCAAGCTCTGGGCGAGGCTCGGATTCCGAAAGAGCTCGCCAAGTCGCGGCGCGCGGCCGTTGAGCAGAAACGTCCGGGCAGAAACCGTATCGTTCTTCAGCAGCTGCTCGTGTGACGACCACAAAGCTGCAACAAGCTCGGTGACCGGAAAACCCTCCTCCGCGTAACGGATTGTGGGAGCCAGAAGGTGATCAAATGTCTTGCTGCCGAAGCGCTCAACGAGTTTCGCCCAGCCGTCAACGGTGCCTGGTACCGTTACGGAGTGAACACCCTGGTAGGGCATCGCTTGCAGGCCCTTGTCGCGCAGGAAGTCGATGGTGAGAGCCGAAGGAGCCCAGCCGCTGGCATTGAGCCCGTAGAGCTTACCCGATTTCGCTTCGTAGACGATCGCAAACAGATCGCCGCCGATTCCATTGCTCATCGGTGCAACAAGCCCCATCATTGCGTTTGTGGCGACCGCTGCATCGACGGCATTGCCTCCATCGACGAGGATCGTGGCACCAACTTGAGCTGCGAGGGGATTCTCTGCAGCAACGATGCCGTAGCGCGTCACGACCATCGATCTCGCCTGTGACCGATCCTGCGCAAGGTCATCGCTAACGGTTGCGCCCATAAGGAGAACCAAAAGAAAGAAGTTCTTTGTCATGATGTTTGCCAATTGACATGTGTTGATGCACAATCGACGCACTCTGCATTCTGCCTGGAACCTAGCTCCAAAACCCCTTTGGAGGCAATGAAGATCTCACGCCAAGGCGCAAAGACCGACAAGGATCATTGTTTCTTTCTGTGCTTTGCGTCTTTGCCTGCCCGACTGTCCAGAGCAATGGACGGTCAGGCGGGCGTGACTATTTTTGAGATGGCTTCTACTGTTGCCTGTCTACCGCCTTCTGATTACTCCTACTTCTATACTTTCTACGTACACGGACTAAAGTCTGTGGCGACCCGCGGCGGTCTGCGTTCTGCTATCTCCCTCCTGTAATCTGATCTTTATACACCTTCCCGTCTTTCATCACGAACCCAACGTGCTCCAGTGTGCTGATATTGTTCAATGGATCTGCTTTCACGGCGACGATGTCGGCAAACGCACCGGCGGAGATTTCACCAATCTTGCTCTTCATGTCAAGCAGCTCAGCCGCCACCGTGGTTGCCGACTTGATGGCCTGCATGGGTGTCATGCCCCATTTTACCATGTAGGAGAATTCCTTTGCCTCGTTCTCTGTCCATTCGAAGCCACCCGCATCAGTGCCGAAAGCGATCTTCACACCAGCTTTGAGCGCCTTGTTGAAGGTTGCAGGAAGGACTTCATTGAAGATCTTGTTCATGGCGTTTCCTGCTGCTGCGCGGCCCTCTGCAACCCAGACGTTGACGTAGATGGTCGGACACCAGTAGACGCCTTTCTCGACCATCAGCTTGATGCACTCGTCATCCATGCCGAAGCCGTGTTCAATGGAAGCCGCACCGGCGTTGATTGATGGGATAATGCCGTCAGGCGTTACGGCGTGAACGGAGAGCTTCTTGCGATGCATTCGTGTCTCCTCAGCGATCGCGTTGAGTTCCTCGGCTGTGAAGTTCTGAAAGCTGCGGAACGATCCGTCAGGCAGGCGATAGTAACTCCGGTCGGCGTAGATCTTGATCCAATCTGCGCCATACGAAATTTGCTCGCGCACTGCGCGGCGGGCCTCGTCAGCCCCGGTAATCTCCTGTAAGCCCTTCGGCAGGTGCAGTTCCCAGGCGTAGTCACGATTACCCAGCAGATAGTGCCCCGTTGTGCTGATGGCGCGTGTTGCGACAAACATCCGTGGCCCGTCGATAATGCCGTTGTTGATGGCCTTCTTGAGGTCGACATCAGCATACATCGCACCTTCAGTCTCAAGGTCTCGAATGGTCGTGAAGCCATTCATCAATGCCGTCTTGCAGGAAAGGGAAGCACGCAAAGTGCGGTAGGGGATCGATTCTTTGAGGATCTGTTCTGCGTAGTCCTCTGCGGTAATGTCACCCTGCAACAGGACGTGGGTATGGGCGTCGATGAGGCCGGGGAGGACCGTCGCGCTAGAGAGATCGATCACTTTTGCGTTCCCGGGAATCGTGATCGCTTGGCCAACTTGTTTGATTTTGTTTCCTTCGATCAGAACGATGGCGTTTTCCATTGGCTTGTCGGCTCTTCCATCGATGAGTTTGCCGCACTTGATGGCGATCAGTTGAGGTTGAGAAAACCCGATTGACAGGACGAGTATCGTAAGCAGAAAAGTGATGATTGCTTTCATCATGACCTCCTTTGTCATGCACAGCGTTCAACTACGACTGTTGGCTGGAAGGGCAGAGCTAATGAACGGCTTGTTCCAGGTCTACTGACACCGAGTTGATCAACGATGCTTGCTGCTGCAGCACGCGTGCGACGCGAGCAACCTCGGATTCAACCTCGTTCCACTTCTTCTGTTCAATTGCCTCACGCGCGCCGGGAAGAGTTTTCACACCGTAGCCAGTGTAGAAGCCGGGCGCGTAGATCAAATGCTTGAACCATGGTCGACCGGGAAGACCGTCAGGGCTCGTAAGCGTCCTTTCAGCCTGTATGAGTTTTGCGTTCACGCCTTTCAGCGTTCCCGCAGGCAGCAGTGCTTTCATCTGCAGAGTCTTTTTTGCAACTCGATCATATCGCTCTGCACTTTGGCTCAAGGTTTCAACTGCATTCTCCAATGGAGCAAAACTGAGGTAGGGCGGAACGTCTTCCATCGTCGGGGGAACATACCGTTCCTTCGGGTCGGCAATCGCCGTGAAGACCCCTTCCGCTATTTGTTTGTTGCGCTCCTTGATCTCATCCTGGAGGTTCTTCAGGAGCTTGCCGAGCTCATCGATATACCCCTTGACCGTCTCGGCGAAATTCGTGAAATCGAACGGCAGCAGATCCGCATCCGCCAAGCGAATCACCGCGGTGCCGACCGTCTGTGCGAGCACGCGACCGTAGGCGAAATCTGTGTCGGCGAAGTTCGTGTACCAGTAGAAGTCATCATAAATGGAGTGGTAAATGCCTCCGCCGTCCTCTCCTCCATACCCCAGGTTGAGTGACGCAACACCGAGGTGATCCAGAAACGCCGTGTAGTCAGATCCGGAACCCAAGGCCCCGATGCGGAGTTCAGGCCGTGAGCGGGCTTCGTTCCGATCCTCTGGCGAACGCGCATTCGAGATGCGGAGCAACTGGCTCCGCTTCCACACGGAGATATGCTTCTCAGGGTCTTCGATATCCCGCGCAACGCCGTTAATGAATCTCTCGAGTGTATGTGATCCTTCCACACCCAGAAATCCTCTCGCGTTTGAATCGGTGTTGATGTACAGAACAGCCTTCTTCGTTAATTCAACGGCATGGGCCTCTACCCATTCTGTTGAACCGAGCAATCCCGGTTCCTCGGCATCCCAGGCACAATACACAATTGTCCGTTTCGGTCTCCATCCTTGCTTCAGAAGCTCAGCCATCGCTCGCAGCTCCTCTATCTGTGCAGCCAGTCCCGAACAAGGATCCTGTGCACCGTTGACCCATGCATCGTGGTGATTGCCGCGGATAATCCATTCATCCGGATATACAGAGCCAGGGATGGTCACGACGACATCGTAGATCGTTTTGATGTCCCAACTTGCTTTGACTTTGAGATGGACCTTCGCGGGACCCGGCCCGATCTTGTAGGTGATGGGGAGTGCGCCTCTCCATGACTCGGGAGCAACCGGACCGGCAAGTGCGGTGAGCAGCGGTTGTGCGTCAGCATAGGAGATGGGAAGAACGGGGATCCTGGTGAGCGTTTTCGCATCCTTGATGTCGAGTCGCTGTGCGTTGGCGGTCGCGCCGATACCGGGTGTGAGCGGATCGCCCGGGTAGAGTGGCATATCCATCACGCTGCCACGCTGCACACCGTCTTTGGGCCGCCAGGGTCCCTTTGGAAACGCATCGCCCTGATAGTACCCGTCGTTGCGCGGGTCTGAGTAAATCAAGCAGCCGACGGCCCCCTTTTCTGCAGCAACTTTCGGTTTGATGCCCCGCCAGGACGCGCCATACCGGGCAATGACAATACAGCCTTTGACCGATACGCCCAGTCGCTCCAGTTGTTCGTAATCGTCCGGGATACCGTAATTGACGTACACGAGCGGCGCGGTGATATCCCCATCGATAGAATACGCATTGTACGTTGGCAGTTGTTCAGCGTGCTGATTCGAGGTGGGGTCAACCTGCACCGCTGGTTCTTGCATCAGGGCTCTGCACTTTGTCGGTTCCACCAAATCAACGATCCGCTCCTTCGGGGTCGGGAAGAGAACATCAAACGTCTCGATTTTTGCATCGAGCCCCCACTGCTTGAACGTTTCAGCCAGCCACTCTGCATTCTCCTTGTCGTAAGGAGAGCCTAGATGGTGAGGGCGGGCAGAGAGACGTCGGACGTACTCACGCTGTCGTTCCGCACTTGGAATGGCACGGAACCGTGATTCCCAATCCGAGGTCATAGTGATCTGCTGCGCTTGCAGAAGTTGTGCGGCGACAACGAGAAAGGCGAGAGAGCAGGGATGCTTCATGAGATTCTCCAATGTGGCTGATTAGACGTGAAATGGCTCTGGAGGGTCAAGAAAGAGATCTCGGACAGCGTAGCAAAATATGAGGATTACTGAGGAAACAAGCAAGAATGAGATGGCACTCTTCGACGCGTAAGAAACCACCGTGCTGCTGAAGAGTAGCCAAAGAGATATCCGGGGGAGAGTCTCAGCACGGCGCGGTAGGCAGAAATGTCGCAGTGGTCGGCTTGGACTAACAAAGGTGATCAACCCTTACCGAAAGCTCTTGCCTGTGACCACATTGTATCCCTGCACGATAAGATCATCACTGGTGGAGACTTGGCTGCTGGAGTGCTTTTCCACAGCCATCTTCCATTGGTAGACATCCGTAAATGTGTGCTGGACCTTCTTTGTGAGCCGGTCGAAGAGACCGCTGGCCTCGTAGGCATCGGCATCTTGTTTTGTGTTCCAGATGGAAATAGACATCACTTCGTTTTCCATCCCTTCGGTAAGAAATGCGTACCGGCAACCCGGGACTGTTCGGAGTACGGGGAGGATGTCGCCCGCATAGAGTCGCGCGAACTCCCCGAATCTATCCGGCTGGACTCGCGCTGAAACGATGCGCACGTGCAGTCGATTGCTATGCTCGTCAGCGAGCGTTCGGTTGCCCGCCGTGGCAGTGACCTTGTATGACTTCACGATCGGTTCCTCGCGGACAGGCACATACTCCAGTGTGAGATCCTTCGAGAGCTGGATCTTCCATTCGGAGGAATCGGAGAGATATGGAGCGGTCTCGATCATCAGTTTCTGGAAGATGCCGCCTTGCTCGTACGCTTCGGCGTGTTCGGGAGAGTTCCAGAGTGTCAGCGAAATTGATTCATCGGGGCGATCGACACTCTGGATGAGGCTCGCGTAGAGGCATCCGGTCGTTTGCTGAAGTGCGGGAATGATTTTTTCGTTGTAGAGTCTCGGAAGCTCTGAGGAGGTTTCCGGTTTCACTCTCAATTGAACAAGTCGCATAAACATCGCAGTCGCTCCTTTCAGTCGTGCGCCCTTGCCGATAATCGTCAGCCACTCCTCTAGATTCAAAACATAGAAAGAGGGCGTTTCTCTCCCCTCCCCCCGGAATAATTTGCTGGACTCCTCATTGGCTCCTATCAACCCCGACTACTCGATAATCATCGTTGGTGGTGAATTACCTTCGGCAAAATCGTTACTCTCCTTGCAGTAGATCGCGTAGGGGTAAGCACCATCCGGAACGCGAGAGTTGACGGTATAATCTGCTGACTTCACTCCAGCAGTGAGAGGAATGGCCGAAACAACTGCTCCAGCGGCGTCGACAAGCAGATCATTTGGTACAAGGACTGTCGCATTGGACTGAAACACTCTAAAGTTGACCTGCTCTCCCTTCTGCACTTGCAGATTGGCGGGGTGAACGGTGTACCTATTCTGGCGTTTGATGATTCTAACTCTGTGCGGCATAGTGTAAACCTCCTCTTGAAAGTGTAATGGTACAGTTAGACAGCAGCAGGTGACGGTACCGCCTATTTTCAACAATCTTCATAGAGCAAGCATCAGCTCGCAGCTTCAAGCAGAAAAGTGACGGCTTTTTCTCCCCGGCGAATAGTCTGCTGGAATCCCACTCGACTCCTATCAAGCCGGACTACTCGATGATCATCGTTGGTGGTGAGTCGCCTTCCACCATATCTTCTTTGTCAAGGAGCAATATGCAGTAACGGAATTTCGCTCCCGGCTTGATCAATTTATCATCGTAGGGTCTGACATTCGCCTCCGCCTGGCGATTCTTCGAAGAGATTTCATTGTCCCCATCAAAAGGATTGCGGTTTTTGGGAAACCACAGGATGAAATCAGAATCCTCGCAGCGCCACGTTACTTTCGTTTTCTCCTTTGGATCTGCCTTAACCCTCATCTCATTCACCTTCCACGGCATGTACCATGGCATCTTGAACTTCTCTTCAATTTTCCCATGATGACTAGCCATAGCCAACCTCCTTTGCAGCTGAATTCCCCCTGTAGATTGAATTATTTTCTTCCCCATCTTTTTGGATCGCGCTGATCGAGTCTGACGGGAATCGCCTACCTATTTTCACCTCCTTTCTGTAGCTGTATATATCGTGGATCAGCACGAAGATTTTTCATTGCCGGATCTCTTTCAAGTTCCACTGCTGAATAGCCCTTGCGGAAGGCCTTTTCTATCCACTTCAGTGCTGCAGTCCGATCACCAAGTTCCTCATAGATGGCGCCAGCGCGACCCATGATGACCACATTATCTGGTGCCAGCACCAAAGCTCGCTGCAGAAGCTCCATAGCCTTCCTCCGATCGCGCACCATCGCAGAGTATTCAGATAACTCACATAGGAGTTTTGCATCGCGCGGATTAATCTGAAGGTTCTGCTCTGCTCCGGCGATGGCTTTTCGGAAACACTCCTCCACCTTCTTCACATCAACTCCAGACCATTGATATGCTGAGCCGAGGAATCCCCATATACGATAATCAGTGTCCTGCAACTTAAGAGCGGTCTCGTATGCTTCTGCTGCGTCAGTGTACCGTGCCTGG
>CAZTKU010000027.1:0-21855 GCA_964614245.1 uncultured Ignavibacteriaceae bacterium
GCCCGTCGTCAGCTTGCGAAACAGAACTTCGCGGCTGGTGCTCCAGCGAGACCATGGACCTTCGTCGAGCCGGTACCTTGTCTCTATGGATTGCGGCGCCTGTTCGCCGAAATAGGAGTACGAATTCCACCGAACCAGTGCTTGTTCCTTGTCGATCGCAGGTTGGGTGACTTCGACGATGGGCGGACGCGTGGATTCGGCGAGGTTGAGGATTGTCAGTCCGCTTCCCTCACTGCCCACATAGACCTTGTCCTTGAGAGGTAGAACTTCCCACAGCCGAAGCGTCAACAGTCCTGTGTTTGTGTCAAATCGTGTCCAGACGCCGTTCCTGTAGGAAGATAATCCCCCCGTTGTCGAGATCCACAGTACTCCCCGTTCATCCACCTGTAAATCCCAAATCGCATTGCTGATGAGGCCGTCGGATGTTGTGAGGAACTGAACCTGATTGCTGTGATCGATAAAGCCGAGGCCCGACAATTGATTCGCGAACCAGATCGTATCATTTGAATCAGCTGCCAGCGCGTTGATTCTTTGCAGGTGCCCCTGCAGCCCCGATTTGCCCGTCCAGTGCTTCCATTCGCCGTTTTTCCAACGACTGATGCCTTCAAGTGTGGCAAACCAGCGCGCACCGTCTGAGGTTTCGGCGAATCCGTAGAGACGTCCGTGTATCATTCCTTCCTTTTTCCCCCATCGTTTGAACTGCCCCCCAGAGTACATAAACGCGCCAGGCTGATTCACGGAGTCTGCAAACTCGAGCCCCATGCCCAGGAACCAGAGTCTTCCGTTGCGATCCTTGCGGATCTTATGAACTCGTGGAGCGTCCAGTCCCTCCTTCGACCCGAAGTGCTTCCATCGCTTGCCATCCCACCGGTACGCTCCCGGAAACGACGCACCGCTGCAGATCCATACATTCCGCTCCTTGTCTTCCATAATGCCGGTTATGGTGTTTAGAGGAGTTCCTTGAATCGATTCGATCCATTGGATTGCGCCAGTGGGTCTATGGATCTCCAGGCCGCGCAATGTCCCGAGCCAAAGCGATCCATCGCTAGTTCGGAAAATCTCGTGCACAGAGTTGCGCAGATCAGGAAACGGATGTCTCCAATATGCCCAGCGCTTTGATGACGCCCTGTGGAGGAACAATCCCATCTCCGTGCCAACCCAAAGGTCCCCGTTTGGCCGAAACTTCAGCAGGAGAGTGTTCTTCATCTCCGAGGGGAGCGGATCAAGTGCATGCCAGCGTACGCCGTGCCGAATTCGAATGTCACCGGGTTCGTATGCGACGAATACATCGCCGTTCTGAGCAACGTCGACGGATTGCACGAGCGCTGAATGTTCTGTTCGATTGCGATGAGGGGAGCGTCCGGTGTGCCATTCCCAAAGGCCTTGACTCTCCGCTGGCCGAATGACGGCAGCGATCCCGTTGCCTGCGCTGTCTTCAACGGCGCATTCAACGCCGAGTGTCGCTCCGGCAGGTCGAATCCGCAACGACCATGCTTTGCCATTCCACCGGTACAGCCCATCGACCGTGTTGAGCCAAAGATTTCCCGACTTCGTTCTCCACAGGTTCGTTTGCCCGTCGGTCATGATCTTTGACGGAGATGCAATTCGGAGGAGGTTTCCATTTTCGTAGGAATAGAGAGCCCGAGCTTCCAGGACGAAGGCATGATTCCTGCTGTACGCAGCGACCGAGAGAACTGCCTCGTCGGCTGGGTCAGGACGAACCGGAATGCGTTGAAAGCCGTTTCGGTCTCCAAGGTAAAGTCTTTGGTTCGCGACCACGAGGACTTGATCGTCTGAGTAGTTTGTCATGCATGCGGGGGGTTTCGCGGGAACACCATTGGAAGAGTCTACTGGAGTCCATCGGTAGCCGTCGTACCAGGCCAGCCCCGCCTGTGTTGCTGCCCATATTGTCCCTTTGGGTGTTTCGACGACGTCATAGACTCGATTCGACGGGAGTCCCGACTCCGTGGTGAAGTGAGCCCACCGCCATGTCTCTCGGAAAGATTCCCATTGACATTCAGCCGGATTCTGGAAGAGGATCATGGAGAGGACCAGCAGCGGTGCACAGCGAAGCAGGGTGCTCACTCGATGCCGTGGTTCCCGTGGTCGTTTCATAGACGATCGCTCTTTTCCGTGTGACGGCAGAAGAATCGAGCTTCTCTCGTGATCTGAGGCAGGAATATTCTGCGCTGCACAGAGGCTCAGGAAGAGACTATCGGAAAAACGGTGCGGAGGACGCTCCCTCTTCCCGGAGCCATCAAGAAAGGTTAACAAACTAAGAGCACAAGGGCAACAGGGTGTGATTGGACGGGCTATCGGGGAGAAGAGAAGCGCTTTCGGCGGTTCCGCAGGTAGTCAACGAAGATGAACTGGCCGAGGTTATTGAGGGAGGAATAGTATGCCCTTCCCTGATTCGCTTTTGTGAATTCCTCGACGAAATTGATCAGGTAGGAATCGCGGGCGACCATGAACGTGCTGACGACGATTTTCTCCCGACGGCACTGGACGGCCTCATCGAGCGTCTTATTGACGATCCGTGGATCGAGGCCAAACGAGTTCTTGTAGAGCCTTCCGGCATCATCGAAGATCGCTGAAGGCTTGCCGTCGGTGACCATGAAGATCTGCTTGTTTGCATTCGCGTGCCGCCGGAGCAGACTCCGTGCGAGTTGGAGGCCGGCGCGCGTATTGGTGTGATAGGGGCCGACGTTGAGGAAGGGAAGTTCATTGAGGTTGACAAGCTTCGCCTCGTCGCCGAAAACCGCAAGGACAAGATAGTCCTTGGGGAATCGACTCTGGATGAGTTCCGCGAGTGCGAGGGCCACCTGCTTGGCGGGCGTAATGCGATCCTCACCATAGAGGATCATGCTGTGACTGATATCGAGCATCAAGACCGTTGCACAGCTCGTCTGATGCTCGGTCTCGTACACTTCGAGGTCTTCTTCTTTGAGGTTGAAATCGTCAATCCCATCTCGCTTGAACGCGTTGGTCAGCGTGGATGTGAGATCGATGTTGGTCGGCTGGTCGCCAAAGATCCACTTCTTTGTTTCGCTTAACCGATCAGTCCCTTTGCCCGTGTAAGGCGTCTCGTGCGCGCCCTCCGGTGTCTTCTTGAGTGATGTGAAGATTTCCCGGAGTGCATCCTGGCGGACCCGCTGGACACCCTTCGCGGTTATAACAAGGACGTCTTTCGTGTCTTCAATAATCCCTTCCTCTTTCAACTTGTTGATGAGGTCTTGCAGAGTCAGCGATGGATCAAACAAGCCGTGTTGCTCTGCCAGTTGCTTCAACCAAGCCAACGCCTCTTCAACGTCGCCGCTGGTCTGAAGCACAAGGTAGCTGAACAAGGACATCAGTGATTGCAGACGTTGCTCGTCCGTCATCGACTGCGGGGTCCATTTGCTATAACGAAAGATCATAGGAGTTAGTGCGTTTCAAGTTTTCAGTTTCAAGTTGTAGCTCGAAATCTGTGCAAGGGGAATGTGGTTTCCAAAAACGACAAATGTACGCAAAACGGCTGTAACTGAGAACTTGAAACTTTGAACTCAGAACTTATGTTCAGAACTCTTCTTCTATCCCTTTTCCCTTTGCCGTAAAGATGCTGCCCACGAGGTCTTTGTACGAAGTCATGCGATCGACCTCGTCCTTCGCGATCCGTGATGACTGGTGGAGGCCATCCAGCACAAATTCCATGGCGGACGCGAGCTCGTGCGTATTCGAATCTGACAGCTTCATGTGTTTCTTCGTGAGTTCTCGAAGGCCTTTGACCTTGTCGAGTGCCTCGAAGTAACGATCTAGCGGTATGTCATCAGCGATCTCCACTTTGTTCCCAGCCTCAAACCACGCGATGATTTTCCCATACTCTGAATCCTCCTGCTGCCGGGATTCACCCTGATGCTTTGTACGACGCTGAAGAGGGTCCGGGAAGTACCTTTTGAACACTTCACGGACCGCCTTGCCGATGAGAGCCTTGCTCACTTTGATCGGACCCTCTTGCTCACCCTCGAACACGAGCTCGACTTTGCCCGTCATTCCTGGCAGGGCGTAAGGCAGGTCGCAGATGCGCGGAACAATGGACCGATCTCCAACGAGAATGGCTCGCCGCTCGGCGTTGCTGACCAAGTTCTCAATCGCAGAAATCGTCAACCGGGCGCTCACACCGGACTTCTGATCGACATATTCACTCTTTCGAGCTTCAAACGCTGCCTGCTCGATGATTTCTCGGAAATAAGATGGAATGATCACCTCGCGCCCATCGCGCTGAATCCACGCTTCCTGCTCAGTGATCTTTATTGCATCTTCAATCGTCCGCGGATAGTGCGTGAGGATCTGAGAATCAATGCGATCCTTCAGCGGTGTGATCAGGTTGCCGCGATTAGTGTAGTCTTCCGGGTTTGCCGTGAAGACAATCATGAGATCGAGGGGAATACGGATGTTGAAGCCGCGGATCTGGATGTCTTTTTCTTCCATAATGTTGAAGAGCCCAACCTGAATCCTCGGCTGGAGGTCGGGGAGCTCATTGATAGCGAAGATGCCCCGATTCGTGCGCGGGATGATGCCGAAGTGGATCGCACCCTCGTGAGAGTAATGGAGCCGCTGGGATGCTGCCTTGATGGGATCAATATCACCGATGAGATCAGCGATGGTGACGTCGGGTGTCGCGAGTTTCTCGCCGAACCGTCTGTCCCGGTGCAGCCATTCGATCTCGACGTCGTCGCCATGCTGCCTGACGAGGTCCGTGCACCGCTTGCAGACTGGCTTATAGGGGTTGTCATTGATCTCGCATCCCTTGATGAACGGGATGTGCTCGTCAAGAAGCGATGGGAGCATGCGCACGATGCGTGACTTTGCCTGGCCGCGGAGGCCGAGCAGCAAAATGTCGTGTCGCGCGAGAAGAGCGTTGACGATAGAGGGAATCACCGTCTGGTCGAAGCCGATGATGCCGGGAAAGAGTGGTTCTTTGTTCCGTAGTTTTCGGATGAGGTTGTTGCGCATCTCATCTTTGACGGTATGGACTTCGTACCCGCTCTTGCGCAATTCACCAATTGTAGCTGAAAACGCCATGCGTCCGTTCTCTCCTTTTCGTAGGATCCATGCACTCAGTGTTCTCCATGCTATCGAGGATGTCGGTGTCTGAGTCGTAAGCTCCGAGATGAGATAGCACGTGAGAAGGAATCGCGTTACCCGCGTTGCTCGGGTCTGTCCTGCTACCTCGATACTTACATACTTCAGTACTCATCTACTTCGCTTGTCCAACACTCCACTACTTGATTGCTCACTTACTTCCATACATTACTACTTCTCTACCCGCCGCCTTCATTGAATCTCCATCAAATATGTGCTACCTTATAAGTGAATGGATTCTCTCAGTAAAACACTTGTCATCCGATTTAGTTCCATCGGCGACATTGTTTTGTCCTCTCCGCTGCTTCGGGTGGTCCGGGCCAGATTTCCTCATGGGCAAATCGATTACGTGACCCGCAAAGAGTACGCCGAGCTTACAAAATCCAACCAGAATGTAAACTACACCTATGAGTTTGACGCGACCCAGGGCTTTGATGGATTGCGAGCCCTCAAGAAGAAGATCAAGGCTGAACGGTACGACCTCATTCTCGATATTCATGACAGTCTGCGAAGCAAATACCTCCGTAGCATTCGAGGTCCCCGGCACGTGATGGTGCTCAATAAGCGCATCATCGAACGCTCCCTGCTGGTGAAGCTCAAGAAGAATATCTACAAGGAAGTCATCTCGGTGGCTGACCGATATATCGAGCCACTGAAAGAGCTCGGGGTGCTCAACGACGGGAAGGGCCTCGAGCTTCATATCCCCGATGAAATACTCTTCGGTGTTTCGAGCAAAATGGCAAGGCTCCGTTTGAATCAATTCGAGCAAGTCATCGGTTTGTGCCCGGGAACCCGACACTTCACGAAACAATGGCCTCCGGATCGCTTTGCTGAGCTCGGCACGCGTTGTGCAAGGGAGTTGGGTGCAAAAGTGCTCGTGTTTGGGAGCGCGGACGAGACGGAGCTTTGTTCGGCGTTGTCGGACGAGATCAACAGGGTTGCAGGGACTGACCGCGCGACACATTTCTGCGGTCAGCTGGGATTGTTAGAAACCGCCGCCGCGATGCAATACTGCGACATCATCGTGACAAACGACACGGGCCTGATGCACATTGCTTCGGCCATGCAGAAGAAAGTCGTGGCGATCTTCGGTTCTACGGTCAGAGAATTCGGTTTCTTTCCCTACGACAAGCAGGCTGTTGTGCTCGAGCGACTTGGATTGTATTGCCGCCCTTGCTCACACATCGGACGCTCCGAATGCCCCGAGAAGCATTTCCGCTGCATGGTTGAAACGGGCACTGAAGAGGTCTACAACGCAGTGAAGAAAGTGTTAGACCGCGGCTTGCAGATCGCTTGAGTGCGCGACGGTTGCATCGGGCCAGAGTGGTTGGAAGTTGACTGACGACCTGAAGATTCGTACGTTAAGGAAAAATGTAGAATCTGAGGAGGTGTGTATGAGGAGAGGCAGAACGAAACTGTGGCAATTTATTCAAGTTACGTTGTTCCTACTGTTCTTCGGTGGAACAGTTGCAGTGAACCTCACCTGCGCAGAAGATGACAACCCGTCAGCTGGTTCGGAATGTGGCAGCGGAAGGGGGACGTGGGATTCGAAAGCTCAGGTCTGCCGCGATCTGAAGGACAACAGGATCCTTCCGAGCCGGTGCTGCGGACATTGAAGTCGGCCAGTAACGTCCTTATCTGCGGTCAATAACGCGACATCCTGACACTCGAGATCCCGGCGTCGATCTCCACAGAGATTCTCTTCGCGGCGCTCTCGAAGTTCGAGGTTTGATACTTATCATCACCAACCTTTTCGAAGCCTCTCATCCGCCTGCTTGACAGCTTCGTTTCTGCACGAACCTCACATCCTACGGTCTCAGGAACCTCGATCTGGATTGAAGACGCTCCGGCCCGAATCCGTACGTGGCTCTCGCTCATCCGGTCCCCAAGGCGCAGCTTGAGCGATGACGCTCCTGCATCGATCTTGACGTGGTCAACTTTATAGGGGCTCAAGTCGAAATCGAGGGAGGCCGCGCCGGTTCCAACCTCGATGTCCCAGATAGGATGAACGTTGAGCCTGACTTCCGCGCGGTTTCGAAACCTGCCGAAATTCCAACGAGTTGAACGGCCCTTGAATCGCAGTGAAAGCGACTCGGAGTCTCCCGAACGATCCGTCGTCAGCGAGTACTTGCCGAAGCTCACCTGCGTCGACGCGTCGAAGAGCTGATTTGTCGTGTCCTGGAGGAGGAATTTGCCGGCTCCCGAGGATAGCGCGAACGATGCTCGTCCGACCGCCCCGCTGTACGGCTCAACAAAGGATTGCTGATTGGACTCGGTCAGAACATAATCGTAGTCGCGGTCGTACCACTCCGCCACGAAAACGGCAATGATCATGAAAATGATGAGCAGAATCAAAAGTACCACGACGTACCATTTGGGACGCTCTTTTCCGATGATGAGGGAAAGACCCCAGAAAATGAGGATGAGGGGCCAGAGTCTCCAGATGGCGACCCACTCGACGTTCAGCACGCCAAGATTGTCCAGAAGGATGAGTCCGCCGATGAGGAGAAAGAGAACTCCCCAAAAGAGGGTGCTGACTTTCATGGCTGCCTCCGGCTAGTTGTTCGGTCGAATGGACTTGTAGACCAAGCCTGCGCCAATGGCGACAAGAATCAGTGGCCAGTAATCGACGAAGTGAAAATCGGGCAGGAAGTTTTCTCCCAAAAACAGAAGACCCAACACGATGAGAATCAGTCCGCCGACGATGGTTCCGCGGCCGGGGCGTGCATCAGTCTTCGCAGTGGGTTGAGGTTGTGGAGAGCTTGTTGGCTCAGTTGATGTGGTCATGGGTGTCTCTCTCGGTTGTTCGGGTATGACGATCCAAGCGATGATATAGGCCAAGATCCCGCTGCCGCCCGCAAATGCTGCAACAACGAAAGCTATTCGGATCAGCACGGGGTCAATATCGAGGTATTCACCGATCCCACCGGCGACGCCGGCGATCACTTTGTTCGTTCTCGAAAGGTACAATCGTTTCGTCATGACGGGCTCCTTTCCTAACGGAGTTACGACACACGGTACCAAATGTTTCAGGTGTCAAGAATGAGAAAGAGCACCGCCACCGACCATGGCAAGGTCGAGTACCTGTTGATTTCTCAATCCGACAATGCCCGGTATGGCAACTTCGGTGTCATTCAAGATACTTGAGGAGAAACTCGTAATCTCTTCTATGTACAGATTCGGCACATCGATCGTCTCTTGCTGATCGTCTAGGCTTGTCCCATCCACACGCAGACTCACCTGGAGTAAGAGTGGTCTATCGCCAAGCGTGAAATTGTGTGCGGTGAGCATACCTTCTGATCCAACGATCTCGATGAGCGATCTCCGGGTCGGAGCTTCGTATGAACAGAGAATCGACGCGACGGTCCCGCGGGCGAAATCGAGTGAGAGACTCGCGGTTTGTTCTGTTCTGCGGTCGGTTGGCTTGGGCTGCAGCTGGCTCTTCACGGAAACGATCTCATCATCCAACACATATCGCAGCGTATCGAGGCAATGAACGCCGATATCGTAGATTGGTCCGCCGCCGGCAACGATGCGATCCGTGAGCCAGGATCGGTGGGTCAGGCGCGCATCGTAGAAGAACTCGGACTTTGCGAACGTCACCCTGCCAATTTTGCCGGAATGAACGATTTCCCGCATCCTCCGGGCCAGCGGGGAAAAACGAATCATGTGCCCGACCATCAGTTTGACGTTGTGTCGAGAACACGCTTCGATCATTTGTTCCGCCTCCTCGACGTTCACTGCCATCGGCTTTTCAACGAGGACGTGCTTGCCGGCCCTGGCAGCCGAGAGGGTCTCAGCACAGTGCATTGCGTTGGCGGACACAATGAAGACGGCATCGACATCCGGATGGGTGACAAGCTCGTCGACCGAACTGAACGCGCGGGGAATCGAGAGGAGAGTCGCTTTTTCTCGAGCGGTGTGCAGTGAGCGCTTTTGAATTGCGACCAATTCGGAATTGTTGGATGCCTGAATTGCCGGCGCGATGGTACGCTCGGCGAAGAGTCCGAAACCGATGATGCCGTAACGAACCTTTCTGTTGGGAGTATTCATGATCAATGGGTCAAGGGAATCGTCTCGCGAAGCTGAGTGAACCGGTACCCTCTCCGCTTCAATTCCATGATGAGACCATCGAGCCGGTGATAGAACTTGTCCGTGCGATGAGGGTCGGTGCCGATGTGCGTGAGCAGGAGAAATCCATTCAGGCCGTGCGGACCCTGGGATTCGTAACGCAGAATTCTCGCGTAGATTGTATCTGAACTGATGTACTGTTTCCCCAGTTCCGGATGTGTCCAGTCTGCATTTGAATATGTTCCGGACGTATAGTTGATGAGAACAAGCCCGAGATCCTTGGCCCAGGCACTGATGGAATCGTTGTACCACTCGTACGGTGGTATGAAATACGGTGCGGCGCTCTTGGCGATGCCGAATCTCTTCATCTCCTCATAGTTCGCACGCAGATCTTCCTTGAATTCGCGCTCGCTCACAAGCAGTGAATCCCGCTTTTCCCAGGAGCAATACAGAAGATGTTTATCGGAATGCGCCCCGAGGTAGTGCCCCTCGTCTTTCAGGGCTTTGATCGTGCGGGCGAATTTTTCGTTGCGATAGAATTCTCCTGTAAAGAAGAAAGAAGCTTTGACGTTGTGATTCTTAAGTGTCTGGCGAATGATGTCTCCTCCATCCGCGAATTCATGTCCGGTGAAGATAAGGCAGATCTCCTTCGCGGTCAAGTCTGTTCGAACGATGCCGCCATGTTGCATTTCGAGATTATCGGTGGAACGATCTTGATTGAGCACCGAGCAGGCGAGTCGAAAAAAGATATATGTGTGAATGAGCGACGCCGTCACGCCGCAAAAGACCGATGTGAATGGAACTCAACTAATACAAATATAAGTCAGATGGGAACGAAGTTCCACTGTAGAAGAGCCAAACTGGCGGAGCGTATTGCAACCCAAAGGGCACTTTCGTATATTTCAGCTGTTGATTTGGCCCGTAGCTTTCATCCGCTGCGCTATTTGGCGGACAAGTGGATACCCCCGCCTGACCGTTGTAAGTCTTGCATTCGGCGGGCAGGCGCCCGAACGACCGTTCTGAGCTTTGTCATCGTTCGGTTGGGCGGGGAGCAACAGCTCCCGATTTGTCCTGCGAACGGAGCCCCGCGAAGCGTGGCGAGTGAGCAGATGACAAATCGAGGATCCCGAACAACGGGACTTTTCGAAAATGGCCAGCAAGCGTGTTGTGCGAGCTGCTGCCATTTTCAGAATCTCCCGCTCTTTGGATTCCGCTCGTAGGCGGGATTCGGGAAAGCGGAACCGCCGTTGTCTGGCGGGACTAAGCTGTGAAAACCAGAAAACATTGGCCCCGTAGCTCAAGTGGATAGAGCAACAGCCTTCTAAGCTGTAGGTTCCCAGTTCGATTCTGGGCGGGGTCACGAGCACTCGATCCTCTCCAACACCCTCGCTACGTACTGAAGGCATGTCTTTGATCAACTAATCCTGGGCAGGATCACTCACACGCGATGACACGCAGATACGCTGTCGCTCTCGGGCTTGTCGTAACACTCCTGGTCGTGTCCCTCATTTTCTTGGGACCCATGAGCGCCCTTGAGGACCAATTGCTCGATGCACGTTTTCGTCTGCGAGGTGACATTCTCGCCGACACGAGTATCGTCATTCTGTATTTTGACAATGATGATATCGCATCGCTTGGCGGGTGGCCGCTCAGGCGAGACAACTACGCTCTGCTCATCGACGTGCTGAATAAGAATGATGTTGCCGTCATTGGCCTCGATGTGTTTTTCGGCGACCACAGTCTTCAGTACCCTGAGCGGGACAGCCTGCTCTCTTCAAGGGCGGCTGCCTCGGGAAAAGTCGTCGTCTCCAGCTATTTTCGGCGCATCGATTCTCAGCCCCAAGCTTCATCGGATTCGATGTCGCCTCTTCACCTCTATCCTGCGGTCACCGGGACAGCAGCTTATGGTGGCCATCTCCAACTTCCGTTCAATGAGCTCCTTCAAGCTGCAGCTGGCGTGGGGCACACCAATTTTCAGCCGGGCGTCACGACGCGGATCCCCGCCCTCGTGAGAGTGCGCGACGAATCGATGCCGGCGTACGCCCTCGAAGTGTTGCGCCTGTTCACAGGGGCACAGAAGCAACATGTGCGGGTAGAAGGAAGTCACATCGTTTTTCCGGCTCAGGGGAGGGAGTATAGGATACCGTTCGACCATCGGGGGGAGGTTGTCCTGAATTTCCCCGGTCCCCTTTCGTCATTCAAGCGTTTCCGGTGCGTCGAGATATTGCGCTCCTACCAGTCGAAGCAACTCGGCCTTGTCTCCCCAATCGATCTGTCGAGTCTGAAAAACAAAATCGTGCTCGTCAGCGTCATTGGCGAAGGGAGAAGCACGTTTGCTGCTACGCCTTTTGATCCTCAATTTGCATCGGTCGGCGTTTACGCCACCCTCATAGACAACGCGCTTCGTGATCGTTTCCTTGTCCGCGTCAGCCCGCTGCTTGCCGGAGGCATCTCGGTTCTGTTCGCAGGTCTGGCTCTCGCTCTGATCTTCCGGGTTGGCTATCTCCATGGGCTTAGCCTTACGGGGCTCGTCGCAGTCCTTTATCTCTCGGCAAGCCAGCTCATCTTTTCGTACTGGTGTGTCGTGCTGCCCGTTTTCCAGCCTTTGTTCCTCATTGTTACGGTTTGCCTGGGGATGGTGCTCTACGAGCATCTCATCGTTCGGAAGAAGGTGGAGCAGCTTGAGCTCGACAAAGGAGAGGTCGAGAGTAAGTTGCGGGCGAGCGAGCTGCAGCTTCAAATGCTTCAACAGGAACTGCTTGATCAAAAAACGACCGCGCAGCCCTCGCGCGGCATCGAGCTGGTCGAGGAAATCAAGCGATATAAGCAGGATATCAAGACCCTCTCCGCTCAGGTCAGCGATCTTGTGCGCTTTGAACCCGTGGAGACCGGACAGCAGGAGGGAAAGGCAGTCTTCGAGGGAATCGTCTATCACAGTGGCGGGAGAATGCGGGAAGTCATCGAGCTGATCGAAAAGGTTGCCACGAGCGATGCGAACGTGCTGATCCTTGGAGAGAGTGGGACAGGCAAAGAGCTGGTTGCCAGGGCGATACACAACTTGAGCCAGCGAAAGGGGAAAGTTTTTGCCGCGGTCAATTGTGGGGCGCTCACGGAAACGCTTCTTGAAAGCGAACTCTTTGGTCACGAGCGCGGATCGTTTACGGGAGCTGTTCGGGACAAGGTTGGCAGATTCGAATACGCCGATGGTGGCACGATCTTTCTGGACGAGATCGCTGAAACGAGCGAGGCGTTTCAGGTGAAACTGCTCCGTGTTGTGCAGTCGGGTGAGCTCGAGCGGGTTGGCTCGACGACGATGACGAAGGTGAACACGCGCATTGTTGCTGCGACAAACAAGAATGTACGAGAACTAGTGAAGGAGAAGAAGTTTCGCGAAGATCTGTACTACCGACTGAACGTCTTCAGTTTGGAGCTGCCATCGCTTCGAGAGCGAAAGGGCGATATTCCCATCCTGGCAGAGCACTTCCTAAGAAGTGAGGACACGGCCCTCTCGCTTTCGTCGACCGCGATGGATGCGTTTCTGCAATATCATTGGCCGGGGAATGTCCGGGAGCTCGAGAGTGCCATCACGCGAGCAACCATCCTTGCCCGAGCAGAGCGGCGCGAACTCATCCAGCTCAAAGACCTGCCGGAACAAGTTACCGTCGCACTGAAGGGCCAAGTCGATTTGGAGGATCAGATCATCGAACTCCTGCGGGTGAAAAAATTCTCGCGGAGCTCGATTTCGGAGACTGCCGAGGAGCTCGGGGGTCTCAATCGCGGCACCGTCGCCGAATACCTCCGAGGCCTTTCTTTCGAATACTTTTTTGAAAACCTGTGGGATATGGAAGAAACCGTTCGAGCGATCTCAAAGAGTAACGAAGAGGACACGAACGAGAAGGTCAGGAAGAAGCTCGCGGAGTACCTCTCGAACGTCATTGAAGGTATTGCTCGTGGAACTGAATTCGATGAAGTGAAAGCAATCCTCAGGCCGAAATACAAGAATCTTCCCCACCGCTACCATACGATTCTTGATGAGGTCGTGCGCTCCTACCTCGCCAGCAAGTGGAATCCAAGCTAAGCGCTTCCTAGTCGTCATCACCCGCTGATTCGACTATTGTAATTCTTACAGCACCGAACGCAGGTTTTCACTCATTCCCGCACTTCCAGCCGCGAAATCCCGCACTCAGCGCCTCCTGAGCCAACCCCATCCCGCTTTCGATTCCGGATAACTCTTTAGACTTCAAGTCGTTAAGGAGCCGCCACGCTGGGGGCTCATGTGCCTTTGCTGGCACAGCAATTGGTATTGATCTGGACAGATACGAAAGGGGTTGGTGGGACTTGTTCAAGCAGAGGGGAATGGTTATGAGTCCAAAGGACAAAGCATACCTTGAGTTCGTCATCGAGAACAATCCACTGTTGAACAGTGATGTCGTTCCTCTTGACGACGGTGATGCATACTCGTCTGACTATTGTGGTGGATCGACGCGCTTGAACGAGCGGGGCTATCCGCTTCGATGGGGGAGGGTCATTCGAAGAGTGTCGAAGTCTGTCGAGTTTGATGAGCCGAGCGACGAATGCATCATCGCGACGGTGATTCGCACGTTTGATGGAATCTTGAAGATTTCGGCGCCGTATCAATTGAGCACCCGAATGCGCCATGCGATCATTTCGAAACCGTTCGTCGAGCGCAGCACACGCAAGGCGCAGTTTCTCCGAATTGCAGGAACGAAGGATTCATCGAAGAACTGGAAGCTTGATGCGGTTTCCGTTGTGCGCGGCGGGACGGAGCACGCCAACGTGGTCATCGATGAGTTCGTGATGCGTGCCGGTGGTGGTGAGACGCTATCGATGAAATCTCCGGACGAGAACATCTGGGCATTCGGGCAGGACAAATCGGCAGTCGCGACTGTTGAAAGCGAGAGCGATCTGGACGTTGCAGTGAAGCTGGAGACAAGTGAGCTCGAGCCGAACATGGTTGTGCTGCGTTCCGGATTCAGGGGGAAATGGGGCCAGCGAACGCTGCTTCCTCTGACGTTTGAAAACAAGTCCGGAAATCATTACATCCACACATATGAAAACACGGTCCGGCCGCAGCCTCGACCGGGTGTATTTCATGCAGTGGTTGAAGCAATAACACGGGAGTCGTTGTGCGATCTCGATGCTCCTGTTTCGACGAGGTTTTGGGGGGTACCATACGTTATTCGATGACGATCGAAGCGTGGATGGGTACCCCAGGCTTCCGCTTTCGTGGGGAACGGCGGAGGCCAATATTTGTGGTACGTGGTAGGAATCGTGGGGAAGAACCACCGGGGATGGGATCAATCTATTCGCGTGGATTGACCTTAACTAACTCAATAAATAACGCCCATCCCCGGGGGGTTTATTCTTACCAGGTTTTTGCTATATTGATATAGGGAGTTGTTGAGTCCTATGAAACCTGGAACATTCTATATCGCTGTTGCGGCGCTGCTGCTGTTGCTTCCAGCGTGCCAGGAGAACAACCCTATAGAGCTTGCCGGAAATCCCACTCTCGAACTGAATCCGATCGAGGTTTCCCTCCCAAGAGAGCGCGACACAACCATCCTTCAAGAAACAACACTCGACCTGACTGGACTCATCCAGCAAGACGAGGACAACTATCCGGGTACAGTGCTGGTCACAGGCGTCAAAACCGATATTGGCGCGGCTCGAACTCAGCTGGCCTATGCCCGCATCCTTCTGAAGGACTCGAAGTCGCCGATACCTGTTAGGGGAAGCTTCGGGAGCTACACGGGCTATCTCCATCTGAATGTGGGAAAGGCGAAACTCGACGATGTCGAATTCGACGTTGCGGAGTGGATCATTCAGATCAAGAGCCTGACGGTCATACCGGTCAAAGCAGGGTTCTTCTACAAACTTGGGTACGACGGTCTCCGCGTCACGAGACCGATGGACTACCTGCCGAGGCACCATTATGCCGTCGAAGCTGAAGGAAAAGGGGAAATCCGCACGTTTGCGCGGGCGGTTGATAGTCCGGACGACGTGAGCCTGCTCTCCCCCAAGCCTCAGGCGCTGGTTTTTCGTGACGAAGATCTCGTGATCCGGTGGAGCGGTGTGCCGGGGAATTCTGTCCGGGTTATTTTCAGCACGTACGACGAGAGCCGGGGACGGGCGATCAAGCCGTTGATAGTTTTCCAGGCGAGTCCGCGTTCGAATGCGCTTCTCATTTCGTCGAAGCTTCTCAAACTGATCCCGCCGACCGCAAACGGTCGCTTGATGCTGACCTTTGTGTCAGCAAACAGACGGGAGGCGACTCTTGAAGGGTATCCGGACAAAGTTCTGTTGCAGGCAGCGTCGATTCACAATCTCACAATCTCTCTGCGCTAGTGTCTTCCCCTGCACAGAGAGCAAACAACGCGGAGCAGCACCTCTAGTTCACGCGAAACGACTGCGCTCCTAACGGAGGGAAGCATCGTACTAAGAGGTTCAATGAGATTCCGCATCATCATATTCTTCGGTGTGCTTGCCATGTTGCCCTCTCTCCTTCTCGGGCAGCATCTCAGCTCGTCCCGGGGCATCAGTCTTGGAGCCTATACTGCTCTTGTGAATGATGTCTCCGGCCTCGACTGGAATCCCGCCGGGCTGATCTCGGTCAAGGACTGGGAAATCAGCGCGTCGAATTTTCTGTCGCTCAAGCCGAACGCGAGCTCGAGAGGGATTTTTCAAACAATCGGAGGCAGCAAGCGGTTTTTGGATAACCACGCTTTTTCTTTGCGCTATTCCCCCGGGCTCTCGATGGAGTTCGTCGTTCCGAGCACTTTTCAGTTTCAGAATGGACAGCGGATCTCGTTTGACAAGCGGATCGACTATCGAGAGTCGTACGCCTTCGGGTATGCGTACCTCATGTCCTCGAACGTCTCCATCGGAGCGAGCGCTCGTCTCAGACAAGAGTACATTACGGACACCGAACCATTCATCGAACAGGATACGATTGCCCGGATTCGCAACATCGATTACAATGCCAGCTCATGGAATGTCGATGTCGGCATGCTCTGGGCGCCGCGGACCGATTTCACTCTCGGCGTCGTGGCCAAGAATCTGTTCAGGATGAACGAGAGTGAATTCCCGCTCGAGGTGCGATCGTATGCCCTTCGCACCATCAAGTCGCTGCGGGTGGGCATGAGCTACAAACCTTTTTCTGCCGCCACGCTGTCGCTTGATTACGACACGGAACGACAAGGCGGGTTCGGCACGGAGTGGGCTCTCCTTGACAATCTCAGACTTCGCCACGGGACACTCTTTGGGGCTCGTTATTCACCGTTCTTTGCGGCGGTGTCGGCTGGATTGGGTTGGACCTATGAGTCCGTTCGAGTTGATGTTAGCTATCTCCATTTCTTCAATCGTTCGAGTCGACCGACGCCGACAGTGCAAGATTTCGTCTCGGAAGGCGTGAAGGACATCGCGTTCAACCAGTTCACAAATGACCAGTTGATGCTTACTGTCAGCCTTCCGCTGGGACGGACGAGAGAGTTTCTGGCGAAAATCGAGCACGTAACGATCTCAAGTGAGGTCTATCCCTCATCATACCAGATTTTTGCCTCCCGACCGCTCGGGAGAGCGAGAGTGCGGAACGTCTCCCAGAAGCCAATCGAGGCGCGCGTGGCGTTTTACGTTGATCAGTACATGGACTCACCGACGGAAACACGCCCCGAGTACATTGCGCCGAATGAAGAGAAAGAGATCGCCTTTTACGCGATTTTCAACGAGGCGATCAGATTCGTGCCGACGATGGTCTTGCGCGCTGCTGACGTTTTCGTGAAGGCATCGCCGGTAGAGGGATATGATGATAGGAGCCAGACCAAGCTCATCATTCGCGGGAGGAATGATTGGGACGGCGATGCCCTGTCGCTTCGGTATTTTATCACACCGGAGGATCCCGATGTTCTTCGGTTCAGCCGAGGTGTGCTGAATCAGCAGAAAGATGCTCTTGCCAGCGCTTCGAAGCAGCTGGAGAAATTTCGGTCGGCGCAGTTGCTGTTCGATGAGTTTGCCTCTCGTCTTTCCTACGTCAACGATCCGCGAAACAGCAAGGACAGGGTGCAATTCCCATCGGAGACGATGGCGCTGCGCGGCGGCGATTGCGATGATATGACGGTCTGCTTTTCGTCATTGCTTTCGAGCATCGGCGTTGGCACGGCATTTGTCGATGTCATACCGCCTGACCGCGTTACTGATGCCCATATCTACTTGTTGTTCGATACCGAAGTCCCGGCTTCGCAGGCAAACAGCATCAGCGACAATCAGAAGCGGTTCGTTATCCGGAAGAACGAACGGGGGGAGGAGACCGTATGGATCCCTCTGGAGACAACGCTGATCACTGAAGGATTCCAGAAGGCCTGGGAAGTGGGTGCAAGAGAGTATTTTGATGATGTGGAACTTGGTCTGGGGGTCGTCCGGGGCTGGATACGCCTCGTCGATGTGATGCCCCGATGAATTCTTGAAGCGAAAGGGTACGCGTATGCATTGCCGCTCACTGTATTTCATCCTGATCGTCCTCTTGGCAGTCCCGGTTGTCGCGAAGGACTTCGTCGTGAAGTCCATCAAGGGAGTTGTGGAGGTCCGGCGCGGCGTCTCTGAGGAGTGGAAGCAGGTCAAGGTTGGAGACTTGCTGAAACCCGAGGACACCATGCGCACAGGCAGGAGCTCTTCCGCGACAATTGAGTCTGAAAAGAAATGGCTGACGGTTCCTCCGCTGACGATGCTGGACCTCTCCGATGTGCGCCAGATGAGTCAGGAGGATTTCCTGCTGAAGCTGGCGATGGAAAACATCCTCGCTGTCCCTCCACGGGATCACGATGAGATCATGATTCCATCTGCGGCAGTGCTCCATGGCAGCAACAAAGCCAAAGAGGACACTGAGGTATTCGCCAACGTGGGAGCGGGCCGCATGCAGCTGCAAGGAGCGAGGGTCTTGTTTGACAATGCGTATTATGCCACTTCGATTCTGAAATCCAAAGCGACGCTCCGCAACAATCCTGACTTGCGGTCGAACTTTGATGCCCGCATGCTCGTCGCGCAGGCATTCGAGAGGCTCAAGCTCAATAGCGAGGCCGTCACAGAATACTCGGTGCTCGCGAAAGAGGATCTCGCTGCTCTACAACTGAAGAAGGTACAAAGCTCACTTGATCGGCTGAAGCAGAGTAAGTAGTTCCGAATCTCCACGAAATCAACCAACGCCGCAGCCTTGTTTGCGGCGTTGCCATTTTCCCAGACCCGACGGCTTTGCAAAACCGGTCACGCTTTTCGATCTCTTGCATCTTGTCCCGCCAATCACTCAGTTCTTGAAATTCCCTCAAATTAGTTCTACATTGCTGCGAAATTTTTCCTCCTCAGCTCTCGGGTCCTCTTGACTGGCGACGTCATCCTCCAAACGAGAAATCTCGGAAAACAGTACAAGCAGCGCTGGGCTGTTCACCACCTGAACCTCGAGGTCCATCGCGGAGACGTCTTTGGCTTCCTCGGCCCCAATGGAGCCGGCAAGAGCACGACCATCCGTATGCTGCTCTCCTTGATCAAGCCCACCGAGGGAGATGTCCTCCTGTTCGGCTACTCTCTCAAGAAGGAACGCGAGAAAGCCCTTCGCTCCATCGGGGGTATCGTCGAAAAACCCGACTTCTACCTGTACCTCACGGCAAACCGGAATCTTGAGATTGTTGGAGCGCTGAACGGTGGAACGACGCGGAAGCGCATTTTCGAGGTGCTGGAGCTTGTGGGCCTCGCACAGCGGGCCTCCGACAAAGTGAAAACCTATTCGCATGGAATGAAACAGCGGCTGGGTATCGCCCAGGCGCTCCTTTCTGATCCCCAGCTCGTGATCCTTGACGAGCCAACGAGTGGGTTGGATCCGCAGGGAATGAAGGAGATTCGCGACCTCATCCGCCACCTGGCGCACGATCAGAACAAGACGGTGATGCTCTCCTCGCACCTGCTCAACGAGGTCGAAATGGTTGCGAACCGGATGGCGATCATCAATCGAGGAGAGATGGTCAAACAGGGAGACGTCACGACACTCCTGGACGAAGGGGAGAAGTATGTTCTCGTTCGAGGAAGGCCCGTAGCGAAGCTCCGTTCTGTGCTCAAGAAACACAAGGTCGTGAAAAAGGTTGTTGAGCGGGGGGGTGCGTTTGAAGTGACGATGCCCTTTGAGGACGTCCCAACGCTGAACCGAACGCTTACACAGAATGGGATTGCTGTCGAGGCGCTGATTCCGAGGCGGTCCTTGGAGGATTTCTTCCTTTCGATCACGGAGAGCGAGTCGAAGCTCTAACGATACGACACATTCACCATGGGACGCCTCATTTACTTCGAGCTGATCAAGACGTTTCTGAAGAAACGGACGTACATCGGATTTCTCCTGGTGGCCGTTGTTGTCCCGCTGATCGAGGTGGCGATGAAGCTGGAGGGAGGCCGGTTTATTCAGATCACGACGCGCTCGCTCCAGCAGGATTTCTTTTTCGTGGGCAATCTGTTTAACGGCTGGTTCGTCGCTTACACGATGATGAACAGTCTCTGGGTGCACATTCCCTTCCTGATCTCCTTTGTCGCGGGCGATCAGCTCGCCGGTGAAGCGACAGCAGGCACGTACCGGCTGATCCTCATCAAGCCCGTCTCGCGAACGCGCATCTTCTTGTCGAAGTACTATACAACGGCTGTGTATACGGTCGTTTTTGTGGCGTTCCTGGGAGCCTTGAGTGTCGGTCTTGCCTTGTTGTTGCTGGGGGCTGGCGATCTGATTGTCCTCGCAAGGGGGATCCTCATTTTGCCAGGGGACGACGTGGCCTGGAGATTCGTGGTGGGATATGTTCTTGCAGCCTGGACGATGCTCACTATTGCTTCGCTGGCGTTTCTCTTCTCCTCCTTCGTCGAAAATGCCATCGGTCCCATTATCAGTACGTTGGGCGTGAACATGATTTTCCTCATGGTGACGGTCATCCCCGTCGAGATGTTTGCAAAGATTCGCCCGTACCTGTACACGAATTACATGAGCGTGTGGCAGAAGGTATTTGAGGATCCAATTCCGTGGGCGGACATTGGCACGTCAGCGGCGGTGCTTGGGGGATATTCGCTCGCATTCGTTCTGGCGGCGTGGATTATTTTCCACCGAAAAGACATTCTTTCATGATGCGTTCACAACAATCTAACACGGGAAGGTAAATCCACACTATGGATCCCTACATCATAGCGGTCATTATTTACGTACTCCTTCTCATGGGGGTAGGAATATACAAAAGCCGTTCGATCAAGACGCAGGACGATTTCATGGTTGCAGGTCGGAAGACGTCGACGCTCTTTCTCGTGGGGACTTTGGTATCGACGTGGATCGGCACAGGGAGCCTTTTTGGTGGTGCCGGACTCGCGTTTCGCATGGGATTTGCTCAACTCTGGATGAGTGCGGGGGCCTGGCTCGCGATCATCATTGTGTACTTCCTTGCCCATCGCGTGCGAAGGATTTCCGAGTACACGGTACCTGACATTCTCGAGAAACGCTACAATTCCACGGCGCGCATTCTTGGGACCGTGATTATCATCATCGCGTATCTGACGATCGCCGGATATCAGTTTCGCGCGGGAGGACGCCTCCTCAATATCCTGCTCGGTATCGATCCGCGGATCGGCGGGGCCATTGCCTGCGGAGTCGTCATCATCTTCGCCGTCGTAGCCGGGATGCTCTCCATCATGTCGATTGATATCTTCAACGCGTTGATGAAGACATTCGGAATGATCATAGCTCTCCCGCTTGTCTACTTTGCCATCGGTGGCGCAGAACAGGTCGCAAAGCTTCCGGCTGATCGATTCGAGATCTTCGGTCAAAACGACTGGGTGTGGGCGATGGGAGTGTTCTTCCCGACGTTCTTCCTCCTGCTCGGCGAAAGCAGCATGTATCAGAAATTCTTTTCGGCGAAAGATGAGTCCTCGGCCCGCAAGGCCGTGATCGGGATGGTGATCGGTGTGGTCGTCCTTGAAACACTGCTCTGTGTGCTCGCCGTGGTGGGGAGCTCGAAGTATTTCACGTTGCAGCCGTTCGCAAATCCGGATGGGACCCTCGACAAGGCAGCCACGGAGACCATCATCCTCCAGCTCGCGCGGTTTGATCTTCCGCTCATCGCGGGGATGATTCTGCTTTGCGCTGCCGTGGCGATGATGCTCTCGACGGCGACGAGTTTTCTTATGACCCCGTCGACGAACGTTACTCACGACATCTACCAGAGATTCATTAATCCTCAAATCTCGCAAACCACGATCGTGCGGTTCCAGCGCATCGCCATCGTCATTCTTGGTGTGATCGCCTATGTTGTGGCAAGCTTCTTCAAAAGCATCCTCGACATGGCGTTTACAGCGTACACGATGGTCGGAGCCGGGATTACGCCGGCGTTGCTCGCGGCATTCCTGTGGAAGCGGGTGACCGTCCAGGGAGGTGTTGCATCGATTATTGCCGGACTCGGTGTGCCCCTTGTCATTACCATCGCGAATTTCATTCTGACCGAGCCGCTCATGGACACGGACTACATCATCCTTCCATCTGCTGCTGCGTCAATCATCTGCCTCATCGGGGTCAGTTTGATGACACCGCCCTCGCCGGAGGATAAATGGAGGCCGTTTATGGAGAACATGAAGGTATGAATA
>CAZTKU010000028.1:0-21835 GCA_964614245.1 uncultured Ignavibacteriaceae bacterium
CCCCTCAGATGACGCGTAGTATGCCGTGTCAATTCCCTCCTGCACGTCACCGCGCGTTTCGAGCAGAACCTTTCCCATCTCCCGGGTCATCTGACGGGCGATTTCCTCCTTGCGTGCCGTGAGAATGTCGCCGGCCTTGCGCATGACATCCCCGCGCTTTGGGGCCGGAACCAGTCGCCACGAATCGAACGACTTCTTCGCGGCCTTGACTGCCTCGTTCACATCCTCTTTGGTGGAGAGGGGAAATGTTCCGATGACTTCATCCCAGTTTGCCGGATTCCGGTTTTCGAAGGTTCTGCCGGATTTTGAGTCAACCCACCTACCGTCAATGTAGTTTTGGAACTTCTTTGCCATTTGTCTGGTCTCACTTTTCTCTGTAAATGGTACTTCGTTGACCTACGAGTTCAACCACAACTACGCCACGTTTCCGATCAAGAGAATAGATGACTCGATTGTCTCCCACCCTTGGTTTGAATTTGTGCTTAAATCGTTTTCCCTCGAGTCGTTGATGTGGGATTTCGTCGGATAGACTGAAAGCCATTCGATCTTCGCCTTTATCGCTTGCTGATCTCGAACCCCGAGAAGCAGAACATCGTGGAGCACCTCGGGCAGATATTCGATCTGGTACACTCTCATCGCTTTGTGAGCTCAGACCAAAAATCGGTGTGCGCAATCCTTTTCCCGCCACGACGGGTCCGAAAAAGACGCTTCGCAATCTCTGGTCGAACGGCGAGGCCCTCGTCCACATCAAAGTAGTCCGCTAAGATCTCCATCCTCTTTCCCACCAATTCGTCAACATACTTCTTTATGACTTTTTTCTGGGTGCGTGTGAGGGTCGCGCGCTCCGTTGCGAGAGCCATCGTGAAACCTCCTATGCTAGTTACCCAATCCTACCTTGTCAAATATGTAGTCCACGTGCTTGAGACTTCTTCGTGGATCAAAGAGCTCATCCAGCTCCGCTTTCGAGAGATGTCGTGTGACCTCCTCCCGCTGCTCCAGCAATTTTCCAAAATCTTGACCGTTCTTCCACACTTTCATCGCCTCTTCCTGCACAATCCGATACGCGTCCTCGCGCTTCATGCCCTTCTTCGTCAGCGCAAGCAAGACATCCTGGGAAAAAATAAGGCCGTGTGTTCGGTTGATATTCGCCTGCATATGATCCGGATACACAAGAAGCTGCTCGACGATTTTGGTGAACTGTGCGAGCATATAGTCCAGGAGAATACAGCTGTCGGGGATAATCACCCTTTCGACCGATGAATGGGTGATGTCGCGCTCGTGCCAGAGCGCTACGTTCTCCATTGCAGCCAGGGCATTTCCTCGTAGAACACGCGAGAGTCCGGCGATGCGTTCGCACGTGATCGGGTTTCGCTTGTGCGGCATCGCCGAGGATCCCTTCTGGCCCTTCGAGAAGTACTCTTCCGCCTCGAGCACTTCCGTCCTCTGCAGATGGCGGATTTCCGTCGCAAACTTCTCCAGTGAGCAGCCGCAGACAGCCAGCGTGTTCATGAACTCGGCGTGACGATCCCGTTGAAGTACCTGAGTCGATATCGGTGCGGGCTTCAGGCCGAGCTTTTCGCACACGTAGCGCTCGACGAATGGATCCAGGTGCGCATACGTTCCGACGGCGCCAGAGACCTGGCCAACGGCGATTGTCTGAAGAGCATTCATCAGCCGGTCGATGTTTCGCTTGGTCTCTGCGTACCAGAGCGCAAATTTCAGTCCGAGCGTGATCGGCTCGGCATGAATCCCGTGAGTGCGACCGATCATCGGCGTATGCTTGAACTCACTTGCCCGCTTCGCAAGGGCTGCCTTCAGAGCTTCCAGATCCTTCAACAGCAGCTCCGCCGATTGCTTCATCTGGACCGCCAGTGCGGTATCAAGCACATCAGACGAGGTCATGCCAAGATGGATGAAGCGCGACTCGGATCCCACATATTCACCGACGTTGGAAAGAAACGCGATCACATCGTGCTTCACTTCATCTTCGATTTCAAGCACTCTCCCGACGTCGAACTTCGCCTTGGACCGAATGACGCCGACGGCCTCTTTTGGAATCACGCCAAGCTGCGCCTGTGCCTCGCAGGCGAGGATTTCAATCTCAAGCCAGACTCTAAACCTGTTCTGGTCGTCCCAGATCTTGGCCATTTCCGGGCGTGTATATCGCGCTATCAAGGGGTCACTTCCCGGCCTATGAAGATTTCTGTTCGAGTTTCAGTTCGAGGTCGAGAATTTTCTTCTCGCGATAGACTTTGAGTTTGAGGAGATCGCCCGGGCTTGCGTCACTCAGGATTGCGAACAACTCCTCCTCCGAGTTAATCTTGTCGCCGTTGACCTCCAGAATGATGTCCCCGACTTTGATGCCCGCTCGTTCGGCTGGACTTCTCCTGTCGACATCGCTCACGATAACCCCTCGAACCTCAGACAGACCAAAGTAGCGTGCCACGCGCGCATCCACGGCCTGTGACTCAAAGCCGGTCCAGATGTCACGGACTACCTTTCCTCTTTTTCGGAGTTCTGCGACAACTTTTTTCACCTTATTGATTGGAATGGCAAATCCGTATCCGACGAACGCCTGGCTTACGCCACCGGTGAAGATCAACGTATTGATTCCAATAACATCCCCGTGGCTATTCACCAGCGGTCCGCCGCTGTTGCCGCCGTTGATCGCAGCGTCGGTCTCGATCATGTCGCGATACACGGCGTTGTTCTGACGTCCGAGATTCATGCCGACGGAGCTGATGACGCCGACAGTAACCGTCGGCTTGTCGTTGATCTCGAAAAGACCAAAGGGGTTTCCGAGCGCGATTGCCCATTCGCCGATGACGACATCATCAGAGGTTCCGAGGTTTGCGCAGGGCAGCTCCTTGCCGTCAACCTTCAGCAGAGCAAGATCGGTGAGAGGATCTCCTCCAACCAGCTCAGCTTTCATCCTGTGTCCGCCAACGAACGTGACGGTGATCTCGGAAGCGTTCCCCGCGACGTGATAGTTCGTGACGATGTAGCCATCGGGCGAAATGATGACGCCGGAGCCCAGGCTCCTCACTTGATAGCGCTGGGGACCCATGAATTGACGCCAGAACGGATCATCCCCAAAAAACCGCCGGAACCAAGGATCGACCTGGAGGATTCCTTGCTGTTCTCGAATCTCCGTTACATTGATACCGACTGTCGCTGGACTTACTTTTGCTACAGCCCGAGTGATGGCGTTTTGCCTCGAGGCTGTAATCTGGTCCAAGTCCTGCAAGGGTTTGTCCTGGACGCGAACCGACGTCGGAAACGCCTCCTCGAAAGCAACGGCGTGACTCCCTGTGACCGAAGCCGCGTCTGAGGGCCTGATGCTGTAGCCGATCCCGATGCCAACCGCAAGAGGTACCAGCAAAATCAGCAAGATTGTCGCGAAAGATCGCTTCATAGACGCATTACTCAAAAAATGTTGAGTGAGATTCCTTACAGATTATCCGCTTTCGAATGTCTCCAAACCTCAAGCACGACGTCGAAGTGGGCCAGGAACAACTGCAAGCTCAAAAAGCACGTGAAAAAAACGAATATCCCTCCTTCAACACTTCTGACGTTCAGTTGACCAACCCATCCCCATGGAAGAACTCCCACTATGGCTGGTGTGAACAGAATCGCGATAAGGTTCGACGTAAGAATATCCCGTCGAAACAGCCTGCCAAGAAGCCAGAGCACGCACCAGACGACAGTATAGCTGAACCCCAGCAAAAACAATCCTCCAGCCGTGGTCGCAAGCCCCCGGCCTCCCTTGAGGCGCAGCCAGGCAGGATAGGTCTGCCCGGCAATGGCCCCGAACAAGGCGACGGCTTGCGCCGAAAATGAGTCATGGGAGACCAACATTGCGCCGTAGACCACGACCAGTCCCTTCAATGCGTCCAAGACCCCCACCAGAATCCCCGTGGTCTTGGACTTCGTTACGCTGAACGCATTGTAGCCCCCAATCCTACCGCTCCCGACCTCCCGGATATCGACATTCGCTCTTTTCTTCACCACAATGTAGCCTATCGGAATTGAGCCGATGAGATACCCGATAACAAATATGCCGAGAAGCTCCAGCACGAGCATGGAAGGTTTGGTGAATTCCTCTAAATCGTAATTCTTCGAAAAATTACTGAAAAGGCTCACCAGAAGCAAGGTGATGGGCCGGAGAAAAGGAGCTCCTGGAGCCCATTAAAAGCAAAAAGGGCAACACAGACTCGGCTGCCCTCCTCCTCATTGCCATAAGTGGAAAGTTCCTGAGAGAACTCTACTCTCCCTTCGCGTCCCTTGTCATTAAATCCTGCGTTGCCTGGCGTGAATCCTTTCCTTCAAACAATACTCTGTACACTTCTGTCATAATCGGGAGTTCGATGTCGAACTTTTTCTCGATGTCTCGCACGGACTTCGCCGTCGCCACGCCTTCTGCGACCATGACCATTTCCTTGAGCACATCTTCAAGTTTTCGACCCTTTCCCACCTGTTCACCAACGTAACGATTGCGGCTGTGGCGGCTCATACAGGTAACGATGAGATCGCCGACACCCGAGAGCCCGGCAAATGTTCGAGGCTGCGCGCCGAGTTTGACGCCGAGACGGGTGATCTCGTAGACCCCGCGGGTCATGATGGCCGCCTTGGTATTATCACCAAAACCCGCTCCGTCGCTTATTCCCGCTGCGACTGCGATGACGTTCTTCAATGCGCCACCGAGCTCAACGCCTCGGATGTCCTCGTTGACGTAGACCCGGAAATATCGCGTCATAAAGGCTTCCTGCACGATCTTGGCCGTTTTGTCTTTGAACGAGGCAGCAACGATCGCCGTTGGGATCTGGCGGGACACTTCCTCAGCGTGACTCGGGCCGGAAAGAATCGCCAGGTTCTCGCGTTTCTCGTGCTGCAGCACGTCCAGCAGCACCTCTGACATCGTCATCAACGTGGCGTTTTCAATACCTTTAGCAACGTTGCAGATGATGGTTCTTTTGAGGGCGAGATGGGCGATCCTCTGAATGACCGACCGCAGGAATTGGGAGGGAACGGCAGCGACAATCAAGTCCCTGGAATCGGACGCCTCCTCGATGTCGGCCTGGATTCTGAGCGTTGGGGGAAGGGGAATTCCGGGAAGGAACTCGTGGTTTTCGTGCCGCTCTCGCATCGACTCGGCTTGCTCGGACTTGTAAGTCCAGAGGGTTACATCGTGGCCGTTGCCAAGGAGAACCAGCGCGAGCGTGGTTCCCCAGCTTCCTGCACCGAGAACGGTAACCTTCATGGAACTGCGTATGTACGTCTATGTGTGGATTTCGTCGTCCGGCCGAATCCCGAGCCGCTCTCTACTCTGAGAGTTGTGGGAGGCCGGAGATACCCTACTGGGAGATGGCGTTGCTATCGCGCACTCTTTCCCGAGTGAGCCCCGTAATTCTCTTCTCGGTCCCCTCAATCAAGCGTTTGATATTTTGGCGGTGGGAATACACCAGGAGAACGGCAACAGTGAGGCTGAAGACGATGAGCGTCCTGTAACTGTGAATCTCGTCGCCAAAGATATTGTGACGCACAAACAACGAGAGGGGAAACGCCACCGCGGCAGAGATCGAGCTGAGCGAAACCGTCTTATAACCCCAGAACACGATGAAGAAAACGGCCACGGAGATCGCAAACTCCGTCGGCGCGATCCCGATGAGCATGCCTGCTCCCGTGGCGATGCCTTTTCCTCCCTTGAAGCCGGCGAATACTGTCCAGATGTGACCAACGATGGCGGCAGCGCCGCAGATCATCTGGATGATTGTGAAATCGTCAAACGGTGTCTTGTTGTAGAAGGGAAGCGTGGGATCCCAGAACAATCGCGCGATCAGCACGGTCACGATCACTGCCTTACTGGCGTCGACGACGGTCACCAAAATACCGGACTTCCATCCAAGCACGCGAAACACGTTTGTGCCCCCGGCATTTCCGCTCCCCTTCGTACGAATATCAAATCCGTGTTTCCACTTGGAAAGCATGATGCTGGTAGGAATTGACCCTATGATGTAGCTCAGGAGGATGACGATCGCCAGATTGAGCATTCAGCGCAGGCCTTTCGATTCTCTTCGGAAGATGAATGAGTAAAATTAGGCACTTCGTCCTTCAGAAGCAAGGAATTTCAGATACCAGGACTCCAGGGCAATCAAATAAGCCCTTTGGCCCTCCAGCGCTCGAGGATGAGTCGCCCGAGTTCCAAATCCTCCTGGGTCGTAATCTTGATATTGTCGTAGGATCCCTCGACGATCCGGGCTTTCACACCTATGTGTTCGAGCAGTCCGGCTTCGTCCGTCGAGTAGAATTTCTCTTTCTTTGCTTTTTCGAACGCCTTCAGGAGAAGTGCAGCCTTGAACGCCTGCGGTGTCTGGACGAGCCAAAGCGCGTTTCGATCGAGCGTCTGGTCGAAGAACTCGCCTCCTGCCGATCGTCGAATCGTGTCCTTGGGCTGAACCGCAAGCACCGCCGCATCATACTCTTTGCAGGCTCTGACGAGATGGGATATTCTCTTCGATTCAACGAATGGCCTCACGCCATCGTGTACGAGAACGATATCCGGTGGACGGAGCGGGAGTCGCTTCAACACATTGTACACCGAGTCCTGACGCTTCTCACCACCGACGGTGATCTTGCTGACCTTGTGAAGCCGATAGTGAGACAGAAGCGTCTCCATCTCAGCGATGGAAGGCTCGGGCACTGCCACAGCGATCTCGTCGACGTCAGGACAATGCTCAAACCGCTGCAGCGTGTGGACAAGGATGGGCCGATCCCTGAGCATAAGGAACTGCTTCTTCACAGCTCCTGCAAGCCTCGTGCCGGCACCTGCGGCAGGCACAACTACAAAGACTTTTGGTCGACTTTTTGGCATACCAGGAATGGATGGAACGTGTTGCTCCGGTCTTCACGCTGCCGGACACATGTGGAGATGGTGCTTACAGCATCAACATACCATCACCATAGCTGTAGAAGCGATACCCCTCTTTGATTGCCCGTTTATAGGCGCGCATGATGAACTCGTGGCCTGCAAACGCGCTCACCAGCATGAGGAGTGTCGACTCCGGCAAGTGGAAGTTGGTGATGAGCTTATCCGCGATTTTGAAATCATACGGTGGAAAGATGAACTTGTCCGTCCATCCTCTCGATGGTTTCAAGTGGCCATCAGAAGTCACGCTCGATTCCAATGCGCGGCACGTGCTTGTTCCTACCACAACGACACTGTGCCGCGTATCGATGGTCCTGTTAATGACGTGAGCGGTCTCAGGCGATATCTCGTAGTATTCGGAATCCATCTTGTGCTTCGTGAGGTCCTCCACCTCGACCGGACGGAAGGAACCCAGGCCGACATGGAGCAGGACGGGGACGGTTTTCACCCCTTTGTTCTCGATCCTCTTCAGGAGCTGCTTCGTGAAATGGAGTCCGGCAGTGGGCGCAGCAACCGCACCCAGCACCCGGGCATAGACGGTCTGGTAGGAGTCTTTATCCTTGACGGTTGCGTCGCGTTTGATGTAGTACGGCAGCGGCGTGATGCCGATTCGTTCGATGATCTTGAAGAAGTCACCCTTGTGGTTGAACCGGACCGTTCGCCCACGCGAGGTGGTATTATCGATCACCTCGCACCAGAGCTTGCCATTGTCGAAGAAAATCTTGTTGCCGATCCGGACTTTGCGGGCGGGGTCGACGATGACGTCCCAGATATTCTCTTCGGCATTGAGCTCCCGCAGCAAGAAGACCTCGATCTTGGCGTTCGTTTTCTCCTTCTTCCCAAAGAGGCGTGCCTGAAATACCTTGGTCTCGTTGACGACCAGGCAGTCACCTTTGTTCAGATAGTCCACGATCTCATAGAACCTGTGATCTTCAATCGACTCATCGGCACGATTCAGCACCATCAGTTTCGAATGATCGCGAGGCTTTGCGGGGTACTTTGCGACAAGATTGCGCGGCAAAGGATACTTGAAATCGGAGAGCTTCATCTCTCTTTACCTCTCCTTGTGAAGTGATGTGGATCGAGGTGCGATCCGATGTGCTTCTTGCATCCTTGATAAGCCCGCCTGCCGATCCCGCGAGGGAGGCAGGCGGATGAATTGATCAAGCGCTCGGATCTCAGCGTTTTCGAGCGGCTTTGCGCTTCGATGTTTTTTTGGCCCGCTTCGATGCACCACTCTTGCTTTTTGCTGCTGGTTTGTCGTTCAGAAGAGCGGCCCGTGCGGCTGCAAGTCGCGCAATCGGCACCCGGAAGGGTGAGCAGCTCACGTAGTTCAATCCGACGATATGGCAAAACTCAACACTTGAAGGATCGCCACCATGTTCGCCGCAGATGCCGATCTTGAGAGTGGGGCGGGTGCCCCGTCCCTTTTCAACGGCAATCTTCATCATTACGCCCACACCTCCACGGTCGATGACCTCAAAGGGATCTTTCGGATAGATCTCCTTTTCGACGTACGGAATGAGGAACCGTCCGGCATCGTCACGGCTGACGCCCAATGTTGTTTGCGTCAGGTCGTTCGTCCCGAAGCTGAAGAACTCCGCCACGCCCGCGATTTCATCAGCAGTAATGGCACCGCGAGGAATCTCGATCATCGTCCCGACGAGGTATGGGAACTTGATCCCCTGCTCCTTCATCACCTCTTCAGCGACGCGGCGAACGATAAGCGCCTGATGCTGGAGCTCTTTCACGTGTCCGACGAGAGGGATCATCACTTCCGGCTCTACAGGGATGCCGCGCTGCTTCACTTCGGCAGCAGCTTCGAAGATCGCGCGGGACTGCATCTCCGTGATCTCCGGGTAGATGATGCCGAGCCGACATCCGCGGAACCCGAGCATCGGGTTGAACTCGTGCAGAGAATCGACACGCTGCTTCACCTTCTCATAGGAAATACCCATCTGTTGTGCCAACTCACGCTGAGCAGGTTCCTCGTGCGGCACGAACTCGTGGAGCGGGGGGTCGATGGTACGGATCGTCACGGGGCGGCCGTTCATCACCTCGAAGATACCGACGAAGTCTTTACGTTGCAGCGGCAGGAGTTTCATCAAAGCCGCCTTCCGCTCCTCGACCGTGTCTGAGAGGATCATTTCACGCATCGGACCGATCTTTCCTTCGCCGAAGAACATGTGCTCCGTGCGACACAACCCGATCCCTTGCGCCCCGAATGCCACCGCGTTCGCGGACTGATCCGGCTGGTCGGCGTTCGTGCGAATCTTGAGCCGCCGATACTTGTCGGCCCATTTCATAATCGTTCCGAAGACTTGATACACTGGCGCATCCTTTGGATCCAACGTCTTTTCGATCATGACCTGCAACACCTCGGAGGGCTTCGTGTTCACCTTTCCGTTCAGAACTTCACCTGTCGTGCCGTCAATAGAGATCCAGTCGCCTTCCTTGACGACCTGGCCGTTGACTTTCATCGTATGAGTTGAGTAGTCAATCTCCAAAGCGCTGCAGCCGGCCACACAGACTTTCCCCATCTGGCGAGCGACGAGAGCAGCGTGAGAGGTCATACCGCCGCGCGCGGTGAGAATTCCATCTGCAGCATCCATCCCCTTGATGTCCTCAGGAGACGTTTCGATGCGAGTAAGGATCACGTGCTCACCGCGTTTGGCCCACACTTCCGCGTCGTGCGCGTTGAACACAACGCGCCCCGTCGCCGCACCTGGTCCTGCGTTCAGCCCCTTGGCGAGGAGCCGACCCGCTTTGGTGGTTGCTTCTTTCTCCTTCAGGTCAAAAATGGGTCGCAGCAATTGGTTGAGCTGATCAGGATGGATCCTGAGAAGTGCCTCCCGATCCGTGATCAGTTGTTCCTGCACCATGTCGACGGCGATCTTGATTTCTGCAAACGCGGTCCGTTTACCGGCACGGCACTGGAGCATGTAGAGCTTCCCCTGCTGGATCGTGAACTCGATATCCATCATCTCACGGTAGTGCTTCTCGAGGATCTTGCGAATCTTCTCCAGCTGCGCGTAGATCTTCGGATTCTGCTGCGCCATCTGTGCGATCGGCAGCGGCGTTCTGATGCCCGCAACGACGTCTTCACCCTGGGCGTTCATCAAGTATTCGCCATAGAAGACATCTTCGCCTGTGGCCGGATCACGGGTGAATCCGACTCCCGTGCCCGAATCCTCTCCCATGTTGCCAAACACCATCGTCTGGACGTTGACCGCAGTCCCCCACCATTCGGGGATATCATAGAGCTTCCGATAGGCAATTGCGCGGTCGTTCATCCAGGAGCCAAACACGGCTCCAACGGCGCCCCACAACTGATCCATCGGATTTTCCGGGAAGTCGCGCCCCGTCCGTTCCTTCACCGCAGTCTTGAAGCGCACAATGAGATCCTTCAGGTCGTCCGCGCTCAGCTCGGTGTCGAGATGTACACCTCTCTCTTTCTTCTTCTGCTCGATAATGGCTTCAAACGGATCAATATCATCTTTGTGGACCGGCTTCAGACCGAGCACAACGTCTCCATACATCTGTACAAACCGGCGGTATGAATCGTAGACAAAGCGTTCGTTGTTCGTCTTGGCAACGAGCCCTTGGACAGTCTCGTTGTTCAAGCCCAGGTTCAATACCGTATCCATCATACCGGGCATGGATGCGCGTGCGCCTGATCGAACGGATACCAGCAGCGGGTTTTTCGGATCGCCGAATTTCATTCCCATGGCTTTTTCGACTTTCGCCAACGCGGCTTCAACCTCCGCCTTCAAGGTCTTGGGGTACGTCCTGTTACGCTTGTAGAAATACGTGCAGACCTCCGTGGAGGCAGTGAATCCCGGGGGAACCGGCAGGCCGATATTGGTCATCTCCGCAAGATTTGCTCCCTTACCGCCGAGCAATCCTTTCATTTCGGCAGCACCCTCAGCCTTGCCGCTGCCAAAGAAGTAAACGTATTTGGTTTTCTTCGCCATGTTCGATTTCTCTCTTTCCTTATTTCTCGATGGAATGTGCTGATGTGGATGATGCGTTTTTGTTCTTTGAGTACTGAATCTCTTCCAAAAATCTCCTTGCGATGGTCTTTGACGCTGGATTCTGAGGATCTTTCATGCGTTCCGGATGCCACTGCACCAGCATCAGAAACGGCATGCGGTCCTTTAAGATCCATTCGGCTGCTTCGATCACCCCGTCAGCCGACGTTGCACTGGAGATGAGACCGTTTCCCAGCCGATCGACTGCCTGGTGATGCGAGGAGTTCACTGTGAGCTCTGTCGCCCCCGTTATCGCACTAAGCATCGAGCGCGTCTCGAGCCGGACGATGTGCTCACTGTCGTATCCTTCTTTGCGGCAGTGATCCTCGTACCCCGATGAGGGTAGATCAATGATCAGCGAGCCGGCCAGGTAGACGTTCATCACCTGCATACCTCGACAGATTCCCAGGATGGGCAAATCTGCATCGAGCGCCCGTTCGATCAGCGCAAACTCAAATTCATCTCTTCGCTCATCTCTCTCGTTCACCCGAGCGACTTCTTCAGCCATCCCATAGTAACGGGGATGCACATCACCACCGCCAGTCAGAAGTAAGCCATCGACCTTGCTGATCTCGTCGACATTCTGCTTTCTGTATGAGAGAGTGACAAACTCGATACCCGGGTCGAATCGATGAATCCAATTCGTATAATTGTCGAACTTCTGCTTTGACCCCATCGTGTCCGTTATGCCGATCCGCACTGACTTGTCGTCCTTTCTCTCGCTCTTCTTCAAAATCTTGCCAGCGCCTTCGCTAACTCCTGCTCCCCCGCAATTACATTGTGCTCAATTTCGACATAGTACACGGGATTCCGCTCCACGAAATCTTTCATCTCCAGCCCCGCCCCGCTCAGGCGGGCAGCGTCCTTTTCAGTCGTGACGATGTAATCAGCTTGTGCCTTCCGGGCTGAGTCCTCGACTGACTTCACATCCTCGCTGGTGAAGCGATGATGATCGGCAAATATGAAATGTTTCTTCACGTCGAGTTTCAGGGAGGCAAGCGTTGTTTCGAACCCCTCAGGGCTCCCAATACCCGAGAATGCCACAACGCGCTTGCCGCTTAGGCTTCTCAGGTCAACACTAAAGCCCGACGACGCCTTCTTAACCGCACTGGCCCGGATCTGCACCCCCGACAGGGGTGTGTCGAACCTCTGCCGAAGGCGCTGTTCTGCCCGATGAAAGTGCTCTTCGTCAATGCATCGAGAGACCACGATGATGTCAGCGCGCCGAAGTGCGCTGAGCGGTTCCCGTCGATTTCCTGCCGGAAGCAAGCGGTCACCGAGCAAGACTTCGTCTGACGATACGATGACGATGTTGAGATCTCGGTGGAGGTAACGATGCTGAAACCCATCATCGAGGATGACGATGCCAGCGCCGAAGTGCTGGATTGCATGTCGCGCCCCGCGCACCCGCCGTTCATCAACGATCACAACAACACCGCGGAGTTTAGAAGCGAGCTGCGCCGGTTCATCCCCTGCCGAATCTGCGTCGGCACACATGAGGCTCCCGTTGCTGACGACGAGCGTTCCGCTGCTTTCGCGTTTGTACCCACGGCTGATGATCGCAACCTTGCGGCCGTGTTGAGACAACCGCCTGGCAAGCAACTCAACGAACGGCGTCTTGCCGACTCCACCAACAGAGATATTCCCCACCGAAATGACGGGAACGGAGACTCTCTGCGTTTTCAAAACCCCGATGTCAAAGAACAGATTGCGAAGCGCCACCCCTGCGCCGTAAAGATATGAGAACGGAAGCAGAAGTGCGCGCATAGTTTCAGGCAGAGGCCACGTGAAGAATCCGCTCGGCAACGCGGTGCGATGCGCCGATTTCCCCAAGCCTCCCCTTGACCTTCGACAGTTCTTCTCTGATCGTCGCAAGCAGTCGCTCGTTGCGAAGGATCTTCAACGCTTCCTTCGCCAGGTTCGCGGCAGTTGCGCGATGCTGAATGAACTCCGGCACGATTTGTTTCCCCGCCACGATGTTGACCAAGCCGATGTTCTTCACCCGAATCAGCGCCCGGCCGATGATGTACGTCGGCCACGACGTCTTGTAGACAACGACCATCGGTGTTCCAAACAACCCGGTTTCCAGCGTTGCCGTGCCAGAGGTGACAAGCGCGAAATCCGCATGGTCCATCAGCTCGTACGATGCGCCCGTGATGAGATGAACGCCGTCAAGATTGTAGAACGTCTCGAAGTACTTCTCCTGCAGCGTGGGCGCAACCGCCACTGCGATTTCCATGCCCTCCTCCTGAGCTATCACTCGCGCTGCCTTGAGCATCTCCGGAAAGATCATCTCGATTTCCTGCTTGCGGCTCCCGGGCAGGAGCCCGAGAAGTCTTTTCCCTGGATCGAGCCCGTAGCGCTTGAAGAAGCCTTTTCGATCCAGATCAGATTTCAGGACTTCCAGAAGCGGGTGCCCGACGAACTCCGCGTCAACTCCCTCGTTGCGATAGAGCTCGACCTCGAACGGAAAGATGACGAGCATCTTATCGACGACGCCGCGCATCTTCTTGATCCTCGATTTATGCCATGCCCACACCTGCGGACTGATGTAGTACACCACCTTTGCGCCGCACCGCTTTGCCGTCGCGGCGAATCGAAGGTTGAACCCCGGGTAATCGATCAGGAGGACGACCTCAGGCTTGCGGTATCTCAACACCGATTCAAGGGTTCGCTTCACCGACTGAATCACCGGGAGATGTTTCAGCACTTCCATGAAGCCCATGAAGCTCAGCTCATTGACGTGATAGATGAGCTGCATTCCCTCGCGCCTCATCTTGTCTCCACCCACGCCGAACACTTCGACCTTGGGGCTGAGTCTCTTCAGCTCGCGCACGACGCCGGCGCCATGAAGGTCCCCCGACGCTTCGCCAGCTATGATCATCACGCGTTCCACCATGGATCAGCTCCGGTACCAGATGACTGCCAGAATGACGAGAACGAGTCCGATAGCCTGCAGCGTCCGCGTTTCCGACCGCAGGCCTTCGCTCCATTGAGGCTTCTGTCTCTCTTGCGCAGGGTGCGTGTAGCTCGTCAGTCGCGGAATGAACCGCGGGACGTTTTTCTTGAACTCCAGGTACGCTGCTCCAAATTCCTTCTCGAGAAATTCCTCTTCAAGCGAGACAATCAGCGCGTACTGAATCAGAAAGTACGCCAACGCAACCATCGGCAGCCAGGGCACGAGCGCATTCGACATGACGCCGATCCCAAGATACAGTGCAATATTGCCGACGTACAATGGGTTTCGAACATGCGCATAGGGGCCGGAAACAATGACTTCCGGAGCTCCAACGCTGCCCGTTGCCCGCGTGAGGCTCCCCGCATACGCCACGCCCCAAAAACGAAGCAGCTCACCGAGAAGCACGAGGGCAGCCCCGGTGAGCATTGTCACGACTGTCGGCTTCGCGAAGGTGACCATCGCGAGTAGAAAGGGAATCGGGGTATATCCCCGGTATCGAAACAGCTTCTGTCGAAAATCGCTCAATGCGGAGGATCCAGTCTCGAGACCGCGGCCGGCACGATCATCCCTGCATGAAGGCGTCGCGCCGCGCCATTGCTGCCTCACGGCGCTGCTTGATTCGTTTCCTTTGTAAGATCTGCTCCAGCCGCCGACGCACATCTCCGAGATGATGAAATTCGTGATACGAGATGTTCTGCTGCTGGCAATATTTGATCAACCGTCGCTTTGCAAACACAATGTCTGCAAAGCGCACGGGACAGCGATCGGAGATCCCATCGCCGATGTAGACGATAACATCGTCATCCGCCGACAGTGTCAGGAGATGATTCCGTTTGCAGTTGGCACACCGGTCGCATTCCGAATCGCTGTAGGGAAACGACGGAACCAACGTTGTTCTGGAGCCATTCTGCACAAAGTCAACGTGATTGGCAAAGAACGGGATGCGATCGAATCCTTGCCAGCGAAGGATCCGCTCGAGGTAGAAATCCAGACCGTCGCTCAGAATAACGAGAGGGATCTCACGCGATTCGCAGAACTCGACAAACTCCTTGAAGTACTGATCAAGGGAAAACTGCTCAATGAATCGCTCAAGCTCTTGCGGCGTGAGACTCTCGACTGCCGCGCATTCCTCCTGAAGGCATTGCCGTGCGTTGATCGCGTCACTCAAGTATCGCTGGACAATCTCAACAGCTTTCTCTCCGGCAAACGTTCGGAAGAGCTGGTTTCCCACATCCTCGGAAGAAGCCGTTCCGTCGAAATCACAGAACACTCGCACCATCGCTCTCGATTCAGCTCCTTCCCGTCACGCGGCCATTACCGGCTCATTGAACCGCACCGACACCAGCTTCGAAACGCCTTCTTCCTCCATCGTCACGCCGTAGAGTGCGTTGGCGGATTCCATCGTGCGTTTGTTGTGCGTGACGACAATGAACTGCGTATTGTCCGAGAACTTCCGCAAGATGCGGGTGAACCGATCGATGTTCGTATCATCCAGCGGTGCGTCGACCTCGTCCAGGATGCAGAAGGGGCTTGGTTTCACCAGGTAGATCGCGAACAAGAGCGCAATGGCCGTGAGTGTTTTCTCGCCTCCGGAAAGCAGATCGATCGACGTCGGGCGTTTGCCGCGCGGCTTGGCGGTGATCTCGATTCGAGCTTCCAGCGGGTCGACACCCTCCTCCAGCCTCAGGTCGCACTCGTCGCCTTCATCAAACAGTCCCTTGAAGGTCATGATGAAGTTTTCCCGGATCTTCCCAAACGTACCCAGGAATTGCTGCTGGGCGGTCGTGTTGATCTCCTCGATCGTTGCCATCAATGTCTGTTCTGACTCCACCAGGTCCTTCCGCTGCGCATTCACGAAATCGAGACGCTCCTTTTCGCTCTTGTATTCATCGAACGCCGCAAAGTTCACGGCACCGAGGGCCCGGATTTTCTCCTTCAACGTACGGACCTCTTCTCGAGAGGCGTGAAAGTCGAATGTCTCGTTATCCTCGAACTGCTGGAGCTGGAGCTCGAGCTCAAATTCCTCCATCGCGCGCACCTTGAGATTTTCCGCCTTCATCGTCAGCTCCTGGATCTTGATCTCAAGGTCGTGCGTTGCCTTCAACGATCCTTCGTGCTTGAGTCGTTCGTCTTTGAGCTTCATCTCGATTTCGTGCACCTGACCTCGCTTCGATCCCACCTCCTTCTCCGCCACCTTCTTCTTTTCGGCGAGGACCTCGAGCTCGGCGTGGGCAGCAGTCAGTTCACCTTCAATTTCCTTCATTTCCTGACTAAGTTGTTCGATTTCTTCGCGTGCAGCGAGAATATCTGCCGAGCGCTGCTCGAACGTTGTCGCCAGCGTCTTGAAAGTGGATGCAGCGTGCTCAATGTCCTGCTGGATACTCCGCTCTTCTCCTTTCAGGGAGAGCACGTGGACATTTGCCTCGTTCGCAACGCGCGAGTATTCTTCCCACAGTGTCTCCATCGTTTCGAGCTCACGTGTGGCGACGCCGAACTGCCGCTCCGCGTCGGCCTTGCGCTGCTCCAGTGCCTCGATGGAAGGCGTGAGCGTACTCAGTTCCTGTTCGAGAGCTTCGATCTCCGCCCGAAGCCGTTGCGCTTCGGCTTCGTTCCGGTCGGTTGTCTCAGCCGCCCGCTTTTTCTCGAACTCGAGCTGGGCGATGCGGATCTCGACCGTTGTCATCTGCTGCTCGATTTCTTTCGCCTCCTCGAGGAGCTGCTTGACGTCTATATGGTTCAGCTCGTCGTTCTTCTCATCGATCTCCTGCAGCAGTCTCTCCCGCTGACGCTCCAGTGCGCGAATCTCCTCGCCCAACTCCTCGAGCTGCGAGCGCTGGCCGATGTGTCCCCCCTCGTCCAGGCGGACGCTTCCACCTCTCAGCACGCCCCTGTTAGTGACAATCTCACCATCGAGGGTGACGCACCGAATCCCCTTTTCCCGTCCGACCATTTGCCGCGCGACATCGACGTCGGCCACAACGAGCGCGTCGTCGAGCAACACCTGATAGAGCCCCCGATAGTGGTCGCTTGCGTGGACCAGACTCCCCGCCCATCCGATGACCCCGGGATCGCCATAGATCGGCCGGTGGTCCATCAGTTTCGGCAGGCGATCAAGGCAAACGAAGGTGGCCTTCCCTTTTTGGCTCTTCTTCAGAAACTCAATGGCTGCGTAGGCTTGGTCGATGTTTTCGACGATCACGTATCCAGCGGTCTCGCCCAGAGCGGACTCGATCGCGATTCGGTAGCGTGGATCAACCTTTGCAGCTTCTCCAACGGTGGTCTGCACGATGGATTTCCAGTCGTCGCTCGTGACGAGGTACCGCGCTCCTTCCGAGTATCCGTCAAAGGTCTCGACGAGTCCTTTGAGGAGGTCCATCTTCGCGTGTTTGCGTTCGATGATGCTGCGGAATTCAAAATCCCGATCGCGCAGCGCTTCCAGCTCCTTCTGCAGCTCGACTTTCCGTCCCTCCATCTGATGCACGCGTACTTCGGCCTCGGCATGCTTGCGACGCAGCTCGCGGTCATCCGCGGTGAGGTGCAGAACGAGTTCGGAGTTTTTCTCAATCTCCTCGCGCGCGAGCTGATTTTCTTCGGCAGTGTACTCGATCCTGCCCCGGAGGTTTTCTGCCCGCGCCTTCGCCTGTCCTTCGCGGTTCCTCAACTCTGAGATCTCATGCAGCAGACTGATCACCCGGTCCTGATGATCCTTCATCTCGGTCTTCTTCACATTCAGCTGCTGCTCAAACTGATCGAGCTCAGATTTCTTTTGGCGGTAGGTTTCCTCCGCCGAGGTAGACTTCTGACGCACGTCGCCGAGTTTGACTTCCAGCTCCTCTTGCTTCTGACTGAGATCTTCCTGCCGCTGGCGGAGCTGGATTTTCTCTCGCTCGTATCGCTCGATGTTGGTCGCGAGGGAGCGCCGTCGCTCAGTCGAGGTTGCCACAATACGCTCGAGATGATGAACGCGCGATTGCTGGTTGGTCAGATCCGTCTGAATCTCGGACATCCGGTCTTCGTGTTCAGACATCTCAGTCCGGAGCACATCCAGCAACGCCTCTTCCTGGGAGAGCCCGACATCAATCTCGGTCTTTTCCGTGACAGCCTGGCTGAGCTGCTCTTGGAGAGGGCCAATCTTCGTCACGATGCTCGCGTATTCCCGGGCGAGCAGGTTGACCTCAAGGGTCTGCACCTGCTTTGCATGCTCGTTGTATCGTTTCGCCTTGTGGGCCTGCCGTTCAAGAGAGTTCACGGCCTTCTGGACTTCGTGAACAATATCGCTGACGCGGGTGAGGTCGTGTTGGACGCTTTCGAGTCGCCGGTAAGCCTCCTTCCGGCGGTGCTTGTACTTCGTAACACCGGCCGCCTCCTCAAACAGTCGCCGTCGCTCGTCAGCATTGTCGCTGAGGATGGTCTCGACCATTTTGAGCTCGATCACCGAGTAGGCGTCGGAGCCCATGCCGGTGTCCATGAAAAGGTCCCGAATATCCTTTAGGCGGCACAGCGACTTGTTGAGGAAGTACTCGCTTTCCCCCGAGCGATAGACACGGCGGGTCACAACCACCTCGGTGTACTCCGAGGGCAGAATGCCCTTCGTGTTCTGAATGGTGAGGGCGACCTCGGCTACGCTCAAAGGTTTGCGGTTTTTCGTGCCGTTGAAAATCACATCCTCCATCTTGTCGCTGCGAAGCATCGTGGGACGTTGTTCACCCAGGGCCCATCGGATGGCGTCGACCACATTCGTCTTGCCGCAGCCGTTCGGACCCACGATGGCCGTGATCCCAGAATCAAACGTCAGGTTGATTTTCTGGGCGAAAGACTTGAATCCGAAGAGCTCCAGCTTGGACAGATACATTACCCGAGACTCCGCGCCATGTGGATGATCAGCTGGACGTAGGCTGTGATGGCATAGCTGCTCTCGTAGTAAATGAACAGCCCTGACGCTGCAAGCACCGTCACCGCAATGCCTCCAGCGTATGCCTTTGAGCGACTAATATCATAGATCACTGAGGCACCCTTGAGCACGCGCAAGAATGTCCAGAGAAGGAACGCCAATATGATCAGGAAGGTGGGAAGAACATAGAAATCGGTCTCCAGAAGCTTAAAAAGCGCCATGCCAAGCGGACTGAGCAACACCAGAGGAAGCGAGCCCCACACGGCGATGGCAAACGCGTGATACCAATACACTCGGGTCTTCACCAGCATGGAGAACAGCTTGATCAGGGCCGCCGTAATGGGATACCAAGCAAGCAGAACGATGGAGAATACGAGAATGCCTTCAAACGGATTCCACGCTGCCGAGATCAACCGTTCCTTGAGAGCATCGGAGACAAAGATCTGCGTCAGGATGTAGTCGGCAAAAGTATCGGTCCTGTAGCGATACAAAATTCCGGAAAGCACGACACCAAGCGTTACGGAGACAGCAACTGCGACAATCAACGTCTGCGGTATCGACGCTGACCGCACGTCTCGCAAGTCGGCATAGAAGTTGTACGAGCGGAGAAGGGCGCGCTTGAAGGTCTCGTTGAACCGCCGGTTGTAGTGGTAAAGATACGCAAGGACGAAGATCACAACGAACCCGCAAACGATGTGGGCGATAGGGAAGGAAGCGCGATAGCGACCGATCGGGAGGGCCGTCGTCTTTTCACCATTGTACAACGTCCTCACGGTCTCATACGCGACCCGCTTTTCGCGAGCAAAGCTCACCAATCCCACCGGATGGACATAGGGATTTCCGTTGTTCACAGAGAGCAGGGGCCGATCTCCGCGCCAATCCGCAAACGAATCGATGAAGGACCCAGCAATATTTGCCTCCTTCACAACGGCGTAGAACCTCTCGAAGAACCGTGCCTGTGCTTGCTGTGACATCGGATCGCTCCAGCCGTTACGGTTATTCGGCTGCACGTCTTTCCCGTACGCAAGCACCATCACGAGTCGGGAAGGATGCTCCTTCTTCCATGTCAGAATCGAGCTCTTAAAAGACTTCACATCTTCCACATGGAGATTCATGCCCGCGATATCCACTTGATCGGAACAAACATCGCCTGTGAGCATGCGCGAACCGAAATAGATCGGCCGATCATCGAGTTTCCGGATCGCGCCAATCATCCGTTCAACATAGCCCCGCGCTCGTTGATCTGCGGAATCAAAATTATCGCCGATCCCCCACCCCAGCACACACGGATGATGCACATCCCGCTCCACCATTTCGGCCGCCATTCCTTCCGCGAGGACCTGGAACGACTCCTGATCGAGTATCTCAGCCGGAACATTCCACGCGGGGATCTCCAGCAGCGCAAACAAGCCGTATCGGCTGCAGAGATTCAACAGGTGAGGGTGCGGCGGGTGAAACGCAAATCGAATTGCGTTCGCGCCCATCGTCTTGATGAGCACGATGTCTTTCTCCATTTGCTCATACGTCAACGACGCGCCGCGGCTGGGCGAGTCTTCGTGCCAGACGACACCCTTCAACACCGCGGGTTTGCCATTGATCACCAGGAGGCTCTTGGCGACATCGATTCTCCTGAACCCGATCATTCGCTCGAATTCATCGATGACGCGAACCTGTTTTCCCAGTTGGATGAACAACCTCGCTTTGAGGGTATAGAGGTCGGGGCTCTCAGGGCTCCACAAGCGCGGCGATGGAACGGAAAGCGATGACTGAACTTCGTGGTCCCGATTCGGCAAGATGCTGACTGGTTGAGCAGGGGATTGGCCTATCACATTACCGGAACTCCTGTCACGGAGCTCCAGGGCGAAGAGAACCTGCGCGGAGCGCAGCAATGTGTTGAGAGTATCGCCTGCGCTGTCAGTGACCTTGCTTGTCAGCGTCGCGGTGACATTGACGATTCCTTGAGTGAGATCGCCGCTCAGACTGCTGTGCGCCAGCACACGATCAATCCACAGCTTGGGAGTCACCATCAAGTAGATGTCGCGAAGGATTCCTCCGTAGTTCCGCCAGCCCCAGATTTGTTTTCGGAGTGGCAGCGTCGAGCGGGCGCTCAGAGTGTTGGTTGCGATAATCTTGATCGCGTTCTCGCCCCCGAGCTGAAGCGAGTTTTCCGGCAGGCTCACCTGCATCGTCGTGTACCCACCAACGTGCTTTCCGACAAACACATCGTTGATGTACACCTCAGCGTCGTGATTGATCCCCAAAGCGACCAACTCGATCGCAGCAGATTTCAGAGTCGCTTCGTCAATGGAAAACTTCCGCAGGAAGGTGAGGCGACCACGATAGTCGAATGAACTTGGAACCTTGACGTCTTTCCACGTTTCATTGTCAGTGGAATACGTCCACGTGCCGGCAAGATCGATTTTTCTCCGTCCGGGAGAGTCAACGTGGAGGCTCGCTTCAATTCCCCGAAGCGTAGATTGCCCGTTCTCGTAGACTCTGACCTGGCCGGAAGCGCGCTGGCCCCCGAAAAGGAGGAAAACCAGTAACGTTAGGGGAGAAAACTGCAGGAAAGTTTGGACTTTTCTTGTCAATTCTGTGTGTCGGCTGTACAAGGAGAAAGCCCGGACAGCAACATTGAATCGTCCCAAAAGGCTTGCTCAGGAATATAACACAGAAATGGCCAGAAATCAATGGGAATTATTGATTTCCCACTTCCGCAACTGAAGATAAGTGTCAAAATTTCAACAACTTGGGCGCCTCAATTGAAGGAGAAGGCTTGAAATGTGCGCAACAGGCCAAATTTCAAAGGTTGTTCCACGATTTGTGAAATTAGCTAGCGTGCGGCCGCTTTCACGATTGCAGCGAAGGAATCCGCCTTGAGGCAAGCGCCGCCCACGAGCGCTCCGTCAATATCAAATTGAGAAAGCAGATCTGAGGCATTGTCTGCTTTCACGCTTCCGCCGTACTGGATGATGAGTCTTTCTGCAGTGGTCAAACGATACAATTCGCTGATGAGGCTCCGAATGAGG
>CAZTKU010000029.1:0-18842 GCA_964614245.1 uncultured Ignavibacteriaceae bacterium
ATCGATTTCATCGATTTGGAAGATGAGAAAAACAAGAAGAAGGTGTACGATGAGATGAGGAAAGAGTTGAAGAAGGATCGAGCGAAGGCGACCGTCCTGCCGCTGACCGAGTTCGGGTTGATGCAGATAACCCGGCAGCGCATCCGTCAGACTGTGCAGCTGAGCTTAAGCGACGCCTGTCCTGCGTGTGGCGGTACTGGCCTCGTGCAATCCAAGACGACGACGATCAACCAGATCGAGCGCTGGATCCGGCGGTTCAAGTCTGAGTCACACGAATTTCGGCTGGAGCTGCGCGTGAACCCGAACGTTGCCGGCATTCTTACGCACGGGACCATCAGCCGGCTGACGAAGATCATGTTCAAGTTCTTCGTGAGAATCAAGCTCACACCGGACCCCGCGCTTCCGATGGACGAGTTCCGTTTCATTTCCGCAAGGCAGAAGAAAGACATCACCGATCAATACAACCTCTAATCTGAACACGCAGTGAGGAATACTGACTATGAAATTCTTCATCGATACTGCCAACATCGCAGAGATCAAAGAAGCAGCAAGCATGGGAGTGCTGGACGGAGTAACGACGAATCCAAGCCTCGTGGCCAAAGAGGGTAAGGAGTTCCGGAAGCTTCTCGAAGAGATCTGCGCGATCGTGGACGGACCCATCAGCGCAGAAGTGCTTGCGACCGAATACGAAGGGATCATGAAGGAGGCTCGAGAGCTCTCGAAGATTCATCGAAATATCGTCGTTAAGGTTCCCCTCATTAAAGAAGGGTTGAAGGCCGTCAAATCCCTGAAGGCGGAAGGGATTCGGACGAACGTAACCCTCTGTTTCTCGCCCAACCAGGCATTGCTCGCCGCGAAAGCCGGGGCTTATTTCATCAGCCCATTCATCGGCCGGTTGGACGACGTAAGCCAGACGGGGATGGACCTCATCCGGCAGATCGTCACGATCTACCGCAACTACAAGTACGATACACAGGTGCTCGTCGCGAGCGTTCGGCACCCGCTCCACGTGGTGGAAGCCGCTTTGATCGGCGCGGACATTTGCACGATGCCGTTCAAAGTCATTGAATCATTGATCAGACATCCACTTACAGACATCGGCCTGGAACGATTCCTGGCGGACTGGAAGAAAGGCCAGCAGAAGTAACAATGAAAAAGACAGCGTTTCGTGACATTCATGCTTCGCTCGGCGCGAAGCTTGTAGAATTTGCCGGCTTCGAGATGCCGGTTCAATACAGCGGAATCATTGATGAACATCTTGCCGTTCGCAAACGTGTCGGTGTGTTCGATGTTTCGCATATGGGTGAGTTTGAAGTAAGTGGGAAGGACGCGCTCGCGTTCTTGCAGATGATGACCGTCAACGACGTCTCGCGACTCACCGAGGGGAGGGTTCAATATTCAGCGATGTGTTACGACGATGGGGGCATCGTCGATGATCTGCTCGTCTATCACTGCGGCGATCGGTTCATGCTCGTGGTGAACGCATCGAACACCCGGAAGGACTTCGAGTGGCTGCAGCGTCACCTGAAGGGAGACGTGCTGCTGAAGGACATCAGCGACTCTGTCTCTCTGCTCGCCGTTCAGGGTCCTCAGTCGCTCGCAACACTGCAGAAGCTGACGAGTGTCGACCTGAAGTCTCTCGAGTACTATCATTTCACGCGCGGAAAGGTGGCGGGCGTGGAAATGAAGATCTCCCGCACCGGATATACCGGTGAACTCGGGTTTGAGCTGTACTTTGATGCCGACGCCAGTCTCGCTCGGAAAGTCTGGGACGCCGTGTTCAATGCAGGAAAGGAATTCGGCGTGGCTCCCATTGGACTGGGCGCTCGTGACACGCTGAGACTCGAGATGGGATACTGCCTGTATGGAAACGATATTGATCAGACAACGCATCCACTTGAAGCAGGACTCGGGTGGATCACGAAGCTGAACAAAGGTGACTTCGTCGGCAGAGCCGCCATGCTGAAGGCGAAGGATCGAGGCTTCGCGAGGAGCCTCAGCGGATTCACGCTGGCTGAGAGAGCGGTCGCGCGACACGGTTATCCGCTCTCGGTCAAAGGCTCGACCGTGGGGCAGGTAACGAGCGGAACGTTTTCCCCCTCGCTCGAGCGCGCGATCGGCATGGGGTATGTCGCAACAGGTTATGCACAGATTGGGGGCACGGTCAACGTCGTTATCAGGGGAAAAGAAGTCCCCGCCTCCATCGTGAAAATCCCGTTCGTGCACAAATCCTGAATCACGAGATGGGTGTTCAATGAAAATCGACTTGAGCTTCAATCCGGCAGAACTTGACGAGCTGCAGATTCGTGACAAGAACGTCGTGGTGATTGACGTGCTGCGATCGAGCACGACGATTGCTGTCGCTTTGAGTAACGGTGCTCGGGAGATCATACCGGTAGAGAGCATTGAGAATGCGGTCAAGATCTCGGGAAGCCTGTTCGGAGACGTCACGCTCCGCGGAGGCGAGAGGAACGGAAAGACCATTCAGGGATTCAACCTCGGGAATTCTCCCTTGGAGTACACCGAAGCGACGGTGAAGGGGAAGTCGATTATCTTCTGCACGACGAACGGATCCGTGGCGATGCATCGAAGTCGCTTCGCCCGGAAGCTGGCGGTCGGATCGTTCGTCAACGCCACAAAGGTGATTGATTTCATCAAGGATGTCGGCGCCAATTTCCTGTTGGTCTGTGCGGGACGGGCAAATGCGTTCGGAAACTTCAGCCTGGAAGACGCTGTGTGCGCAGGAATGATCGTTTATGAGCTTATGCGGGAGGAGTCGGCGGATCTCGGGCTCACGGATTCCTCACGCGCCGCTCTGGCGCTCTACAAGACGTACGGCCGATCGATTCTGAAAATGTTGAAGGAAACCGAGCATGGCCGGTACTTGATCGAAATCGGCTTCCTAGAGGACATCAAACTCTCGGCTCAGGTCGATTTGTATCCCGTTCTTCCGGTTTTGAATGGCAATGTCATCAAACTCCTGAAGGACGAGGAGTGACCAGCGGGGGCTCTACCGTACTCGATCCCGCTCGCGGGCTCGTTTATCACTCGTATCATCCCTATGCCTGAATCAGCAACCAGAGAAAGCCCGAAAAGGAATCCTCACCGACGGCGTCAGATTTGGTCATTCCTGGGCATCCTCTTCTCCTTCATGCTCTTGCTCAGCCTTGTCTCTTACACGCCGGCCGATCAGGCGAATGGAGAGGTCAAGATTCTGGATCTCTGGAAGGTCTTCACGTCCGATGAAGGCCTGCAAGCCAAAGCTGACCGAACACACAACCTCCTCGGGCTCCTCGGTGCAGTTCTCTCAAACTGGTTTATCAACTCGACGATCGGGTACGCCGTCCTGGTGTTGCCGTTCCTCGGGATTGCCTGGTCGTGGTCCATCCTGCGGCGGAAGCAACTCCATAAACTCATTCTGGCAACGAACTACATACTTGCTGTCGCGCTGCTGTTCTCCGCGTTGATGGGCTTGGTCCGGTTGATAGGGGACCTCCCTGTCCTCTCGACCGAATGGAGCGGTGTGGTTGGTGATTTTGCAGCCAATGCGCTCTACAAGCTCGTCGGCCTCACTGGTGGCTTTCTTCTGTTGCTTGGATTTCTCGCCATCGTGCTCACGCTTCTCGTCGATCTTGATATTCAGCAAACGTACGAGCGCTTGGTGGACTGGCTCTCGCGCCTTCGAGCGTGGGTGGAGCAAAAACGCTCCGCCGCGCGGGACAAAGCCAAGCAGCAGAAGAAGCAAGCGCCATCGGATGCTCCTGCCGTCAGAATCAAACGAGAGACTGAAGAGCCGCTGCCTCCGCCCGTAACGATGAGAAAGCCTGTGCAGCGCGAAGAACAGGCCGACGTTGAACCTCCTGCCCCCGACGAAGAAGAAAGAACGGAAGCCGCTGCGCCCCGGGAAATCGCACTCGACATCAATGAGCCAATACGGGAAGAAGAAGTCGACTTCGACCAGCGTGGGCCAGTGGCAGAGGAAGAGGAGGAGGAAATCGATTATGTGTTCCCCTCGGTTGAGCTTCTGGATGCTGCGCGAGCGAGCGAGGAAGTGGATGAAGAAGAGTTGAAAGCCAATGCCGAGCTCTTGCGATCCAAGCTCGCCGACTTCGGTGTTGAGATCGAGAGTGTGTCGGTGACGCCGGGTCCTGTGGTGACGCTGTACGAGATCGTTCCAGCGACAGGTGTGAAGATCAGCCGCATCGAGAGTCTGCAGGATGACATTGCCCTTGCACTGAAAGCCAAGGGGATTCGGATTATCGCCCCCATTCCCGGCAAAGGGACCGTCGGGGTCGAGATACCCAACCACAACCCGGCGCTCGTGACGCTTCGCTCGATTATCAACTCGACACGCTTTCGCGACTACAAAGGGATTCTCCCGCTGGCTATGGGGAAGACGATCACCGGCGAAGTGTATGTGGACGATCTCGCCAAGATGCCGCATTTGCTCATTGCCGGCGCGACGGGCTCGGGAAAAAGCGTTGGCATCAATACGATCCTGACAAGTCTGATCTATCGTCTCCATCCGAGAGATGTCAAATTCATCATCATCGACCCCAAGAAGATCGAGCTGTCGCAGTATGCGAAGCTGCGGCAGCATTATCTGGCGGTTTCACCCGACATTGAGGAGGAGATCATCACGACGCCCAACAATGCCGTGTTGGCGTTGAAGAGCGTCGAGATTGAGATGGAGAGACGCTACGATCGCCTGGCCGCCGCGGGAGTCCGGAATATCACGGATTACAACGAGCGGGTCAAATCCGGTCGGCTGCATGACACCGAGAGCATAAAACACCGCACGCTGCCCTTTCTGATCATCGTCATCGACGAGCTTGCCGACCTGATGATCACGGCAGCGCGTGAGGTTGAGGAGCCGATCGCCCGGCTCGCGCAACTGGCTCGGGCTGTCGGAATCCACCTGGTGCTGGCGACTCAACGGCCCTCGGTAGACGTTATCACAGGCGTGATTAAAGCGAATTTCTCCGCCCGCATTGCCTATCAAGTGGCGTCAAAAATCGATTCGCGCACCATCCTTGATATGAATGGTGCGGATCAGTTGCTGGGGAACGGCGACATGCTCTATTTGCCCGCGGGGAGTCCAAAGCCTATCCGCATGCAGAATGCTTTCATTTCTTCGGACGAAGTTGAGCGCATTGTGAATCATGTTGCCAAGCAGCAAGGTTACAGCCATCCTGCCACTCTCCCCTCGGTGTTCGAGAAGAAGAAATCGGTGGGCGTTTCCGGTGAGGGCTCCCGTGACGAGTTGTTTGAAGAAGCTGCGAAGATCGTCGTCCGTCATCAGCAGGGCTCCGTGTCCTTGCTCCAACGGCGACTCAAAGTCGGCTATTCGCGGGCAGCTCGCTTGATCGATGAGCTGGAAGCGGCAGGCATTGTCGGTCCGTTCGATGGTAGTAAAGCGCGGGAAGTTCTCGTGGAAACAGACGCGGAACTCGAGGCTATCTTGAGGAACATGGAATGAGGCAACGCTCGGCTATTTTGGTGATGTGCTTGGCTGCTTTCCCCTTCGGTCAGCAGAAAGAGTGGACGGTGAAAGAAGTCACCGAGAATGTGCAGCGCCGGTACGAGTCCATTCGTGATGCCACGGCTCAGTTCACTCAGCACGTGAAGTTCGGTTTTTCACAAATCGAACAAGACTTCATCGGAACGCTCACCATGAAGAAGCCGAACAAGTACCGGGTCGAATCGGAGCACCAGACTTTCGTGACGGACGGCTCCACCGTGTGGGCGTACTCGCCTGTCAACAAGCAGGTTCTGATCGATCGGTACAAAGAGAATGAGAATACGCTTTCGCCTGAGCTGTTCCTCCTCAATCTTCCTGCGAATTACTATGCAACGCTGCTCGGCGACGAACGATCGGGCCAGACGCATCTTATCACGCTTAAGCTTGTTCCCAAGGATGATCAGTCATTTGTGAAATCCATGAAGGTCTGGATTGAAGTGGAAAGCTGGATCGTTCGCAAGGTGGAGATCGTTGATGTCAACGACACCGAGAAAACTTACACGGTGCATGACGTTAGGATGAACTCAAACGTCAAAGACAGTGCTTTTGCATTCACGCCGCCTCCCGGGACAGAGGTGGTGGATCTCCGCTAACCATCGAATGCCTCTTGATGCCGTCGAAACTCAAAAAGCCTCTGCAAATCCTCCTGGGTTTTCTTCTTGCCGCCGTTTTTCTCTACCTGGCGTTTCGCGGCGTAAACTTCGGTGATCTATGGGATTCGCTCCAGCGTGTCAACTACCTTTGGGTTGCGCTCCTCATCCCCATCATCATCATCAGTCACTGGTTGCGTGCGGTTCGGTGGGCCTATTTACTTTCCCCCGTGAAGGACACGCTTTCTCATCGAAAGCTCTTTTCAGCCGTCATGATCGGCTTTATGGTCAACAACGTCCTGCCGCGGGTTGGCGAAGTCGTGCGAGCGTTTGCGATCGGGCGTTCCGAAGGTATTTCGAAGAGCTCGGCCTTCGGCACCGTCGTGGTCGAGCGCATCATTGACATGCTGACGTTCCTCTTCATTCTCAGCGCTGTCTTGTTTCTCTCTCCTCACTCTCTTGATCCCTTTGTGGCCAATGTCGACGCTGTGCGACCGTTCTTCCTCGTCGGCTCGATCGCGTTTCTGGCGATCTTTGTCGTCCTCTTCTTCAAAGGGGAGTCGCTCTTCAGACTGCTCAATGTGTTGCGAACCCTTGTTCCCAAGCGGTATGAAGAACGATACCAGCGACTGGTCGAATCATTCCTGTCGGGTTTCAGCGTCACTCGGAGGCACGACAAGTTCGCGATGATCCTTCTCTTGAGCTTCCTGATGTATTTCTTCTATGCGCTCGGACTCTACATCCCGTTCTTTGCGTTCGACGCTCTCGCCGGGCATAATCTCGATTTTGGTGCCTCCGTCATTCTTCTAACGATCTCCACCATCGCCTTTGCGCTCCCCGCTCCGGGCGCTCTCGGGACGTATCATTCCTTCCTCACTGTCGGACTCGTGAGGTTGTACGGCGTGGATGAAATCACCGCTCTGAGCTTCTCCATAATTACGCACGAAGCCGGATACATTCTTACCACAGTCGTCGGCTTGTTCTATTTCCTCAAAGATCATCTTAAGGTTTCCGACGTAGCTCTTGAGGCTACTGACGAACACATGGTGTGACGCATGAAACAGGTTACTCAACATAACAAAACGGGTGAGGTTCGTGTCGAGCAGGTGCCCCTTCCCGCCCTGAAGGCGGGATACCTTTTGGTGAAGACCCGCTATTCCGTCATCAGTGCGGGTACGGAAAAGGCCTCCATCGCTCAACGCAAATCGTCGCTCCTCCAAAAGGCCAGAGCGCATCCTGAATTGGTGCTGAGGGTCCTCGAGCAGGTGAAACAGTACGGCCTCCTCGCGACCTATCGCAGGGTGAACGCCAGGCTCGAAACGAGCGCGCCAATTGGTTATAGCACGTCAGGCGTCGTTGTTGCGGTGGGGGATGGGATAGGCGGGTTCAAGCCCGGTGATCGTGTTGCGTGTGCGGGTGGTGGGTATGCCAGTCACGCTGAATTTGTGCTCATCCCAAAGAATCTGTGCGCGAAGGTTCCGAAAGGCGTTGGTCTGGACCAGGCGGCGTACACGACCCTCGGTGCAATTGCGCTTCAGGGTGTCCGGCAAGCCGAACCGACTCTCGGGGAAGTCATCGTTGTCCTCGGACTCGGTCTGGTTGGGCAATTGACGGTCCAACTCCTCAAGGCCAACGGCTGTGCAGTTGTTGGAATTGATCTTGATCCCGCCGCAGTGAAGCTGGCGAGAGAATGTGGAGCAGATGTGGCTCTCCACAGAACGAGCAGTGATGTGAAGAACGTTGTCCGCGCGGTCACGAAAGGCAATGGTGCCGATGCGGTGATCATCACCGCTGCCACGCCGAGCAGCGATCCCGTCGAGCTTGCCGGTGAGTTGTGCCGTGACAAGGGCCGCATTGTCCTTGTCGGCGATGTCGGCATCCGGCTTCCGCGCGCACCGTACTTCATGAAGGAGCTCGATTTCAGACTCTCACGTTCGTACGGACCTGGTCGCTATGATGTCGAGTACGAAGAGCGAGGTCACGACTATCCGTTCGGTTTTGTGCGTTGGACGGAGAAACGAAACCTGGAAGAATTCCTCCGCCTGTTGTCGACGAACGCTGTCGATGTGAAGAAGCTGACCACCCATCGCTTCACCATCGACGAGGCGGCGTCGGCCTATGCGCTCATTACGGAAGGCAAGTCGAAAAAAAGGAAACACTATATCGGGATTGAGCTGGATTATGGGGATGAAGTAGCGGCAGGCGTCGGATCTCTGCAGCGGACGGTCGAGGTCTCCGGTGCTGAGGCCATCAAAGGTCCTGCTGCTCTGCAAATAGGCTTCCTGGGGGCGGGCAGCTTCGCGCAGGGATTTCTGCTTCCTCACGTTCAACATGCCAGTGGAGTCTCGCTTGTCGGAGTTTGCACCGGCAACGGTTTGAATGCCAAAAATGCGGCTCGCAACTTCGGATTCCAGTTTGCGACGACGGATCCAGAAGAGATTCTGGCAAATGACTCCATCAGCACAGTCTTCATCGCTTCGCGGCACAACCTGCACGCTCGATACACTATGGAAGCCTTGAAGGCGGCTAAGCACGTCTTTGTGGAAAAACCCCTTGCCCTTAACATGGACGAGTTGAAAGGGATCCAGAAGGCATACAAATCGACAATCTTGATGGTTGGTTTCAATAGGCGTTTTGCTCCTCATGTTCTGCACGTCAAGCGTTTCTTTGAGAACGCGGCTGGCCCTTATGTTCTCCACTATCGCGTCAATGCCGGATTCGTTCCGAAGACGCACTGGACACGCGATCCGGTTGAAGGGGGAGGAAGAATCCTTGGTGAGGTCTGCCATTTCGTCGACTTGATGCAATTCATCACCGGTTCAGCACCGGCGAAGATCTATGCTGAGGCCCTTTTAGCCGGTGGCAGCGCTTCGCCGGACGACGACTCTGTAGCCGTCACGCTTAAGTTTCACGATGGCTCCGTCGGAACGATCACGTATCTTGCCAACGGAGATCCCGCGATGCCGAAGGAACGGGTCGAGATCTCCTCTACAGGGCGGAGTGCAGTCATCGACAATTTTCAGTATCTGACCTTGTATCAGCAAGGTAAAAAACGCTCCTTCAAACTCGGCGCCATCGATAAGGGTCATCGCGATGAAGTTCGAGCGTTTCTTCAAGCGATTCAGCAGGGATCGGCGTCACCTATCTCCTTTGAGAGCCTGGTGGCGACAACGCTCGCAACGTTCAAAATCGTCGAATCACTTCAAGTGGGAGTTCCTGTCGGCCTGTGAAAACTTCTACGTGGATTCGATTGCTCGCAGGTCTGCTTCTGCTGTTTCCGATCGGTGTTCAAGCCCAATCTGCCGGTTCGCAGAATGCAAAGCGCTTCTTCGCTATCACCGCCGGGATGGGCGTTGGTGCTCATTCAGCCCCATCGATCGTCGACTACATCAACGCCTTTGTGCAGCCGCGTGTGGAGCAGAGGCTCGATGAATTCACCTCTGCCGTGGAATTCTTCCTCGTGCCCGAGCTGCAGATCGCCGAGGAGTGGAGTGTGGGGATCGAGTACAGCCTTCTTCTGAAATCGTACTCACTCGACGACCGTTCTGGGTACCTCCGGTCTGACATCTCTTATCAAGTGCACATGCCCACGGTGCTCGTTCAGTACCTTATCTTCGGCGAGGGATACAGATTGAAGGTAGGAGGAGGAGTGGGCTACCACCTTGCGAGATTCAACCAGAGCTTCCCTGCGTACGGAAGTGAAGAGACATTTCGTACTGAAGGGCTGGGCGTGAAGCTGAGCGCCGTGGGGAACACGAAATTCGACGAGACTTTTTACGGAAGTATCGGTGTTGACCTGCGATGGGATTTTCTCGGCTCGTTGAAGCGGGGGGATAGAAGCGAGGTGACTGAGCGAATCGCAGGCACTGTCCCGAGAATGAACTTCTTTACTGTCGGGCTAAAATTCGGTGTCATGTTTCAACTCTAGCGGAAGGCACTCTGCATGTCCACGGTCCAGGCGATCATCCTCGGTCTCATTCAAGGTCTTACGGAATTCCTCCCGGTGAGTAGCTCCGGGCATCTCGTGCTGGGCCAGCACCTCCTCGGGGTACAAGACCCGGAGGTTCTCTCGTTTGATATCTACGTGCATCTCGGAACGTTGGTCTCCGTGTGCGTGATTTTCTGGAGGGACGTTCTGGAGATTGTTCGCTCAACATGGAGAGCTTTGATCTCGATGAAGTTGAGGGAATCATACAATACCGTGGAGCACTTTCGCCTCGGCGTGGCGATCGTGTTCGGTTCAGTGCCGGCTGCTTTCGTTGGTCTGCAGTATCGTGATCAGATCGAAGCTGCCTTCACGGATCCCAAACTCGTTGCGGTCAATCTTGTCATCACGGGATTGATATTGTTCCTCACTCGGTTGCCCCGGCCTTCTGAGGGGAAAAAAATGGGGATCGTGTCGGGATTCATCATCGGGATAGCACAAGCTGTCGCCATCCTCCCCGGGATCTCACGGTCCGGCTCAACCATGAGCACAGCATTGTATCTGAAATTCTCGCCTGTCCTTTCGGCGCGGTTCTCGTTCCTGCTCTCCATTCCCGTCATCGCCGGCGCTGCTCTTCTCGACGCAAAGAACGTCATTCGGCACGGTATGGAAGTCGGTTTTGCACCTGTTGCGCTGGGGACTGTCTGTGCAGCCATCACCGGCTACATCGCCATCAAGATACTGTTGAGGATCATGGAACGGGGGAAGTTCAGTTGGTTTGCATTCTACTGTCTCGCTGTTGGAATCGCCGGAATTCTGTTCATTTGATTGGCGAAGCTATGACCCGAATGATCTGTTCCGTATCTGCCGCGTTACTCATTTTGGTGCTCACTGGCTGTCAAAGGAAGACTATGATCGCAGAAATCGAAACGAGCAAAGGGATGATGGAGGTCGAGCTGTATCACGCTGACGCTCCCAAGACTGTCGAGAATTTCGTCGGACTCGCCGAGCAGGGGTACTACAATGACCTTATCTTCCATCGCATCGCGAAGGGATTCGTCATTCAAACCGGTGATTCAACTGGGACGGGCGCGGGTGGCAAGAGTGTCTACGGCAGAGAATTTGCCGATGAGCTCGATCCCAACAGCCCGTCGTATCAGACCGGTTACACGCGCGGCGTGATGGCCATGGCGAACCGCGGGCCGAATACCAATCTCAGCCAATTCTTCATTGTTCTCCAGGACGCGCCCTGGCTGCAGAAGAACTACACGATTTTCGGGAAGGTCGTCAAGGGGATGGAGACGGTCGACTCCATTGCAGCCGTCGAAATCACACCGCAGATGGGCCCGACCGACGGCAGGCCCAAAACCGATGTTGTGTTGAAGAAGGTGAGAATCCTGAAATAGAACAGTGGTCGTTGAACCATCGGGTCACGGTCGACTGTGACGTATGCGTTCCAATGAATTGATGACTCGACGGCTCAATGAGCCGATGACTCAATGGCTCGATGATCAAACTTCGTTATGACTTACGCTGAATTCCAGACGGTTCTTCGCTCCAAGCAATTCGGTCCGATCTATCTCTTTTACGGGGATGAAGACTTTCTCATCGACGAATGTGTGCGGGCAATCATCGAGAGTGTGCTCGATCCAAGTGAGCGGGAATTCAACCTCGACGTCATGGACGGGAGCTGGGTGGACGTGAAGGATGTCGTTTCGCACGCTTCCTCTTTTCCTATGGTTGGCAAGCGAAGAGTGGTGGTGGTGAAAGAATTCGAAAAACTTGTTGGCACGGATGCAGCGAAGGAGATCCTTGGAGCATACGTCGAACGGCCCCTTGATTCGACATGTCTTGTCCTTGTGTCTCTTGAGCCCGACTTTCGCCGCAAGCCTTTCACCGATCTCAAGAAGCGCGCGGCGCTCGTTGAATGTAAAACGGTGTACGACAGCCAGGTTCCAGCATGGATCGCCGAGCGGGTTCGGCGTCAAGGCAAGGAAGCAAACGCAGAGGCATGCCGGTTGATCCACGCGTATGTGGGCACTTCCCTCCGATCCCTTCAAAATGAAATCGACAAGCTTTTTATCTTTGTGGGAGAGCGCAAGCAGATCACGCCGGACGATGTCGCCACGGTGGTTGGCGCGACGAAGGGCTACACGATCTTCGAGCTCCAGAACGCCATTGGACGCAAGGACACGAAAGAGGCAATGAAGATCCTCGAGCGGATGCTCGAATCAGGTCAATCACCACAAATGATCATCGTGATGTTGACGCGCTTCTTCAACCAGCTCTGGAAGCTCTCGGATCTCAAGCTGCGCCGCATGCCGGAATCGGAGATCGTCCGGGAGGTCGGCATCGCGCCCTATTTCGTCCGGCAATACATGGAGTTTCACTCGCACTTCTCAACCGATCAGATTGAACGCAACTTCAAGACTCTCCTCGAAGCGGATACGACACTCAAGACGACAAGTCAAGACCCTCACCTGGTGATGGATCTGCTTGTTCTTTCCCTCATCGATCATTCAAACGAACCAGCACGCACCTCATTGTAGCGCATGCCTGATCAGTTTCTGCTCGCCATCGTTTTCGGTCTGATCGTCGCCGCCATATCGTATTTTGCAGGATTCCTCACGCTCAGCGGCTCCCTCGCTACTTTTGCTCTAGCGGTGGTGGTCTTCGGAATCGGTGGCTGGCAGTGGACTGTGCCCATTTTGACGTTCTTTGTTTCGTCAAGCATTCTCTCGAAGCTCGGCAAGAAAGATAAAGATCAGTTTGATGCTCTGTTTGAGAAATCAAGCACCAGGGACTGGGGACAGGTCGCGGCGAACGGGGGAGTGGCAGGAGCGATCGTCGTTCTCTCGGCGCTTTTTCCGGTCTACGATTTCTACTCATTGTGCCTTGGAGCAATTGCTGCCGTCACTGCCGATACCTGGGGAACGGAAATCGGCTTGCTCTCAAAAGGAAAGACTGTGTCGCTCCTGACGATGAAACCTGTTTCGCGAGGGGCGAGTGGCGGAGTATCTGAGGATGGTGTTGTTGGAGGTGTTGCCGGCGCCGCGCTCATCGCTCTCTCTGGCTACTTCTGGTATCCTGATCTTCTCACGGCATTTGTAGTCGTGCTTGCCGGTGCGTTGGGAAGTGCTCTTGACAGTATCCTCGGTGCTTCCCTTCAGGGCCAATATCTCTGCGGCATTTGTGGAAAGCCGACTGAGCGAAGAGTGCACTGTGCTCGGCCTGCTCGGAGAACTCGCGGGCTCGCGTGGATGAACAATGATATCGTCAACGGCGTATGTGCGGCGGTGGGTGCCGCGGCGGTGTGGCTAGCGGAGATTCTCCGTTAACCTTTCGAAGGGTCGAAATTTTTGGAAGGTTCTCATCGGACAGCCCAGATCACGTCTGCAACGGTCTCCCTTTTCCCCTCGAACTTGAATCGGTGAAGCTTGGACGAATCAAAGTTGTCGAGGTACGGCTTGATCAGCGATTCAAGCCAGCCCAATTCTGCTTTCAGTTTCCAGTGCAGTCCATCGGATGCGTAGAGCACAAGGAAGATCCTGTTCTCGAAATGCTTGCGTCGCTGCTGGCTCTGGTGCGTGTAGAACCACTCAATGAGCTCTCGCGGGTGCTTCTGCCCGAACTCTAGATCGTGGTTGAAGCCCCGTGGATAGGTCGAGGTCTTGTGGTCGAAGCTGATGTCGCCAATCCTGAAGTCCCTCAGCCGGTCCTTTGCGTCCCGAGCCGCTCGAACGCTTGGGTGAGAGCAGAAGATCTGTTCGACGCCCTTGGCCGACCAGAAATTGTACCACCGGTTCAGCGCGTACTGAAGGATTTCATTGCCGTGGGGGTCCTCCTTGAATCGCGTCTCGACCTCTTTCATGAAGGCATCGAAGCTGAAGATATGGTAAATGAAATCCGTCCGCTCGTCCCACTCGTCGTTTTGCTTCTGTCCCCATTCGTAGGGATGCACGTAGCGCTTCTTGAGTTCAAGTTCGCGGGCTTCGAGTGTCACCTTCATAGCTCGTCAACGGGAGAAGTCATGCGTTCTTCTGAAAGATGAAGATATACTCGTGTTTGAAAACGTAGAACCCTCCGGCGAGTGCGCGGTACCGCCAGAGCTCTTTCTGGCTGCGCTTCCCGAGCGTCTCGTCGAAGTTCTTTACAACAATGCTCTTGAGCTTGTACGTTCTTCTCAGGACTTCGTTCATCACCAGGAAGCCCAGGGGAATCCATTCCCCCTTTTCATATTTGTCGCCGATGACGACGGCGAGAAACCGGCCCTCATCCAGCACGGACGTGACACGATCAACAACTGCGCCGAATCGTTCGGCGAATTCTTTCGGCGACTTGGCGTTGGAGAGATCACGCCGGTTCCCGCTGAACCTGATGATGTTGTGGTAGGGAGGATGCAGAATCGCCAACTGGACCGATTTGCTCCCGTGTTTCTTCAGCAGCTCCCGAATGTTTACCTTTGTGCTGTCGCCAACCTCCAGTGCAATCGTCAACCTCGCTCCGTGCGATGGAGCCTTCTCCAACATTGCCGAGGCTTTCTTTGCGACAGAAGGCTGGAGCTCGACGCCCAGGCAATTCCGGCCAAGGCGTTGACATTCCAGCAGAGTTGTCCCGCTGCCCGCAAAAGGGTCGAGTACCCAATCCCCCTTCTTTGTGTACCGCAGCATGAGCTGGTGCGGTATCTGCGGGATGAAGTTTCCCCAGTACCACGCCGAATGCAAGCCCGACGCATCTCGCTTCTGCAGAACCCACATGCTGTCGGTGAGAATGTTATCGTACTCTTTCCAACGATTCAAGTTGATGTCGTTGAATTCCCCGGTATTGACCTCGCCGAGAGCTTTCATAAGGCGGCTGGCGTAGTATCGGGCGCGTTCAGCGGTTCTTGTTTTTTCGATCTGCTGAAGCTCGCCGAGCAAAAACTGACGGGAGACGGAGGACATACTTCTCGCCCGACCGTTTGTGCGGAGCTGGATCTTGTCGTCCGTGCTCGATCCAATTGTCGACATGAGCCGCGCAACTTGTCGGCGAAGCTTTCGGACGTCGCGTGTCCTTTCGAGTTTTGAGATCGAGCCGAGAAGATCGAGGCCGTCTGAGCGTCGCGAATTCCCCATGGGGCTCCTGTTTTGTGGCGCTAACCCCCTTTCGGATTAAGATACTCATTTCCGAAAAGCTTTGCAAAGCTGGCACGAGAGGGAGACGATACTCTGGCCGGCTTCAGTTCCACTCAAACCAGATATCGCTTCACCGACGATTCACATTGATCTGTATGTTTGAACGACGAGTCCGAATCGGTTGACGAGACACGCGTGCTTTCCTTATCGATAGTTTCATCTTGATTTTCGAATGAAAAGCTATACTTTTAGACGATCCACATCCAATTCCCATTTTCACTTCTAACAATCCCACTATGCTGAACTATGTCTGGATCGCACTCATCGTCATTGGTCTTCTCGTGGCGGTTGGCAATGATGTGAAGGATGAAGTCCAAAACACGTACCGAAACGGAATCCCCCTTGAGGCGACATTCAACGTGCAAAGCGCTCCCACAGCGCAACGCGTGACGTGGGAAGGCGAGCTCATTCTTACGGCAGAAGGCCTCAATCGGTTCTACGGGATCACGACTGTCAGCGGGGAAATTCATCAACCGGTCAGCATCAGCAAGGCCCCCTCGGGTGAGTCCACTCTCTTGATGGCGGTCGGATCTTCAAGTCCCGACCGCTGGAGGGAAATGGCAAAGTCAGCCACAGGCAAGGACAAGCTGATGGGGACTGTCCAGTCGATGAAGTTCTCAGCCGACGGGACAACAGCGGTCGTGCAATTCGTGCTCGAGCCGATTCGGTTTCCAAAGCTCAAAGCCGTAACACAGGCCGCTCTCGACTATGCATCGACCGCGGTAACAATCGCTCTCGGCCTCATCGGCATTATGGCCCTCTGGTTGGGCGTGATGAAGGTCGCTGAAGAAGCGGGGTTGTTGCGGGTCGTTACACGTATGCTTACGCCGATCACCAAACGGGTATTCCCGGATGTCCCGCCGGATCATCCGGCCGTCGGCGCAATGATCATGAACATCGCGGCAAATATGCTTGGTCTCAGCAACGCCGCGACGCCGTTGGGATTGAAGGCGATGGAGGAGTTGAATAAGCTCAACCCAAAGGCCGGCACAGCAACGAATGCAATGGTCACATTTCTGGCCATCAACACCGGAGGCCTGATCCTGATTCCGGCGACCGCAATTGCCGTGCGCGCAGCGGCGGGATCGGCAAATCCGGGCATCATCATCGGGACTTCCATCTTCGGGGCGGGTTGTGCAACGGTGGCGGGTGTCCTTGCAGCGAAGCTGTTGCAGCGATTGCCTCGGTACAGGAAGGATTTCGAGGCCGAGCCCGAGCCGCGAAAGGAGGCGAGCAATGGGTGATATCTTCCGCGCGGTGATCAACGCGATTGCGGTCATTGCGATTCCGCTGATGATGTTCGCCTTCCTCGGTTGGGGGGCCATCAAAAAGGTCAAGGTCTACGAAGTCTTTGTCGAAGGAGCGAAGGACGGCTTCAACACCGCCGTGCGTATCATCCCATATCTTGTCGCGATGCTCTGCGCGATCGGAATCTTCCGTGCCAGCGGTGCAATGGAGCTCCTCACGACGGTCCTCGCCCCGGCAACGAATCTCATCGGTATGCCGCCCGAGACTCTTCCGATGGCGTTCATGCGCCCGCTCTCCGGCAGCGGCTCGCTCGGAATCATGACCGAACTGATGAAAGTGCACGGGGCAGATTCCTTCATCGGCATTCTCGCCTCGACGATGTACGGCAGTTCAGAAACGACCTTCTACGTTCTCGCGGTCTATTTTGGATGCGTTCAAGTGAAGAACACCCGTCACGCCGTCCCGGCCGGACTGATCGCTGATTTGTTCGGAATGTTGGGCGCAGTGTTTATCTGCCGGATTCTCTTCGGAATCTAACATGGTCAATCACAGAGAGTTGATGTCGCGCGTTGTTGTCACCGTTCTTCTTCTGATCTTCTGCGCCACGGAGCTACGGTCCCAATCAACGATGCAGCAACCGTCACGTCTCGGGATGCTCAGCCATCAGCAAACCATCACCGGAGGCGTCGGAGTCACATTCATTGATGGGGAACCCTATTACCTCTTTCACCTGATGCCGGAGCTTGCCTTTGGGAAAGTTGGCGTGGGTCTGGACCTCAACATTCGCATCGAGAAGGATGGAAAAATCCGGAAGGAGGATTTCAATGAGGTGTACGACTACCTGCGTATTATCCGCTACGTGCGGTATGGTATGAAGCATGACTCATTCTACGTTCGGGCTGGCGCGTTAGACTACACGCGGCTGGGGCATGGATATATCATGTATATGTATCGCAACAGTGCGAGCTATGATCTGCGCAGGATCGGCATTGAGCTCGATGTGGATTTCGAGAAGTATGGGTTTGAGTCAATGTACAGCGATATCGGCGGAGCAGGCGTCCTTGGCGTGCGAGGATATGTCCGGCCCCTTCAGTATACCCGTGCTGCAGCCATTCCAATCATCGGCGGGCTGGAAACCGGCGTGACATTTGCCTCTGACTTGCATGCTGATGCGAACAAAACGTGGGGCGACACCATTGGATCCATTCGGAGGACTGATGATGGCGGATCGCTTTCGATCATTGGCGTCGATATTGGCCTTCCTCTCCTATCCTTGAGCTCGCTACGGTCGACGTTCTATGCAGATTATGCGAAGATCGTGAATTATGGAGGTGGAGCTGCAGTGGGAATCAGCGTGGATTTCAGCGGACTCGGACCCGTGACGTTGGGCGCCAAATACGAACGGCGATTCGTGGGAGATGAATTCCTACCCTCATACTTCGGTGCGCTGTACGAGCATGAGCGGTATCAGATTGTTGATACAAGCCGGTTCCTGAGCAAAGCGCAAGCGCTGAAAACCGCCCAACGATTCCAAGGATATTACGGCGAGCTCTTGCTGAGCATTTTTGGGACGTTGAACATCATCGGCGGATATCAATCGCCGGTGGGTCAACGGAATGCGGGCACCATTCACCTCGAACTAGAGACAGGAAATGCGCTGCCCGGTATCCTGCTCACTGGCGGTTACGATAAAAAGAACGTTGGTTCAGTTTTCAAAGTTGATAACAACTCGCTCTTCTACGCGCAAATTGGCTACAAGCCGCTTCCCTATATGGTGGTCTCGATGCTCTATCAATGGACGTTCGCCGAAGAGAAGGAAGAATCAACCGGCCGCGTGGTGGGATACAAAGTGCAGAAGCGTATTGAGCCAAAAGTGGGATTCATCATCAACTTCTAAAAAAAGACCTGCCAGGCTCCCCAAACCTGACAGGTCTGCTGAGGCCTTTTTTGTTGCATTTCTAGGGTTGAGTGGCTATCTTTTTCCCCGCCATATCAGGTCTGCAGCGTGAGAACCATCTTCCGGCTCACCTTTCCCTGCAGTCCTTCCGCTTCCGACACTCTAGAAACCTGATTATGTCCCTTCTCAATAAGCTCGTTGTTTCAGCGATGCCCTTCATACCGAAAGCCGTCGTTGGCCAAGTGGCTAAGCGATATATCGCTGGGACGGCTTTGCGGGATGCCGTTCGCGTGGTGAAAGAGCTCAATTCAATGGGTATGATGTCTACAATCGACCTGTTGGGTGAAGACGTCAAAGATGCCGGGGAGGCGCGCCAGGTGCGTGACAACATCATTCCGATTCTCCGAGCGATCAAGGAGAACCAGCTTGACTCCAACATGTCGATCAAGCCGACGCAACTCGGATTGCGAATCGACAAAGAGTTGGG
>CAZTKU010000029.1:18942-21125 GCA_964614245.1 uncultured Ignavibacteriaceae bacterium
TGGTATGCTTATTCAACACGCCGTTTGAAAGAGAATCCGTACATGGCATGGTATATTACCAAGGCAATTTTCGTTCGTTGATCCAGTTTTCTCAAACACAACAGTAAGGAGACTTCTATGGCAGACATCAAGAGCGGTGGCGGAACGGAACCCCTCTTCAGACCTTTCGTACCCGTCGAGACCGACATGAGGGAATTCACCGTCCGTGCACTGATCATCGGTTTGGTGATGTGTGTGATCCTCGGAGCGGCGAATGCCTACCTCGGACTCAAGGCAGGTATGACGATTGCTGCTACGTACCCCGCGGCCGTCATTGGAATGGCGGTCTTGCGTCTGTACAGAGGCTCAATTCTCGAGGAGAACTTCGCCCGAACTGTCGGGTCGATTGGCGAATCGGTGGCAGCGGGCGCCGTCTTCACGATTCCCGGCTTCGTCATTTTGCAATTGTGGAAATTCGATACCGGCAACATGCTGACGGAATACCTGACCGCGAGCGCATTGATGGTGCTCGGCGGCTTGCTCGGCATCATGTTTGTCACGATCCTTCGGCGGGTGATGGTCGAAGACCATACGCTGCCGTTTCCTGAGTCCGTCGCGGCGAGCGAAATCCACAAGGCAGGTCAGCGGGGTGCGGGCGCGGCCATGCAGCTCTTCAAGGCAATGGGCGTCGGCGCTCTGGTTAAACTGTTCTCAAGAGCAGACCTCGGAACGCTGGATGGGCTGGGGGCTTTCTTCTATCGGAACAGCTTTCAGATTCCGGTTGGTAAACTCAAAGAAAGCCTCGTCCGCCTGGGGCTAACGAAGGACTCCAACATTGTTCCTGCCGGCGGCGTGACCACGTTTTCTGCCCCGGACATCACGCCGGCTTACATCGGTGTGGGATACATCATTGGGCCGGAGTTGGGTGCCCTGAACTTCGCGGGCGGACTTCTGGCCTGGGGGCTCCTCGTACCGCTTCTGGTCTTCTTTCTCGGACCATCGATGATCGATAAGTACACTGCCGCGGATGGTACTCAGGATTGGGCAGCGCTCACAGGTCACCTCTACAGGTTCATCGCGCGTCCGATCGCCGTCGGTGGAATGCTCGTGGGCGCGTGCTACACGCTCTGGCGGATGAGAAAGAACCTGATTCTCGGCATCAAGCGAGGTGTTGCCGATGTACGGAAGGCGGCATCAGCCGAAGCGACGACTGCGCGCACCGAGCGCGATCTCTCATTCCGCGTCGTGCTCCTGGGAATCGCCGTTGTCTTCATTCTTATGATCGCCCTGTACTTCTACTTCACTCAGGTGATAGGAGGCGCAATCCTCGCCGCTCTGGTGATGCTCGTGACGGGGTTCTTCTTTGCAGCCGTCTCAGGCAACCTTGTTGGCTTGATTGGTTCTTCGAACAACCCTATTTCCGGATTGACCCTCGCCACAACCGTCGTTGCGGCGTTGACGATGGTGGTCGTCGGAGTATCCGGAACTGAGGGAGTCGCGGCGGTGCTTGGGGTAGCGGCGGTCGTTTGCGTTTCGTCTGCTGTCGCGGGCGAGATGCTGCAGGATCTGAAGGTCGGCCACATACTTGGCGGCACACCGTGGAAAATGCAGGTCGGAGACATCGTGGGTGTGGTCCTCGCCGGTTTGGTCATGTTCTTCCCGCTTTATGTGCTTCATAATTCTGACCTAGCACAGAATCCGCTGAACGGTGGGTTTGGAAGCGCCAACCTGTCGGCACCTCAGGCAGGTTTGATGGCGGCACTTTCTCAGGGGATCGTTGGAGGCGAGATGGCGTGGCCCCTTGTGATCGTCGGTATTGCGATGGGGATCTCGATGATCCTCATCAAGGTCAGGAGTCCGATGCTCTTCTCGGTCGGAATGTACCTTCCTCTTGGCACAACGTTTGCCATCTTCGTGGGCGGCGCCATTCGCGGGATCGTGGACCGACGAGTGAAAAAGCGCGCGTACAACGATGCTCAGAAAGCGCGCGTGGAGAACGCCGGGATTCTTACCGCATCCGGACTCATTGCCGGGGAAGCGCTGATGGGGTTGTTCATTGCGGCAGTCGTTTTCATCAAAGATCGCATGGGTGAGGCCCCAGAGTTCTGGGCGTTGACAGGGTTCAACGACTTCGCCTCGTGGCTGGCCATTCCGTTCTTCGTTGTTCTGGCAGCGTATCTGATCATGGTTCCGATGAGAAAAGC
>CAZTKU010000030.1:0-20978 GCA_964614245.1 uncultured Ignavibacteriaceae bacterium
CTTTCTCTATGATGTCAAGGTCATGGATGACAAAAGACACAGGGATTTCACAGGCGTTTCCAACGAACTCATTCTCGAGAACCTCAAGGGGTTGTCATCGTGGGGGGCCGATGTCATCGTTCGAGTCCCTCTTATCCCGGGCGTCAGTGATGACGAAGAGAACGTGCGATCTCTTGGTGGATTCCTTACGCAATCAACGTCGATAAAAGAAGTTCACCTTCTCCCGTTTCACAAAACGGGGAAGGAGAAATATGAAAGACTCCGCAAACCAAGCCATTCGTGGCCCGAGGAGCCTCTCTCGACTGAACGAGCTGAGGTGCTTGCAGCCATCCTGCGAGGTTTTGGTTTGACAACCCGGATTGGAGGTTAGACAGATATGACCAGTCGCGTTGCACGGCTACGAAAACAAAGCCTGGAGGCAGTTCCCCGAATTTCCGCTGAACGTGCCATCCTCATGACGGAATCGTACAGAAAAGATGAGGGGTTCGTTTCCGTTCCCATGCGGAGAGCGCTGGCGTTCAAGCATCTGATGGACCACAAGACGATCTGCATCAATGAGGGTGAGCTCATCGTTGGCGAGCGCGGACCTGCGCCGAAGGCAACCCCGACGTTCCCCGAACTCTGCTGTCACACACTCGATGACCTCGAGATCCTCGACAGGAGGGAAAAGGTCTCATTTGCAGTCTGTGACGAAGTGCGATCGGACTATCGGGATGTCATCATACCCTTCTGGAAGGGGAAAACGATGCGCGAGAAGATCTTCAGCGAGATGACCGAAGATTGGAAGCGTGCATACAAGGCCGGGATCTTCACGGAGTTTATGGAGCAGCGCGGACCCGGTCACACAGTTCTGGACGACAAAATCTACAGGAAAGGCATGCTCGATTTTAAGCGGGACATCGCACGCAGCCTGCAGAACCTCGATTACTTCAATGATCCCGAGGCATTCGAAAAACAGGAAGAGTTGCAGGCGATGGAGGTCTGCATCGATGCGATGATTGTCTTTGCGCGTCGACATTCCGAACAAGCCAGCGAATTGGCATCCGCGGAGAGAGACCCCGGGCGAAAGAAAGAACTGGAGCGTATAGCGCAGATCTGTGAATACGTTCCTGCTCATGCGCCGCGTAACTTCTGGGAGGCACTTCAGTATTATTGGTTCGTCCACCTTGGAGTCATTACTGAGCTCAATCCGTGGGACGCGTTCAATCCCGGCAGGCTTGACCAGCATCTCTATCCGTTCTACAAGAAGGAGGTTGAAGAAGGGAGCCTGAATCGCGAGCAAGCGCGAGAATTGCTGCAGTGCTTCTGGGTCAAGTTCAACAATCAACCTGCACCTCCAAAGGTCGGGATCACGGCCGCGGAGAGTGCTACCTACACCGATTTCGCAAATATCAACTCGGGCGGTCTCAAAGCTGATGGATCGGACGGGGTCAATGAGGTCACCTATCTCGTGCTTGATGTCATTGATGAAATGCGGCTCGTGCAGCCGAGTTCCAACATTCAACTGAGCAAAAAGAGTCCCGATGAATTCCTCAAGCGTGCGTGCAAAATCATCCGCAAAGGGTGGGGACAACCCTCGATCTTCAACGCGGACACAGTGGTTGATGAGTTGCTCCGCCAGGGGAAAGCCGTCGAAGATGCCAGAAACGGTGGAACGAGTGGCTGTGTTGAAACAGGCGCCTTTGGGAAAGAAAGTTACATTTTAACGGGGTATTTGAACATACCCAAGATTCTCGAGGTTGCTTTACACAGCGGTGTCGACCCGCAATCAGGGGAGAAAATCGGGGTCGAGACGGGCGATCCTTCTCGGTTCAAGTCTTTCGATCAGCTGATGACCGCCTTCAAGCGTCAATTCCAGTATTTCATCGACGTCAAAATCAGGGGAAGCAACGTCATCGAACGACTGTATGCCGAATACATGCCGGTTCCCTTCCTCTCTGTTCTCATAGACGACTGTATTGCAAAAGGAAAGGACTATAATGGAGGGGGCGCGAGATACAATACGATGTACATTCAGGGAGTCGGAATGGGCACCGTGACGGACTCTCTGACGGCGATCAAGTATCACGTGTTTGATCACCACTCAATCTCGATGATGGAGCTCAAGAAAGCGCTGGCGGCGGATTTTGAAGGAAATGACAGGCTCCGGCTGATGCTGATGAACAAGACGCCGAAGTTCGGAAACGACGACGACTATGCCGACGACTTGATGCAACAGGTCTTCGAGATGTTCTTCCATGCCGTTGACGGAAGGATGAACACGAAAGGCGGAGCGTACAGAATCAATCTTCTTCCGACCACCTGTCATATCTATTTTGGCACGAAAACCGGCGCGACGCCTGACGCGAGGAAAGCATGCCAACCGTTGTCTGAAGGTATTTCTCCGGTCCAGGGAGCCGACCGCAAGGGCCCGACTGCCGTCCTGAAGTCCGCATCGAAGATGGATCACGTGCGAACGGGCGGCACGCTACTGAACCAAAAGCTCACGCCGAAGCTCGTGGAAGATGAAAAAGGGATTGAAGAGTTGACGCACTTGGTCAGAGGCTACTTCAAGCTTGGCGGTCACCACATTCAGTTCAATGTTGTCACAGCAGAGACCCTTCGAAAGGCGCAGGCACGCCCCGAACAATATCGGGACCTGATCGTCAGGGTCGCGGGTTACAGTGATTACTTCTGCGATCTCGGAAAGGACCTCCAGGACGAGATCATCTCCCGCACGGAGCAGTCGACCCTTTAGGAATCACACTCAACGAAACAGATCCATGATCCTGCTTGAGTGTTCCCGGCTCGAGCGGGTTGCCACTGGCGTTTCATGATCATCGTCATCTTCGAACAGGGGTGATATGCCGTTCGCGAGCTCGGTCGAGGAGTTCATGTTTCGCTTCAAAGGAGCTGCGGGGAAGGCTTTCAACTCCTGTCGATCACTCCCGGAGGATCTCGTAGATTGGTCTCTCGGACTGCCTCCCTCGGTTGAACGTCGAGCATTGGGAATCGAAAAACGAAGATTATCTTGCCAACCCTGCCCTCACAATACCCTCATCTCTGAACAGACTCAATGACGCGCCCTGTCAGATCACGCCGCGCTCGACTGATCATAGTTGCATTGGTAGTCACCGTTGCCATCGTGGCGGATCTTCAGGCTCTCATGGCTGGCAAGAACGCGCCGGACGATCGGAACCTGAAGCTCTGGTACAAACAGCCGGCTCAGGAATGGACTGAGGCGCTCCCGTTGGGCAACGGACGGTTGGGGGCGATGGTTTTTGGGAAGACCGATGAAGAGAGGATTCAACTGAACGAGGCAACGCTCTGGTCCGGTGGACCGTATGATCCCAGCACGTCCGGAGGACCCAAAGCACTGCCGGAGATCCGTCGGCTGATTTTCGCAGGCAAGTACACGCAAGCTCATAACCTCTTCGGGCGAACGATGATGGGAATGCCGGTGGAGCAGATGAAGTATCAGCCCCTGGCCAATCTCAATCTGAATTTTCCTGGTCATAAACAAGTCAAGGACTATCGCCGGTCGCTCGATCTCGAGCGGGCCATTGCGAGCGTACGCTATCAGGTGGGCAACGTCACTTACTATCGGGAGATCTTTTCAACGGCAGTGGATCAGGTGGTTGTTGTCCGATTGACAGCTGATGTACCCGCCGCGGTTACATTCACGGTCAATTTGCAGGGGGTGAGAAATCCTGATCACTCAAACTACGGAACAGATTACTTTCAAATGGACGGTGCCCCACCGGATGGCTTGCATCTGAAGGGCAAGACGACAGACTACCTTGGGATCAAAGGAATGATCAGGTACGGAGCGCACGTCAAAGCTCTCCTCGATGGTGGCACAGTGACCGTTGATGACGTCGACCTCACAGTCCGAAACGCAAATGCAGTGACGCTTCTGTTTGCAGCGGCAACGAACTTCGTAAGCTACGACGATGTCAGCGGCAACCCGGAAGAGCGCGTCAAGCACTATTTGGCAGAAGCCGAGAAGAAATCATATGAGCAGCTACGAACGGCGCATGTTGAGGATTATCAGAAGCTCTTTGGCCGCGTTACACTTGACCTTGGAAAGACAGAAGCCTCGAGTTTGCCGACTGATGAGCGCATCAAGAACTCTGCTCACACATCCGATCCACAGCTCGTTCCCCTCTTCTATCAGTTTGGTCGGTACCTTCTCATCTCGTGCTCCCGGCCCGGGACACAGGCTGCAAATCTCCAGGGCATTTGGAATGCGGATTCAAATCCATGGTGGGACTCCAAATACACGACCAATATCAATCTGGAGATGAACTACTGGCCTGCTGAGGCCGCGAATCTTGCTGAGTGTGTCGAACCGCTCATCAGGATGGTTTCAGAGATCGCCGGCGGGCCAGGAGTGAGCGTAGCCAGAAGGCATTACAACGCAAACGGTTGGGTCCTTCATCAGAACACGGACATCTGGTTGGCCTGCGCACCAATGGATGGGCCAACATGGGGCACATTCTCGACGGGTGGCGCTTGGCTCACGACCCATCTCTGGGACCACTATCGGTTCAACGAGGATACGACATATCTCAGGAAGATCTATCCAGTTATGAAAGGATCGGCTGAATTCTTCTTGAGCACGTTGGTGGAGGACCCGACCCATAAGTGGTTGGTAACCTGTCCGTCAACCTCGCCGGAGAATTTCCCGAAGAGAGAAGGAAACAAGAGATACTTTGACGAGGTCACAGGTCTCTATTTGCCAGGCACGACCATTTGTGCCGGGGCGACGATCGAGATGTCTATCCTCCGTGCTCTCTTCAGTGCCTGCATCGAAGCTTCGGAGATACTCGGTGTTGACAAGGATTTCCGTGAGAGGCTGAGATCGGTCCGGACGCAATTGGCGCCACTGCAGATTGGCAGGACCGGCGAGCTGCAGGAATGGCTCGATGACTGGGGAAGTCTGGAGCCGAATCATCGACATCTCTCTCATCTGTGGCCATTGTATCCGGGCGAAGAGATCGATCCGCGCACAACCCTTGAGCTTGCTTCTGCGGCGAGAAAAGCGATCATGTCAAGGGGAGAAGAGGGAATGTCCTTCTCGATGGCGTGGCGGGGAGCGCTCTGGGCCCGCTTGCTTGACAGCGAGCAGGCATACAAGGAAATCAGAAACCTCATCACGAATCGAACCTGGCCCAACCTGTTCTCAAAGGATGGAAAGGCACTCCAGGTGGATGGCAACTTTGGAGGCACTGCAGCTATCACAGAAATGTTGCTGCAATCTCACACAAATATGCTATCCGTGCTCCCGGCACTGCCCAAGGCTTGGACGTCAGGATCAGTCAAGGGGCTGCGTGCCCGAGGGGGCTTCGATATGAGCTTCGACTGGAAAGACGGGAGGCTTGCCATCGTTGTCATTCAATCACTGCTTGGCCAACCGTGCACTGTGCAGTACGGGGGTACCGTTGTGCGATTCGAAACGAAAAAAGGAGAGAGGTATGTGCTTGACGGCGACCTCAAACAACGCTAAGAACCGAACCTTGCTCACAAAAACCATAGTTGGGGAGCACCACATGAAACGTCAACATTTAGTCCTCTTCATGCTTGCCGCTGTTTCCTTGTCTCCGTCTGCCTTATCGCAAACGAATGATGAAACGCGTCTCACGCTTGATCGGATTTTCAAGAACCGCGAATTTGTCTCAGAGTTTTTCGGACCCGCGCGCTGGCTGACTAATGGTGCCGCTTATACAACGGTCGAAGCTTCCGATGCGGTGAAAGGCGCAAGGGATATCCTGAAGTACGATACGGAAACAGGCAAGAGAGAAATCCTGGTTTCTGCGGCGAAGCTCATCCCCCCGGGAGAATCAACGCCGCTGAGGATCGATGACTACTCCTGGTCGCCGGACGGAAAGCTTCTTCTTCTCTACACGAACTCGAAGCGCGTCTGGCGCCAAAACACGCGGGGGGATTACTGGGTTATTGACCTTGCCGCCTGGAAGACGCGGAAGCTTGGAGGCGATGCGAAACCGTCGACACTGATGTTCGCGAAGTTCTCGCCGGACAGCAAACGGGTTGCCTACGTTCGAGAGCACAACATCTACGTCGAGGACCTCAGCAGCGATCAGATCCGGCAGATCACCTTCGATGGCTCGAAGACGATCATCAATGGGACGTTTGACTGGGTCTATGAGGAGGAGTGGTTTGACCGAGATGGATTTCGCTGGAGTCCCGACAGCAAATCAATCGCCTATTGGCAGCTCGATGCCTCGGGTGTTCGTGACTTCTATCTCATCAACAACACAGATTCCCTCTACTCCTTCCTCATTCCGGTGCAATACCCTAAGGTCGGGACGATGCTCTCTTCTTGTCGCGTCGGTGTTATCGGCGCCGATGGCGGACAGACGGTTTGGATGAATGTGCCTGGCGACAAACGAAACAACTACCTTCCACGCATGGAGTGGGCGGCGAATTCCAGCGAGCTTGTTTTCCAGCATTTCAACCGCCTCCAGAATGCCGACAGCCTGATGCTTGGTGACGCACGCACAGGCCGTGTCTGGACGATCCTCACCGAGACCGACAGCACGTGGGTCGAAGTCGTTGATGATCTGAAGTGGTTCGACAGCGGAAAGCGATTTATGTGGGTGAGCGAACGGGATGGATGGAGGCACGTGTACATGTGCTCCCGCGATGGAAGGGAGAAGCGCCTGATCACGCCGGGAAACTACGATGTCGTGAGTATTGAGCACATCGACGAGATTGGCGGCTGGTTGTATTTCATTGCATCGCCAGACAACGCGACGCAGCGATATCTCTACCGGGTCCGCCTCGACGGGAAAGGCAATGCAGAGCGGCTCACGCCGGCCAACCAGCCCGGGATTCACCGCTACGAGATTTCGCCCAACGCACGGTGGGCTTTCCACGTCTCTTCAACCTTCGGCTCGCCACCTCGAACGGAGCTTATCCGCTTACCGGGACACGAAACTGCTCGAACGTTGGTAGATAATGCGAGATTGCGCGAGAAGGTGGGGAAGCTCGCGCGCAATGCGACGGAGTTCTTCAAGGTCGACATTGGCGGTGGAGTCACTCTCGATGCATGGTGCATGAAGCCTCCCGACTTCGATCCAACGAAGAAGTATCCCGTGCTTGTGCAAGTCTACGGAGAGCCCGCCGGTCAGACCGTCCTTGATGCGTGGCGCGGGCAGGGTTATCTGTGGCATCTCATGCTGACGCAGCAGGGCTATATCGTCGTGAGCGTTGATAATCGAGGGACGCCGGCGCCTCGTGGCCGCGCATGGAGAAAATGCATCTACCGGCAGATCGGAATCCTCGCTTCAATCGAGCAAGCCGCTGCGATTCGTGTTATTCGAACCTGGCCTTTCGTTGATTCGACCAGAATCGGAGTCTGGGGCTGGAGCGGTGGCGGCTCCATGACGCTCAATCTCATGTTCCGATATCCTGATCTCTATCAGACCGGCATGTCCGTCGCTCCGGTATCGGATCAGCATCTGTACAATGCGATCTATCAGGAACGCTACATGGGTCCTCCGGATGACAACGAGGAAGGGTATCGGCTTGGTTCTCCGATCACTTTCGCCGACCGGTTGAAGGGAAATCTCCTGATCGTGCACGGCTCCGGTGATGACAACGTCCACTACCAGAACACAGAGCGGGTGATCAACGCGCTGATCAAAGCCAACAAGCGCTTCACGATGATGGAATACCCGAACCGCTCTCACGGAATCGGCGAGGGGGAAAACACAACCCTCCATTTGTACAATCTGCTCACGGCATATCTGAATCAGAATTTGGCTCCCGGCCCGAAGGTGAAGTGATACAGCGCGAAGGACTCAGATTTTTCTCGAACTCATCGAGCGGGATCGGCGCTTTTCGGCAACACGACAATCGTTCATAACATTAAGAGGAGACCATGAGAACTGGATATTGTGCCATGCTCTTGCTCTTCCTGCTTGGTCATAGCCAGACCAGTGTGTCTCAAGAGCAGAGAAGACCAATGGTTTTCACGCGGGCGGACACTCTTCGGGGCATGCTTACGCCCGAGCGGACATGCTACGATGTGAAGTCCTATCATCTGGATGTTCGAATCGATCCGCAGGCTCACACCATTCGAGGTTCAAACACCATCCGCTTCAAGGTCGTCACAGCATTCGACAGAATGCAGTTCGACCTCTTCAAGAACATGTCGATCGAGAGGATCACGGTCGATGGGAAAGGATCGTTGGCGTTCACTCGTGAATACAACGCGTTCTTCGTGCAACTGCCAGGTGCCCTGCAGCAGAACACCGAGCACGAAATAGTCGTTTTCTATTCGGGCGAACCCACAGAGGCAAGGAGACCGCCGTGGGAGGGAGGCTTCTCGTGGCAGAAAGACAAGGAGGGCAATCCGTGGGTGGTCGTGACGTGCCAGGGAACCGGCGCAAGCCTCTGGTGGCCAAACAAGGATCATCAGTCCGACGAGCCCGACAGCATGTTGATCAGTATTACAGTACCGAATGGACTGCAGGATATTTCCAACGGCCGCCTCCGCGCCGTCACCCCCCTGCCTGATGGCTGGGTGCGGTACGACTGGTTTGTGAGCTATCCGATTAATAACTACAACGTTACCGTGAACATCGGCAAATACGTCCATTTTGCCGATCGCTACGTCAGCGGCGACTCGCTTACGCTTGACTACTATGTGATGCCGGAGAATCTGGAGAGAGCGAAGGTCAAGTTCGAACAGGTGAAGCCGATGATGGCGTGTTTTGAGAAGTACTTCGGGAAGTACCCCTTTCCGGGAGATGGCTACAAGCTGGTCGAATGTCCACACACGGGAATGGAGCATCAGAGCGCCGTGGCCTACGGGAATCACTACATCGGCGGGTACCGCGGCCGTGCGCCATCGGAGACCGGATTGAAATTCGATTTCATCATCATTCACGAAAGCGCGCACGAATGGTGGGGAAACAGCGTCACCTCCAAAGATATCGCCGACATGTGGATTCACGAAAGCTTCGGGGCGTACGCCGAAGCCCTCTTTGTAGAATACATGTGGGGACGTGCTGAGGCGCTCAAGTACATCAATGGAAAGAAGCCGAACGTCGGGAACAGGGAGCCGATTATCGGCATCTACAACGTCCAGCGATCGGGTTCGGGTGACATGTACGACAAAGGGCAGCTCGTTCTCAACACCTTCAGGAGCGTCCTGGATAACGACTCTCTCTGGTTTGCCACCCTGCGCGGTCTCGCCGAGACTTTTCGGTGCCAGACAATCACCGCAGAAGATATGTTCAACTTCATCAACACAAGAACTGGGACCGATTATACATACTTCTTCAACCAGTATCTCCGGTATCCGGGCATCCCTCAGCTCGAAGTGTCGGTGTCGAAGAAGGAAACCTCGGTCACTGCCCGTTACCGATGGAAGACAGATGTAGCGGATTTTCGAATGCCTATCAAAGCCACAACGTCGAGAGGCAAGTACGAATTCATACATCCGACAACGACGTGGCAGACGATGAAGCTCGAGAACATTCTGCCCGAGGAGTTCAAGATCGCTGACGAATTGTTCCTCGTAGACTTGAAGCTGAGATGGGTGTACCTCGATCCGAGCCTCAAAGACGAGTGAGACTCGACCGGGGGTGGACCACGGCTTGGCGTTCTACACTCTCGATCATTCTTCGACACAATCTGTCACAAGGAGATCATCATGTTCGCGACCAGGATCTATGTTCAACGGAGAAACGCTCTCAAGAAAAGAATGCAGTCGGGAATACTCCTCTTCCTTGGCAATGAGGAGAGCCCGATGAACTACCCGGCAAACACCTATTCCTTCCGGCAGGATAGCTCATTCCTCTATTACTGGGGACTCGATCACCCGTCTCTTGCTGCCGTCATCGATCTCGACGCGCGAAAAGAGATCATCTTTGGCAATGACCCAACGGTCGATGAGATCGTGTGGACCGGTCCGCAGACGTCGATCAAAGAGAAAAGCGAGAAGGTTGGCGTCTCCACGACACTTCCTCTGAGCAAGCTCGAGGAGGTCCTCAGAGTCGCTGTCCAAAACGGAAGGAAGATCCATTTCCTGCGACAGTACAGACCCGAGAATATCCTGAAGCTCGAGCGTCTCCTCGGAATTCATCCGCGCGCGGTCAATGAATATGCGTCGAAGGAATTCATCCGCGGTGTTGTCGAGCAGCGGTCCATCAAGTCAAGAGAAGAGGTGGAGCAAATCGAGCTTGCGATCGATATGACCCGCCGGATGCAAATCGCTGCGATGAAGATGGCCAAGCCGGGGATATACGAACGGGAGGTTGTCGGAGCAATGGAAGGCATCGCTGTCTCGATGGGGGGAGGCCTCTCGTTCCCGATCATCTTTTCCATCCATGGCGAGACGCTGCATAATCATTACTACGGGAACAAGATGAGATCGGGAAACATCGTTGTGAACGACTCCGGAGCGGAATCCCCTCTGCACTACGCCGGTGACATCACGAGGACGTTTCCTGTCAGCGGAAAATTCACGCAGAAGCAGAAGGAGGTGTATCAGATCGTCGTCCAAGCGCAAAAGAAAACGATCGAGATGATCTCCCCCGGGGTGAAGTTTAAAGATGTGCATCTGACAGCTTGCAGGATGCTCGCAGCCGGATTAAAGGAGCTCGGATTGATGAAGGGGAATGTGGAGGAAGCTGTTCAAGCTGGGGCGCATGCGATGTTCTTCCAGTGCGGCCTGGGTCATATGATGGGGCTCGACGTTCACGATATGGAGGATCTCGGAGAGGAGTTCGTCGGATACGATGATCAGACGAAGCGGAGCGATCAATTCGGTTTGTGCTATTTGCGACTTGCGAAAGCTCTGCAGCCCGGTTTTGTCGTGACGGTTGAGCCCGGGATCTATTTCATCCCCGAATTGATACACTCGTGGAAAACGCAAAAAAAGTTCACCCAGTTCATCAACTATGACGTTCTGGCAAAGTACGAGCGATTCGGCGGCATAAGGGTTGAAGATGATGTGCTTGTGCTTAAGAAGGGGAACCGCATCCTGGGCAAGAGAATTCCCAAAACGATTGCAGAAGTTGAAGCGACGTCATCTTGATCGTTGAACACACTCGCAGGAATTCGAGAAGTCGGGTCCAATCACCCTGAACGTGGTTGCCCCGCATTGATCGGCCGGGGTTTAGCGTTTTGTCCAGGAGTAGATTCGGAAACGAGTTCGGAATGACCAGTGGGGCAATGTCGCTTTTCCCATTTCGGAGGCAACAATGATGAATCGACTGCTTGAATGTTCTCTCGCTCTGTTTCTTTGCAGTTTTCTCTCCGCTCAAGAATTCAAGTTCGATGACTACTTCGTCGACAAGACGTTGCGAATCGACTACTATCACGTCGGCAGCGGGCTGGAAGAGGCTGTCACCGTGGATAAGATCTACCGGCAAGGCGTCTGGGCCGGCAACCCGAAGAGACTGCTCTATCCCTTCCTCTACGGCCGGTATTTCGTCAAGGTGTACGATGTTGCCTCAAATGCGCTCATCTATTCGAAAGGATACGACGGGTACTTCGCTGAATACAAGACGACTGACCCGGCGAGGAAGGGTGTCAAAAGGGCCTTTCATCAGTCAGCACTGGTCCCCTTTCCCAAGCGTCCGATCCTGTTTGTGATCGAGATGAGGGATACGCTCAATCTCTACCACCCGATCTTTCACTTGCGCATCGATCCTGCCGACTACCATATCATCACTGAGACTCCGCAACGCGGCGATCAGGTTTTTGAAGTAATAAAGAACGGTGATCCGCGGGTAAAGGTGGACATTGTTGTGCTGAGCGAAGGCTACGTGGCGAGCGAGAGAAATAAATTCGAAACAGATCTGAAAAAATACGCCGAAATCTTCTTCAACTGGGAACCGTACAAGACCTACAAGAGCCGGTTCAACTTCTCGGGAGTCTTTAGCCCGTCTCCGGAAAGCGGTGTCGATGAGCCGAGGCAAGGGCGATACCGGCACACGCTTCTCGATGCCACCTTCAACTCCATGGACTCCGACCGCTACCTTCTGACGGAGGACGACAAGACGATGCGCGATGTCGCCGCCCAAGTTCCCTACGATGCAATCCTCATCATGGTGAACAGCAAACGATACGGAGGGGGTGCGTTGTTCGGCTGCTTCTCCACGTTTACGACCGATGGGCCGTGGAGCGAGTACGTCTTTCAGCACGAATTCGCGCACGCGTTCGCGTTTTTGGCCGATGAATACTATGCCTCCGAGGTCGCATACAGCGAGTTCTTCCCGCCAGGCATCGAGCCAAACGAGCCAAACCTCACGGCTTTACTCGATCCGCAGAATCTCAAATGGAAAGAGCTTGTAACACCGGGACTCGCTGTTCCCACACCGTGGGGGAAGGAGCGCTTCGACAGTCTCAACGCAGCCGCAGGTGCTCTGGGCAGAGAAAGAAGAGCAAAGCTCGAGCGCATGAGAAATGAGGGTGCTGCTGAGAAACAGATCCAAGAGGCTGACAGGGAGTTTGGCAGTCGAAGTGAGAAGCTGCAAAATGAAATCCGCCAATTCATAATGGAACATCCCTTGAGTGGTAAAATCGGCGCGTTTGAAGGAGGAGGCTTCGTTGCAAAGGGATTCTATCGTCCCACCGTCAATTCTCTTATGAATCAGTTCAATACCAAAGACAAGTCATTTTACGGGGTCAACGAGCAAGCGATTGTCCGCGTCATCAATTACTACAGCGAACGGTAGATCCAATTTGAGGAAAGAGAATGCCGATTCTTCGAAATCATCCTGCAGGACTGCAAGTACTCTTCTTCACGGAAATGTGGGAGCGGTTCGGATTCTACATCATGATGGCAATCTTCACTCTGTACATGGATCAAGATTTTTTGTGGGATGATGCAAGAAAGGGAAACGTGTATGGATTGTTCCTGGGCGCGGTGTTCTTCATGCCGATCATCGGTGGCTGGATCGCCGATACGTGGTTGGGGCATCGCAACACCATCAGGGTTGGTGCCGTCATTATGACGGTTGGCTATGTGATGCTCGCGCTGTCCTCTGTAAACCGACTTGCCTTGTTCTACCTGGCCCTGGTTCTTGTCGCAGTCGGGACGGGGTTGTTCAAGGCCAACGTATCGGTCCTCGTGGGAAATTTGTATGAACCCGGAAGCCAGTTTAAAGACGCGGGATACAACATCTTCTATATGGGTATCAATCTTGGTGCTTTTCTAGCGCCGCTCGCAGCGACGCTGGTCCACAGTCTCTTCAACAGCTACAATATCTCATTCGGCCTTGCAGCGGTCGGAATGGTCTTGTCAATGGTCATTTTTGAGGCGGGGAGGCAGAAGTACCTCTACGCTGATACCGTTCACACGTCGCCGCGAAAGGCTGAGACCACAGCTGAGGAAGCTGAGGCGAGCAAAAGGGAGGAACGCCAGAGACTTCTGTCATTGGGCACTCTCTTCGCGATTGTCATTTTTTTCTGGATGGCGTTCTATCAAAACGGTTTTGCGCTGACTCTCTTTGCTCAACGCTCGACAGTCATTTACAGCTACCTTCAGCCTGAGACGTATCAATCGTTCGGTGCCTTCTTCATACTTCTCTTGACACCATTTGTCGTATGGATCTTTGGCAGGCTACGCGAAAAGGGGAAGGAGCCTCCGAACCCGGTCAAAATCTTCGTGGGTATGTTCACTGCCGGATTATCGCTGATCATTATGGTGGGTGCCTCGTTGTTGGGAGGAGATCGTGACGTCAACATTATGTCCCCGTACTGGTTGATCTCTTCTTATTTCGTGATCACGATTGCAGAAATCCTTGTGAGTCCGATGGGGCTTTCCTTTGTATCGAAGGTCGCACCTGCGCGGCTGCGGGGATTGATGATGGGTTGCTGGTTCGGCGCGACCGCGATCGGAAGCTATTCTTCGGGTCTGTTGGGCAGATTTTACAGCGATCTCGAGCACCACACCTACTTCCTCCTGCTTTCAATTCTTCTTCTTGCAACATCATTTCTCGTGCTCGCCTCCTTGAGGATTTTGAAACGGTTCGCATAGAAACCGAAGATAGGCGGACGATGAGCATGGCGCGACAGAACTCCGAGAGCGATCAAGGAAAGGAGAACAGATTCATGGAAAATCCCAAGCAAGAACGTGAGTTCAAACGCGGTCTCGGCCTCTTGGATTCAGTGATGATTGTTGTCGGAGTGATGATCGGGTCCGGGATTTTCATCGTCAGTGCCGATATTGCCCGGACCGTCGGGTCGCCCGGCCTCCTGTTGCTCGTCTGGCTGATAACGGGCGTGCTCACGATGATCGCCGCATTGAGCTACGGCGAGCTCGCAGTGATGATGCCTCACGCCGGAGGACAGTATGTCTACTTGCGCGAGGCGTATAACCCGATGGTTGGCTTCCTCTATGGCTGGACGTTCTTCATGGTGATTCAAACCGGGACGATCGCTGCCGTATCGGTTGCATTTGCGAAGTTCACGGGTGTGTTGGTTCCGTGGGTGAGCGAGCAGAACGTCTTGTTCGGCCTGGGCGGCGTGAACGTCTCCATGGCTCAACTGACGGCTGTCGCCTGCGTCATCGTTCTCACGGGGATCAACCTCCTGGGCCTGCGCGAAGGGAAAATCGTCCAGAACATCTTCACGATGACGAAGACCGCCGCGTTGATCGGCATCATTTTCCTCGGACTCTTTGTCGTGCGAAATCATGAGGCGGTTGCCGCGAACCTCTCAAGTTTCTGGTCATCAACGTGGACGCACCTCGCAGATGGGAAAATCGTCTCAGTTGAATCACTCTCCGGCTGGAAGATTCTCGCCGCTCTTGGCGCGGCGATGGTTGGCTCCTTGTTTGCCGCCGACTCGTGGCACGACGTGACATTCGCGGCACCTGAGGTCATTGATCCGAAGAAGACGCTTCCGCGGAGCCTGGCAATTGGGGTCGCGCTCGTTACCCTTCTGTACATCCTCACAAACGTCTCCTACATCCTTCTTCTGCCTGTCGCCGGGAATCCGGATGCGACCGATGTCGTCGGCCGCGGCATCCAGTTCGCAGCTTCAGATCGAGTCGGCACGGCAGCCGCATCGATCATCTTTGGAGACATCGCCACGGTGATCATGGCTGTGCTCATTATGATCTCGACGTTCGGTTGCACGAATGGACTAATTCTCGCTGGTGCACGTGTGTATTATGCGATGGCAAAGGACGGCTTGTTTTTTAGGCGGGCGGGGGAACTCAATGCGAATGCCGTGCCGGCCTCGGCTCTCATTATTCAGGCGGCGTGGTCCATCATCCTCTGCTTTTCGGGCACCTATAGCGACCTCCTCGACTACGTGATTTTTGCAGTCCTGGTTTTCTATGTCCTTACGACAACGGGACTCTTTATCCTCAGAAGGAAGCGGCCGGATGCGGACCGGCCGTACAAAGCCTTTGGCTATCCGGTGCTTCCTGCGTTCTACATCGTCGCGGCGGCTGCGATTTGCATCGACCTCCTGATCTTCAAGCCCCGTTACACTTGGCCCGGCGTGGCTATTGTTCTGATTGGCATACCGGTATACTACCTGTGGAAGAGATACTCAACTCGGATTCAACGGAGTGCTTGACGCTTAGAGTCTTTGAAATGCATCTACCAACAAACAAGACCGCCGCGATACTCGCGCTCACGATTCTCACTTGCAGCGTGATGATGAACGAACGTGGCGCCGCACAGTGGTTGCTGCAGTCGAGTGGCACGACGGAGAGATTGCGCGCAGTAAGCGCCGTCAGCCGCTTGGTTGCCTGGTCAAGCGGGAACCGTGGCACGTGTGTCCGTACAACGAACGGGGGAAAAACATGGCAAGCCCTCCGCGTGTCTGGGGCTGACTCTCTCGATTTCCGAGATGTCGAGGCATTTGGCGATAACACAGCGTATCTGCTCAGCATTGGCGAGGGAGAGCGATCAAGGATTTACAAAACGACGGATGGTGGCTCTCATTGGACATTGCAGTTCATCAACCGGAACCCGAAAGCTTTTTTCGATGCCTTTGCTTTCTGGGATGCCAACAACGGCATCGCTGTGAGTGATGCAGTGGAAGGGCATTTGGTGATAGTCAAGACAACTGACGGCGGTGCAACCTGGACGGAGATTCCCTCAAAGAAGATCCCACCAGCTCTGCCGGGAGAAGGTGCCTTTGCTGCGAGCGGCACATCCATTACTGTCCAAGGAGGAAACCGAGTGTGGATAGGGACAGGTGTCAAGACCGCGCGTGTGTACAGGTCGATTGACGGAGGAAACACGTGGAGCGTTTCACGAACTCCGATCTTGAACGAAAACGAATCGTCCGGGATTTTTTCGGTTACCTTCAAGGATGCGAGAACCGGTGTCATCGTGGGTGGCGATTATCGAAGCGAAGCCGAGACACGTCAGAATGCCGCTACAAGCAACGATGGCGGCCGGACGTGGAAGCTGGTGAGTGCATCGCCACCAGCCGGTTTCCGATCGGCGGTCGTCTATGTCCCCGGAACTGCAGCGCCGACGCTGATCGCTGTCGGCCCTTCCGGGTCGGATTATTCAGTGGACAACGGCGCAACTTGGAAGGGCCTCGGCTCGGAAGGTTTCCATGCGGTGAGCTTCGCGGGAGCGGAGGATGCCGGTTGGGCAGTCGGAGAAGGTGGACGCATTGCGAAGCTCGCAGGAAGAGTGCCCGACAAACAGAGGAGCTTCCCGAAGTAAACGTCGCGCCCAGGTTCACGCCCAACCACAAAGCCATCTCAGCGGAAGCATTAGTGCGTAAGGCAGAGAGTTGCTGCGTGGTCAGACAAAAATCCCGACGAGCGTGTGCTGGTCGGGATCTTCAATTGCGGATTGTCGATTTGGGAATTGGAAATCGCAAATTGACAATTCTTCTGGTCGTCTATCCTTTCTTGCTCAAAACTTCCCCCTGGAATAGAGCGGGTTTGATCCCGGTTGTGAGTTCAAGGATCAACTTGTGTGTGGTCGGCAAATGGGGCATTTCTATTCTTGAGTAGGTTAAACAACAGGAGCGCAACCACAGGGACGTATTCGAGAACTAACACCGCGGGGTAGTCCTTCCACACCCCTTGAAGCTGATACGTCACGAACGTGATGGATGTGAGACTTGCCGTCCCGGCGAGCACGAGACCACTTGCGAACGGCGCAAGAGGCAGGAGAACGATCAGCCATCCTAAATACCACGCATGCACAACGGGCGAACAGAGGAACAGAAGGAGAAGAGCAAGGACAGTCTTCTCGTGCAGCGACTTCTTGCTCAGGTAGAGAATCAGCAGCGCTGTCGCCAGGAAGGCAAAACACCAGAGGCGAGTCGTTTGGTTGTCTGAGAACAAGGGAAACAGCACACTGAAGAGGGCGCCGTTGAAGAACCAATGCTGTGAAAAGGTTGTGAGAGCTTCAAAAGGATTGGCACCGATTGCGTACGGAATGAACGGGATGAGGAGCACCGCCAGCGGTAGAAAGGCCACCCTGGCTTTGTTGACAAAACCGTGTTCGTGAAGAAACAGGATCGGTAAAATGACGAAGGCGACAGGCTTGATCAGCAGCGACAATCCGAAGAGGAGAAGTGAGAGAGTCGTTTTCTTCCTATGATAGAGAAGGAGGGCGAAGACGAGGAATGGAAATCCGAAGGCATCGACGTGAGCATCGAGAGAGAATTGAAGGATGACGAGCGGATTGGCGGCATAGATCAACACGCGCCACGGTGAAAAGGAAAGCTCGCGCATGAGCAACAAGAGACCGATGACCGTCAATGCCTCGGCAAGCAGAATGAGAAATTGAAATCCCCAAACATTCTCTCCGCTGAGATTGTAGCCGAAGTAGAAAAGCCACTGATTCAGCGGAAAGTAGATCGTCTTCATCTCTGTGTGGTTCACAAGTGAGGGGAGTCGCGTCGTATGGAGGACGCTCAGCGCTTCATCGTTTGGTGCATAACGGTAAGGGTTGATTCCTGCCGTTTGCACGCGTCCATCCCACATGTATCGATAGACGTCGTCTGATCCGAGCGGCTCCATTCCAAGGAAACTCATACGAAGAAGAAAAAGAAGCAGCAGGATTGGAAGGAGCCCTTGCGTTGAAGCTTCCGCGTGAAGTGATCGCCAGCAGACAACCCAATACAGGAGTGACGCAGAAATGAATACCGCCGCATACGCAATGATCGGTGTGATCGGTATCCAGCGCAGTGCCAGGAGCATCACCGCGAGAACCGCAACGAGGGGAAAAGGTCGGAGTGTGAGGTATTTGTCCAGCGCCAGTAACACTTGAAGTCTCCAAATAGACTTGGCGGTAAGCATTCTGCTAACGATCTCTGGCAATAGTGGGCGAACTTGCAGGACCGATCTTCAGCATGGTCAAACCGTGCTCTCTGATGATTCGCAGAGTCGACGTGTCTGCAACGAAGACGGAGTTCAATCCCTGAGCCTCTTGCGGCGGGTCGGCGACAAATGGATCTCCTCTCTGCCACATCCCGTCCGGGTGTTGGGCTAAACCCTCGCCTCCCCAGCCCCAGAAATTCGATCCTGAAATCGGCGCGCCGGCTCGCGCCGAGTCTTCGAGGATGCGATAAATCAACCGGTAATACCTGTCTCGCGCCGTCGTAGGAGTCCCGGGAAGAATCTTTCCGCCGTTCCGTCCCAAGCCGAATTCCTCCATCACGATCGGCTTGCCGAGCGCCCGCGCCAATTGGATGTGTTGGTTTATGTAGGCGGTCGCTTTGGTTTCCGTCGACGGCAGAGTTTCTTCCCACCGCTCCGGATCGAACCACCCCCAGTTGAAAGCCCACAGGTGGAAATTGAGGTAATCGACACTCGCCGTTCGATGTGCCTCCAAGAAGATCTTTTCGGACATGAGTGTGCCGACGATACCTTCGCTTCCAGTACAGACAAGATGGTTTGTGTCAAGCGAATGAATGTACTTTGCCGTCTCGTCAATCCAACGGTAAAACACCGGGAGATTACTCTTTCCCAGCTCGTTATCCCGTCCCGGCCGCGGTTCGTTGGCAAGTTGCCAGGACATGATGGTGGGATCCTCGCGGTAGAGTCTGCCGTTGACGGTATTTTGTCTTCCGAGGAGCAGCCTGACATAGTTTCGATGGAATTCTACCGCTTTCGGATTCGAGTAGAACGACGCCGATGAATCCATAAAAGCGCCCCAGCCTTGCGACGGATTTTCCGGATCCGCGCCGACACGCCCGGTCCAGACATTGTACTGCGCCATTCCCCCCGACCACTCCCAGTAATTCCCGAGATACAAAACGGCGTGCATGTCCCGCTTCGCCATTTCCGCCAGGAGGTAATCCAGACCTTGCAGGAGAGAATCATCGACGACCCCGGGGGCGCTCTGAATTGCGGGCCACACGGAACGACGGATGTATGACTCTTCCGATGCAGCGAGAACCCGGAGGTTCATAACCGCGTTTTCGCACAGCGCATCCAGTTCCCTCAAAAGGCGCGGCCTGTTGCCCGTTGAACCAGGAGAGCCGAGATAGCCCCCGTACCAGAGATTTGTTCCTGCGAAATAGTACGGCGCTCCCTTATGGATGAATTGCGTTCCCCGGATCCTGATGAAATCCTCACGTCCCTGAACCAGGGAAAGGATGGCACATGATGAGAAATATAAGATAAGGGAGCACGTCACAAGGAGGAGCGGTATTCTCTGCGGTTTCACGGATCATCCTCAATTTGTTTGTAGGAAGCGGGAAGCAAGACGATTGCCGCACTGGGAGGTTGAACATCTATGATTTGGACTGCGGGATTGCCGATAGTTTTCCGTTATTGTCGGGAATATCCACATTATTCACAAGCGGTTCTATGGGAGGGATTTGGACCGCAGGAAGCGATCTCTCTCGTCATCGATGACGAGCCTGTTTTCTCCCATAGTCACGAATGTCCTTATTTTAGGTTAGTATCATCTTCCTCGTCTCGATGAAGCTCTGTGTCGGGTTCCTAGCCTCAAGCCGGCAAAAGTACACACCGCTGGGAAAAGACGAGGCGTCCCACCGAACGGAATGCGTACCTGCAAGGCGCAATTCATTCACGAGCGTGGTGATCTCTCTTCCAAGGATGTCGAACACGGTGAGCCTTACGTTGCTGACCGCTGAGTCCTCGCCGCCGCTCGTGGCCGGTAGGTGATAGCTGATGACTGTATTCGGATTGAACGGGTTTGGAAAATTCTGATACAAAGAATAACCGTCTGGCAACTGCGACGAATGATCGGCAACGGAGACGACGAAGCTGCTCGGTACAGCCATGTAGTCGAGATCCATCCAACCCGATGACAATTCCATCTGAATGACATTCGTTCCTTGAATCAGATTGACGCTCTGCTTCTCTTCCAACCACACATTCATCGCACCGTCAAATACCATCTCAGCGGCAAGGACACCGTTGACTTTGATCAACTGAGTTTTCGGATGGTCGTGCGACAACCTGAACCCGAATACGATCTCGTAGCCTCCGGCTACCGGCACGCTGGGGAGAGTCCAGGTTATGGACCCTGTCTGTTGCATCGCAACATACGCACCTCTGCTGGCAGTTTCGTCTGCTCGTTGGACAGGTGTGCCTGAGAGAAGAGCGTTTTCCGCTTCAAGCCTTGCCATAGTCGGTGAGCCGACTCTGATCTGTACGGTGTTAGAAGTCCGTTTGTGCCCCTGATTGTCCGTTGCTATGGCCGTCAGTTTGTAGAAACCGGATGCCGTACTCGTCCATAGTAAAGAATAAGGCAAAATGCTGCGTTCTCCAATTTTCAAAGTATCATTAGCAAAGAACTCAACTAAGACGATGGAGCCGTCCTTGTCAGATGCGAGCGCCGTGATCGGGATCTGCGCACCGCCTGCAAATGCAGAGTCCTGCGTTGGACTGGTAATAGCTACAGTCGGCCAATCGCCACCGATCCCCAGCACGTCAACCGCCTGCCTGTGATTATCCCAGAGGTACTGCATTCCATCGAGCATGTCTTCGGGTTTAGAGAAGCTCGCATCGGTCCACGACCATGCGAGTGCACCCGCATATCCATTCTGAAACA
>CAZTKU010000031.1:0-20861 GCA_964614245.1 uncultured Ignavibacteriaceae bacterium
TGTACCGACCGTACTTCGGGCGAGGTCCCTTGCCGAGAAACCACTTGATGTTGCCAATCAGGTCTCGGAGGTCCTTCTTGCTGAAGAGCATCGAGTCCGGCCCGAAGATCATGGCTCGCCACGAGTGGTACGTGCGGCGCTTCATCCTGACAAGGTCAACAATGTGAACGATGAAGATGCCGATCATGAAGACGGCCGCAACTCGATGGATGTATCCGGCAGACTCGTAGCCGCCGAAGAGTCGGGAAAGAATGGCCGCCCAATCGGTGTACGAGAATTTGAGCGTCATGCCGGTCAATGCCAGACTCATGAAGCTCAGAATCAAGACGACGTGGAGAATCCGGTGCAGTCGCTTGAATCGGAGGAACTGTCGTTCGGCAGCCTCAACGGCCTCCGCTTCATTTATCTTCATTTTTATCTCGATCGTCGGTTCGAGAGGTATCGTCGTCTCCATCACTCGTTGCTTCCGGCTGTAAGGGCTTTTGTCGCTGCTGTCGACGCATCTGCAAAGCTCGAGGCAGCCACAGCAGGGTGTGAACGCCACCAAAAATGAATGTTCCGATGAGCAGGGATGTCATGCCCCAGAACGTCCAGAACAATAAGGGATATTTCTCCGGATCGTGATGTGTCGCGTGGGTCAGGTACCCTGCGAATCGGCGCGTCGCGCCCGAATGGCATTTCTGACACGTCGACACGACATTCTCGCGACTCAAATGGGACCGGGAATCGGAAACCGGTAGGATGTCGTGCGCCCCGTGACAATCATAGCACTTTGCCGTCTTGGTATAACCGAGCTGCGAGACCTTCCCGTGGTAAGTATCGAAGTAGGTTTTTGCGATGGCCTCATGGCATCGGCCACACTGCGTCATGATCTCAAGTTTGAAGCCAGCCTCGTCGGCGCGACGGATCTTGTGCGCCGTGTGGCAATCATTGCATACCGGCAGCTCCTTGTCGGTTTTCCCGACCTTTGTGGCGTGAACGCTCCGCTCAAATTGGTCCTCAATCCCGTGATGGCAGCGACCGCAGGTCGCAGGGACATTGTTCCTGTTCACGCTCGACAGCGAATCGGCAAGCGGCAAGATGTCGTGGGCCGTGTGGCAACTGGTGCACATCGCGGTCACCGTGAGGCCGCTCTTCATCAGTCCTTTGCCGTGAATGCTTTCCGTGTACCGCTCGATGATTTCATGCTGACTGCCCATGTAGCGCACTGCAGCCTTCTGTCCTTCGCGATGGCAGCGCGCACAGAGGATTGGAACGTTCGTCGGGAATGTGGCCGACTTCGGATCCAACTTGCCGAGCACGCCGTGCGTCCCGTGGCACTCCTTACACGTCGGCGCGTTCAGGTCATTCTTGACCATGAGCTGGCCGTGCATGCTTCGTTGGTACTGCTGGCTAACCTCCGCATGGCATCCCGTGCAGTCCGCCTTCCTCGTGATCGTTTCACAGGGTCGAACGCGGGATGCGTTGACCTCCGAGTGACACTGACTGCACGAGACTTTCACATGGCGGGAATATGCCAGATCATACGTCCGCACGAAGAGCGAGCGCCCGCCCTTGGACGCTTTCAGCTCACTCCGCTCGTGACACCGCAGACAATCCTTGTCAGCCATCCCCTGAGTGTAGAAGACCTTCCTCACTTTGTGGGGCTGGTGGCAGTCAACGCACGCCGGAAGAACGTTCGCCTCCTTCTCCCACAACTCCCCTTTAATCACTTTCCTGTGGACTGCCTCAATTTGCGCGTGGCATCTTGTGCAGGTTGAAGCAATGTTGCGTCGCGCGATCGAAGACGCGGGATCCGTATGGGGCAGTATGGAGTGAGCGGTATGACATGTGGCACAATTCGGGGCGACGATCAGCCCCTTGCGAAGGAGACCTTCACCGTGAATGCTCTCGGAAAAGTTCTCGAGAATATGGTCCTGGTGGATAGCACGTTGCTGCATCACCGGGGAGCCCTCGCGGTGACACTTCCCGCAGAGAAATGGGACCTGAAGCGGCGCAACCCTCGACCGGGGATTCGAGGCAGGGAGGATATCGTGAACACCGTGGCAATCCTTACACAAAGGAGCAAGCGGATCGCCTTTCGAGATGGCTTTTCCGTGAAGCGACTTCGCGTGCAGTTCCTGCTCCTTCGTGTGACACGTCCCGCAGTCAACAGCGGAGAGGTCTTCACCGTGCGGGAGCTCCTTCCCCTCCAAATCCTCGTGGCAAGAAATGCAGGCAAGTGATCCGTGCGCAGAGGAACCAAACTTCTTTTCATCAACGAACACAGAGATGGTCTTCCCCTTGCGCTGTCCGGTCAGCGAATTGTCGTTGTGACACGTAAGACAATCGCCGTTCTCCTGCGCCAAGGAGGAGGTGAAGGCAAGAGCCAGCAATGCGACTGTTCCCCAGAGCTCGCGAGCCCTTTTCATGGCGTTACTTGCTGACCTCCTCGAGCTTTTGAGATTCCTGGCTGTTTCTGACTTCCTCCATCGCTTCTATCATCTCCTGTCGTCGAATTTCCTCAAGCTCAAGGGGATGCTCGTCTTCCATTTCTTCTTCGGTCAAAGTCCCCTTCCAGAAGGCAAGATTGAGCGGATACACGTCGGGATTGAAGATCACATAGTAAAGATGCCACACAATGATGGCAAGGGTTGCCAACCAGGCTTCATAATAGTGAACCGTTAGGGCAACGTCCCACCAAAGCTTCGTCAAGAGTCCGAGAAACGCATTGTCGAACCAAAGGATTGTCCCCGTAAGAGCCATCACTACGGTGCCCCACACAAGGGCCCAGTACTCGCTCTTTTCAATGTAGCTAAACCGTCCGAATTGCGGTCTGACTTTCGACAGTCCGAGGTTATACCTCATCACACCCACTGCATCACGAATATCCTGAATATTCGGCGCCAAGTCGCGAATCAATTGCTTTCCTCGTGGTACGAAGAAGATATAGTAGAGATGGTAGAGACTGGCGGCAACCATCACCACTGCCGCGACGCGGTGAAGGATTCCACGAAGCTCAAACATTACAGGACTGATTCCCCTGAACGGCGCGACCCACCACGCATCGGGAAACTTAAGGGCAAAACCCGTAAGAACGAGGGTGATGAAACTGACAAGGAGCGCTCCGTGCTGGATTCTCTCGTCCAGCGACATCCGCAGATACAGCCTATGGCCTACTGGTGGACGCTCGATAAGGCCTCGCCGGTACATCAGCTGCTTTCTGGACTTCTTAAGGAAATCGAGCAAGTTATGGACGAACATTCCTCCGACGAGCACCACAATCAGAATTACATAGGTGTTAGAAACGAAGTACAGCACGTCGTCTTGTTTCGCCGTCGCAATGACGTGTACGGCACCCTTTGTGAAATTCTCGTTTGCCCCCGGATGACAGGTCCCACATGTCTTGACGAGATTGCTCTTGTTGATCCGAGATGTCGGATCGCTGGATGGCTTGATGTCGTGCACACCGTGACAACTTGCGCAGTTTGCAACCTCAACCGATCCTGCTTTCCCGGCGAGTCCGTGATAGCTGTCGGCAAAACTTTGGAACCTGTCGCTCGCCAGACCGAATTTCTGGTTGAGCTTCACCGAACTGTGACACGGGGAGCAGACCTGCACCGAGACATTGCGGGCGGCGACAGGCGACCGCGGATCGGTGTGTTTCAGAATATTATGCTCACCGTGGCAGTCCGTGCAGGCCGGCGCGTCGCTGACTCCAGCTTTCACTGCTCTTCCGTGAACACTTCCCTCAAAGTCACCTGCAACGCGAGCGTGACAGGCGGAGCACGTTTGAGGGATGTTCATCTTGTTCACGCGCGAAGAGGGTTCTGATCCCTTCTTCATCTCATGGCTGCCATGACAATCGATGCAGTTTGCCGCCTTTCCATTTCCATTGCTCAACGCCGAGCCGTGCACGCTTGCTTCGTATGCGGCGATAAACCCGGCTGTCGGCGATATCCGCGCCCGGACATTCGGATCATCGAGATGACACGACAGGCAAAGCTTGTCCTGAGCAATTTTCAATTTCGTGGAGTCGAGATCCGGGGTGACGCGAACGATTGGGTTTTGATGGCAGGTGATGCAGTTCGGAGCACCTTTGATTCCGTCGGAAAGTGCCTTTGCATGCGAGGAGTGGACAAAAGTCGCCTTGACGTTCTCGTGACAGGAACCACATGACTGGACAAGGTTTCCTGAATGGAACTTGGACCCGGGAATTTTCGGTGACACCACATCGTGGGTGCCGTGACATTGCTTGCAGGATATCTCGGGCCTTCTATTCGTGCCGCTCGCTCGAACGATTTGCGGATGGAACCGATGCTTGAGGGGAGCGTCCTTGTGACAGGTCCCGCAGTTGACGGGCTCGATCCTCTCTTTGTGGGGAACGTTTTGTGCATCGAAACCTACGTGACACGCAACGCAGACAAGTTTTCTATGCGGAGACTTGTCAAGGCGTGCAACATCGACAGAGATCGAGACCTCCTTCCCCCTACGCTCCATCGTCAAGGACTTGTCACTGTGGCAAGCGAGGCAGTCCTCTCTGGATTGTGCAATGAGTGCTCCGGGGAGAAGCAGCGCAAATGAAATGAATCTGCAGAAAACAAGACCGCTTCCAGATCGCTTCATACGATGCACGTCCGTGTGGAATCCCTCTGGTGAAAATCTCAACATCACGAGAGAGTTGAAGAATTCACCTGAAAAATCGCAAGTCCCGTGCCAATATGGTCTTGCTGCGCGAAGTACTTGATAATGGAGTATTTGATGGGTACGAACCGCTCCTATTCTCTTCAGCGAGAACAGGGCGTTGCAGATTCTCAGAATAGAGAAGTGAGGGAGATCACGGCATAGGCGACGCCACGGCGTGCTTGACCGACAAAGGCAATCATCATCCTTCGGGCTTGGCCCATCAGACCTGAGCCCGTCCGATTCTCATGCATTCGGAGTCTGTGCGCACAACTGGCACAGGGATTCGGTCGGATCGTTGAGGAGAAGTTCGGTGGGAAGCTCGTGCCCGCAACGAACACAGAGGCCGTATTTTCCCCGCGCTAGTCGTTCAAGAGCCTCACGCACGCGGTTCACAGAACTAATCGGCTTGTTGGAAAGTACGTGGGCTTCGAGGATGACGGAGAATACCTTGTCAGGAGTCGGATCGGGTTGGGAAAGGACGCTCCGCATGCGGAGCTCGTTGAGAACCTCAGAAAGGCTTTGATGGTAATCCTGCCGAATCGTTGCATCCAACCGCTTCAGCATCGCCTGCTTGATCAGGCCCAGATCAGCCGCACGCCTCATAGTTGGAACCTCCTTCCGGACAACAGGGAGGTTTGAAGCAATCGGATGCTCAGACGAGCTACTCCACTGAAAGCAGCTTGTGAACAGCATCCGCGACCACTTTGACATCGAACGGCTTGTAGAGCACCACGTCGGCGAGGTCTCGGATTGTCTCTTCTAACTCGGGGCTCAAGTGACGGTATACGCGCAAGAGAACGACGGGAATGTCCAGCTGGCTTGCGCGTAGGACATTCACCTCTCTGAGAATATCAGAAGGAAAAGCGAATAAGTCAATAAGCAGGAGGGCCGGCGAAGTCCCGCTAATGCTCCGCTTGAGGTTCTCAAGTTGTGTTTCACAAACGATCTCAAACTGATCTTCCAGCAACAGCGAAAGACTCCTGGCGAGATCGGCATCAGGACTGAACACCAAGATCTTGGCGTGTTCCGTCCCTGGTTTGTGTTGATCTCGCGCTCCAGAACCCGTCTGCATTGACTTCATGGGGTACATATCATTATCACCTTGCGGCGTAAACGGCTCAAGATGTATGCCACGAGCAAATCACCTGCGTTTGCGATCACGGGAAAGCGAAAAATCCCCAAGTCTTCCTTTTTGAGGGAACCTGAGCGGCCGAGCGCCGCTGCGTTTCTCAAATTCCAATAACTGCTTTCGCAAATTCTCAAAAAAGAAAAACCCACAAGCGATCGGCAGCTTTTTCAGGGTCTTTCCTGACCCGAATGTGCCGCCTTCCCGCTTGTGGGTTTCTCACTCAGAAGCGTCTGCGGTTTTCCTTCCTCCTATCACCGGCAGGTTAACTCACCTCAGGCCCTGCATTCATCAAGACTATTTGATCAGCACCATTTTCTTTGTGGCTGTGAACCCTTCGGTTTGCATGTGGTAGAAATACACACCACTCGAGACCGCCCCACCGTTCTTATCGCGGCCGTTCCAAGAGACTCTGTGGCTGCCCGAAGCCAGCCGTTGATCGACCAACGTCGTGACAAGGCGACCAATCATGTCAAACACGACGATCTTCACCGGCGATTCCTTTGGCAGTGAGAAGCGGATTTCGGTTGTTGGATTGAACGGGTTCGGATAGTTCTGGCTCAGCTCAAACGTCTTCGGAACCGGCAGCGGATCCATCTCCGCACCGGTGATAACTCCCAAGGATGCCCGGAGCAAAGCAACTGCGTACTTCGTGTTATGGATTCCTTTGCTCATGTCATGCGTCACAAAGTGATAGTTCCACAGCGGTCCCAGAATTGTCGGATATCGCGGATGGTTTTTCACTTTGATGGAGTCTCTCGCTGCAGTGACAGGCTCACCTGTTGAATCTAACGGCAACTGGGCTTTCAGTTGATCCAACAGACCTTGGACCTCCGCCACTGCGCTTTCGACCGTGCCGTCATTATCATAATCTGTGGCCGCTCTGATGTCGTCGAATCTCGTGATGGATCCATGACACTCTTTGCATGCCTCAACTTTGTCCGCGCCATTCTCTTCCATCGACATCTCATGATCGGCGTGCACACTTGAGCCGTTCACGCGCTCCGACATGTGGCAAGTCACGCACCCATCTTTCACTCCACCGTGTGATTTGTATCCCGTGAGGCCCAGACCGAACTCCCACGCGTTCGCGCCGAGGAACATGTCCGCCTGCGGGCTGTAGTGAGGATAGAACCGATCGGCAAAACGGCCTTTCTGGTTGTTGACCCGTGTGACGGTGTTTTCACGTCCACGATGGCAGTTCATGCACAGCTGCGCTTTGCCACCGAGTCCAACCGGAACTTTGTAACCATTCGCCAGGCTATCGATCTTCATGACGCGCAGCTGGTTGGGATTCGAACTGCCGTGCGGGTCGTGACATGTCGCACAAGCTACTGATGCGAAACCCGCGTTGATCCTGAGAGAATCCTCCTTGGCTGGCGTAGAGCGACCTGCACTCCAAGCATCAGCGTACTTAACAAACGCATCTCCGTTGTGACACGGCCAGCAGGAGGCGCGGCCCGCTTCGCCTGAGCTCAGCTTCAAAGTAGAGTGGTTCGAGGCCAACCAGTAACTGCCTAGGCGGTGTTTCTTCGGGGCGTCGTGGCACGTGTTACAGACACCGCCATCGAGGCTTATGCTAATTTTGTCCTTATCGGTGGTATTTACATGATCTGTTCCAGGACCGTGGCAGCTCTCGCAGCCGATCGTTCCGAGGGCCTGCATGGTTGTCGTCATGCCCTTCCATATCGTGGAGTCTTTGTAGCTGATCAGGTAATCGCCACCCGAGGTTTGCAGGCCTTTGTACCATGTGGTATCCCAACCGGCTTGTCTCGCGAGATACCCGAAGTTGCCATTGTTCGTGGCGTCTTCCCATCCCGTCGTATGGCACTTGGCACAGGTTTTTGCGTAGGCACCCTTGTAGCCGGTGGTCTCGTCATTCTCCAGCTGTCCAGTGATCCCGCGGACGAAGATGGTTGCGTGCTTTGAGGTCTTCCAGTCTGGGAACTTCACAAGGCTCGGCTTGAGCCTGTGGCATGGTGCACAGTCCGTCGAAGTGGAAGTCCCCTTGTACGTCGAGACCCAAATTGTATCCTGCGCGGTCTTTGCACCGCCATTGACAGATACTTGCACAATATACCGGCCCGCGGCATCAGCCGTGAAACTCGTGAACTTCTTATCGGTGCTATCGAAAGCTGCTGTTGAACCTGTCGGCTTTGCAGCGAACGACCACGCGAATGATGTTACAACACTTTTTCCTGAGCCGACCGTGTCCGCAGAGAGGTACGCTTTCATCCCTTTGCCGACCGTCGAAATACCAGGAGACACATAATACGGACCAGCGGGCGCGGTGTAGTTGGGCTCTCCGCTGCTTCGCCGTCCGGGCGACATCCATTCGTGCTTGGTCTTCACAACCTGAGAGAGAGCATCGCTCAACGGCACGAGCAAGAGGGCAACAAGAACGAAATCCGAAAAGACTGAAAGCAAACGCTTCATCGTTTAGCCCTTTCTTCTATGAGATTGGCTTTTGGTTCGAGAATCCGGGCGGAGACGAATGATTCACCGCCGTTGGGAAATTCAACACTTCTCCCCCGCATACCAAAGGAGTGCTGAGAATTTTTCAATAACTGTGCCGAAGAATTTCTCAGCGACACCGGACACTACGCCGACGGAATCGCCTAATCTGTGCGGGAACTGCAGAATGAGCCGTTCTCAGTTCCTACAATTGAGGAATGCAGAAATGGGATTGTCAGTTTGAATAAACTCGAAGCGACTTCTAGGAAGGTCGACTGCCGTTCTTGCAGAGTCTTGCTGGGGGAGATGCGGGTTTCGGGAGGCTCAAAAAGAAACCCACGAGGCAAGACCCTGTCGCGGTGGGCAGGTCAAACATACTGCCGCTTGCCTTGTGGGTTGCGGGTCTGAATCTGATGATCATCGAAGGAAATACCGTGACGCCTCACACCTCGTGAAGTATGAGTGAAAATCTGTTGCGCTTGCCTGTCGAAAAACTGAACGATCGCAAACCCAACGCGGTGAACCACCCCTAGAACAGGAAATTCACTCCGTCAAACTCATCTTCGGGCAGTTCAGGCGGAAACGCTCCAAAATTCTTGAGTGCGTTCTCGTCATCGACGAAATGGAATGCTCCTGAGTCATCCCCCCGAAAACGACGAAGATACAACAGCGCACTCCCCACGGCGATGGCGGCTACAAGGCCAGCAATCCACCATCCTGGCTTCATGGTTACCACTCCTTCCAAAGACTGAACGCGATGCACCTGCATCTTCCCCTCGAGCCACGGCGCATCACAAAACCAACAACTGACATCGACACTAACTCATCGTTGTGCTGAGCTCGGTCTCTTCTTTTTCCATCTCGTGTTTCTCATTATCATCAAAACCTTCAATCGACAGCTCGCGAAGTTTGCGATAGAGGGACGAGAGGCTTATTCCGAGCAACCTAGCCACTTTTCGTTTGTCGTTTCCATTCACTTTGAGCGCATCAATGATCAATGCACGCTCGTACGTTCGAACGGATTCTTTTAAGCTTCCAGCGACCAAGCCATCAGGCGCTGACTGGAATCTTACTCGCTCCATTGTGTCCTCCTCATTGATTGACGAATGAATGCGGCAAAGCTCGAAAAACCACGAAATTCCTCAGTCGGGGCTGCAAGGAGCGTGCCAAGTGGATATGTTGGGGGAGGTCTTGAAAACTGCCAGATTTGACACAGAATCAGAAGTGTGCAGACCTCTGCTGAAGCCCTTTGTTCATTTATGAGAAGGCCAGCAGATAGAAATTCTCAATACTTAGAAGACAAATGTGCCCGAAAATTAGCTGCCAAAGGGCAACTCGTTGAGGGCATTCGGTGGGTTTTGTTGGTGGTTCGCCCGGAAACTCAGAGCTGCTCTGCCTCGCACTAGCGAGTCGGTATTTCGAGTTCCTCCATTTTCCGGTAAAGCGATGAGAGGCTCACGCCCAGAGCTTGTGCTGTCGCCTCCTTGTTCCTTTCGTGTTGCGCCAAGACCTGCTCAATGTATGTTCGTTCGAACGCCTTGACGGCATCTCGCAGCGTCTGCTGACCTGCAGGCGAGAACGACGGATGCTGGGCTGCAACCTGGCGGAAGTACTCTGGCAAATGCTCCAGCGCGATGAAGTCCTTGTCACAGAAGATCACGGCTCGTTCGATCACGTTTTCGAGTTCCCGCACTTCCCCTTTCCATTGATACTGCATCATCGCACTCATCGCTTCGTTCGTGAACCCTTGAATCGCTCGACTCATATGCTTCTTGTAGATCTCGAGAAAGTGCTGGCACAGCAGCGGAATGTCCTCCCGCCTCTCGCTCAGCGAGGGAAGGTCAATTTCCACGACGTTGAGACGGTAGAAGAGGTCTTCACGAAACTTGCCTGTGTCGACTTCTTGCCGAAGATTTCGGTTCGTCGCAGCGATGATGCGCACATCGGTATTGACGGGATCCGTATAACCGACTGGAGTGATTTCCGTTTGCTCGATCGCACGCAGCAGTTTGACCTGCAGGTGGAACGGGATTTCGCTCACCTCGTCGAGGAAGACCGTCCCGCCGTCAGCCACTTTGAACAGTCCCTCTTTGTCCGTCGTAGCCCCTGTGAACGATCCCTTCTTGTGCCCAAACAGTTCGCTCTCGAAGAGCGTTTCCACAATGGCGCCGCAGTTTATCGCCACGAAACGCTTCGGCTTTCTCTTGCTATTGTAATGAATTGCCCGCGCAACCAGCTCTTTGCCCGTGCCGCTTTTTCCGGTAATGAGCACCGTCCCGTCACTCGAGGCAACGCGCTTGATGATCTGGAAGACGTTTTTCATGCTTTGGCTTTGGCCGATAATCTGGTCAAAATCATAGGTTCGATTGATCTCCTGCCGCAGGAGTGAATTCTCCAGTGAGAGCGCCCGGTGGTTGAGGAGCTTCCGAATGCGATGCATGATGTCGTCAAAATCAATCGGTTTGAGCACATAGTCATACGCACCCTTCCGTAAGGCTGCAATGGCTGTCTCAATGGAGCCGAACGCTGTAATCATGATGACAAACGTCTCGGGCGTTCGTTTTGTGACGTGCTCCAGCAACTCTGTGCCCCGCATCTCCGGCATCTCGATATCGGTGATGACCACATCAAAGGGGCGACTTTCCTGTTTTGCGAGTGCCTCCTTGCCGTTTGCGGATTCCTCGACCTGATAGCCTTCCTTCCTCAGCACGAAGCTCAGAGATTCCCTGATAATCTGTTCATCATCGACAACCAAGATGCGTTCGGCCATGAATCTCGTCATTCTCCTTTCAACGGCAGCTGAATCTTGAACATGCTCCCCTGCCCTAGCTCACTCTCGACCTGGATGTCCCCTTGAAAGCTCTGCACGATGCCGTAGCTCACCCACAGCCCGAGGCCTGTGCCTTGTCCAACTGCCTTCGTCGTGAAGAACGGCTCGAAGATCTTCTCTCTATCGCCAGGGGGGATCCCCTTTCCCGAATCCCGGACAATCACTTCAACGTGCTCGTTCCGGAGATGCGACTGGATCCAGATGGAGCCCGGTTTTCCATCGAGCGAATCGACAGCGTTCATCAAGATGTTGATGAATACCTGTGCCAGTTGGTCGGGCACCACTGAGAGGGGGGGGATTTCCTCGGCAAGTTCCAGCGAAAAAGCGATGTCCTTCACCTTCTTGCCGTACTGAACGATGTTCAACGCCTCACGCACGACCTTATTGACATCGGTCGGCTTGACGACATAGGCCGAGGGTCGGGAGAAGTCGACGAGGTCGCGAATGATGCGGGCAATTCGATTAATTTGGTTCCTGATGAGTTCGAGCTTGTCTTTCGCAAACTCGTCGGCAGTCGTGCGCTGGATGACCTGCACAAGCGAAGAGATTGATGTGAGCGGGTTCCCCACCTCGTGCGCAATGCCCGCGGCGAGAGTCCCGATGCTCTCCATTTTCTGTGACCGCACCAACTGTTGTTCGAGGATTTTCTGTTCTGTGATGTCGCGGTGGGCACCGAGGAAACCGACGATGTGCCCGCTCCTGTCAACGATCGGCGAGATCACCAGCTCCGTGTGAAATGGGCTGCCATCTTTTCTCTTGTTCAGGATCTCCCCCACCCAAACCTTGCGCGTCATGATATACTCCCAGACGGATTTCCAGAACTCTTTGGAGTGACTCCCGCTGCTGAGGATCCTCGGGTTGTTTCCGATCAGTTCCTCTTTTGTGTAGCCACTCGCCTTCTCAAAAGCCGGATTCACATAGACCATCCGCCCGCTGGCATCGGTGATCTGGATTGGGTTCACAGTATGCTGAATCACATTTGAGAACCGGAGATAGTCGAGCTCTCGCTGCTTTTGATCCGTGATATCTTTGACGATCAGCACAGAGTAGAACCGCTCGGCTGAGTAGAGTCTCCGCAAGTCAATGTGGACATCGAGAATTGCTTTGTCTGCGCGGACGATTTTTGTGTCCAGAGACTGGTCGTTGAAGTTGGTCTTCAGGATGCTTAAGAGCACCCGGCGTTGCTCTGGAGGAAGGAGAAGCTCGAGCGGGCTGTTCATGAGATCTTTAGACTTATACCCCGTCACTGTGCACGCCGCCGTATTGTGATCGACAATCTTCTGGTCCTCATCGACGATCAGAATGATTTCCGGCAGAAGGTCAAAGACCCGGCCATATTTGGAGTAATGAACAACCATCTCGAAAGTCTCTCCGCTCTTGAAAATACGGCAACTTTGCGTGATTGGCAAGATTTGGAATGATAAGAACGGCGTGACCTCAGATCAGCCGAGTCCGCTCACCGACGGTCACCGATTCAAGGGGGATGGGGCGATTACGAGGGGTGATTACGGGATATCTGGGGGAACACACAAAACCCGGCCCCGCTGACCTGGGGCCGGATTTGAGTGGAAATCGTGACAAGAGATGGTCTTAGACCTCGCCGCGCATTCTGATCTGAATGTGTGGCTTGATCCGGAGCCTCAGCTCTCGCTTGAGACGGCCAGTCTCATCGCGTATCTGATCCTTCATGCGGTCCATCTCCAATCTCAGAATTTCGAGATCCGGACCGATGTGATCCAACTCGATGTGTGGCAGATCGAGTCTCACGTCGGGCATGTCGTTGAACTCGAATCCGCGAAATCTCGGCAGATGCCTGGGTCCGTCGAGCCACATGTCAAACCCATGAGAATCTTCGTTCTCCTCCACTTCTATCGTCAGGGTCTTGCGAGCACCTTTCCGTACAACTTCCACATCAACTTTCTCGCCTTCATCGAAAGCTTCAAAGGCTCGAAAAACATCGCGCATTTCGTCGACGCGCTTCTTGCCGACCTGTGTAATCACATCACCGGCCTTCAATCCAGCCTTGTCCGCCGCGCTGTTCTTTTCCACTTCCCACACCAGCACACCCTTTCCCTCTGGGACATCAAAGCTCTGGGCCAGTTGGTCATTAAGTTCGGAGAGCGTGAGTCCCTGAGCGTGGAACCTGCTTCCAAAGACGGCGATGCGCCCGGGTGCCCTCGGGGCAACAACGAACGCCTCTCTCATGCGCGGGGATTTTCCGATCGTCACCTGAAGAGTCTTCTTCTCCCCTTTCCGCAGAACGACGATCGTTACTTTCGTTCCGGGCTTGGTCGCGCCAACAGCCTTCTGGAGATCCTCCGTATCCCCAATGTCTTTTCCGTCGAACTGGAGGATGATGTCCTTCTCTTTGAGACCCGCGGAATCGGCGGGGCTGTCATCCACAACTTCACTGACAAGTGCACCATCCCGGCTTTTCAGATCCATAGACCGCCTGAGTTGCGGCGTGATGTCCTGGATTTGTACACCCAGCCATCCCTTCTGCGCCTTTTCTTTCTGTTGAGTCTCATCAGACGGCCCTGCATATGCAGCTCCGACGAATGCAGTCAACGCCAACAGGAAGGCGGCCAGAAATCGCTTGTCCATGTCTTACCTCCTGGAGTTTTTGAATGGATTGCTATGGTGGTTTTCTTGACGTCATTTGATTGTTAGACGCCACTGCGCCTGAATTGTTCCAAATTGGGGAAATGATGAAAGGCGCTTCTCGAAGAAATTTGGACCTACGAGGCGTCGCGGAGCCTCGAACAACTAGCGTGAAACCGGTTGCCAGAATCAGGTTTCTCAGGCGTGGCAAGAAATGGGAAATCCAGCCCAGTTGGTCGAGCTGGATTCTTGAGAGAAGTGGAAAGAGCGGAATCTATTTGATGAGGACGAGACGCTTGGTCTCGACAAATCCACCGGCCTGAATCCTGTAGAAATAGATGCCGCTCATCATGCCGGTCGCCACCCACTGCCTTTGGTAAGTCCCCGGGGGCAGGACTTCGTCAACGAGAGTCTGAACGAGATGCCCGAGCGTGCTGAAAATGAGAATCTTGACATGGCTCGATTTCGACAACGAGAATTGGATCGTCGTCGAGGGATTGAAGGGGTTCGGATAGTTCTGGCTCAATTCAAACTCCGACGGCACATTGGAAGCAACCTCGCCTGCCGCTGTCATCCCCTGTTCCGTGGTGAAGCTCGCCGTGGACCATCCGCTCGTCCCTGCCGAACTTGATGCACTCACCCGCCAGTAGAATGTCGTCTGACCGCTCAAGCCACCGACCGCGAGCAAGGAGTGATAACTCTCTCGATAGTTATTTCCTTTGTTTCAACTGCCTGACCACCTGTTCGCTCCAACCCGGCGGCAGCTTGTACCCTATCCGCTGAGGTCCGATGTTCACGATGATCGAATCTTCGGTGACGGATTCGACGCGCGCCTCCCGTAGCACTGATTCCTTGAACGGCGGATCGAAGTACAACGTCATCTGCAGTCCGCTTCCCTTACGCTCAACGAGTGTCTGAATAGTATTGATCCCTTGTTGCTTTGCGCGCTGGGACTGTGAGAGCGCTGAGAGTGAGCGTTGCGTTACAGCGAACCTCTCAGGCTCCGCACCTTCCGTGGCCATCTGCTGTCGCTCATCTTTCGAGATCTTCTCATCCGTTTTGCGGGTTTGGAGTTGCTCTAATCGTTTAGACTCTCGGCGGGCAAGGGTCTGAGGAGCAGTGCGATCCTCGAACCCTTCCGGCAAAAGAGTCCCTTCAATCCAGATTGCATTCATCCCGCCGGCAGTCTCGCCGAGCGCGGCAACCTCTTTCTTGGCGGGAGCGGCTGCGGCGACCTGAAGCGCTTCGGCTTGAACCTTTTTACCCTTAGGTTTTTCAATCTCGACGGGCACTTTGCTCAAGTCTACGGCAGCATCCCTTCGAGTTTCTTCGCGTGAGGTCGGCTTCGCACCGGTCGTTGCAGGGACGGACTCGCTGGTTACACTCAGCTCTTTCGTCTTAGGCTTTGTTGCTTCAAATTCATCCTTCTCGGCACGCTTGAGTTCCTGCACGGGGGCCCGATGTTCTCCCTCCCACTGCTCGGTCACGACAGGCTCCTTCATCTCACCCTTAGAAAACCAGCGATTGTAAAGCCCGATCGTAACGAGAAGCACGATCGTCGCCGCGACCCCGGCTACCTGATACCAGTTGACGCGACGAAGAGGTTGAACGCCAACGCGCTCCTTCAACCTTGCCTTCAGAGCGTCTCGCCCCGCCCACCGGATGCCTGCAACCACCTGCTGCTCGGCCTGAGCCGTTTGGCGACACTGCGGACATTCGCGCAGATGCGCCTCAAGCTTTTTGCGCTCATCAGCCTCCAGCCGGTTCAAAACGAAGCGTTCGAGCAAGTCTTCGTCGTCGGTCCAATGGATGTTGTTCAACTCAGACATGGCAAGGATGAGTCCAAGTTCAAAGTTTCAAGTCTAAAGTTTCCAGTTTACAGTTCGGAGTTCTGGGTTCAGAGTTTGAAGTCAGGATTCCGACGTTCATTTCGTCCACCCATCTTCTTCGCTCTTCCGTTGCTCCATCACTCCACTACTCCAGTACTCCCCTACCCCATCACTCCCTTCAACACCTTCTCTAGCGCCTTCTTGCACTGGTATTTCTTGGCTTTCGCTGTCGCCGCATTCGCAAAGCCCATCCGCGCGGCGATCTCTTCCATCGACAATTCTTCCCAATAAAACAGCATCAGGAGTTTCTTGCACTGCTCGCCGATTTTTTCGAGCGCGCCCCTGACCATTTTTGCCTGTTCGGTCTCGATCAGATCGTCAAGTGCGGAGAGCGCTCCATCTGAGTGCTCATCAGGATCTATCTCGGTCGGTATTTCCTTCCTCATTTTCGCAACCCGGCGTGACCACATGTTCTTCACGGTTCCATAAACGAACGTGCTCAGCTTCGCCGCGTACTCAAACTGGCCCGACCGTACGCGCTGCCACAGCACAACGAGCGATTCCTGCAGCAAATCCTCCGCATCATCCTCTGTGCCGTGGTTGCGAGTGACATACGCCAGGATCGGCCTATAGTTGTCGTTGTAGAGCATCACCAGTGCCTCTTCGTCCCCTTTTCGGATGAGATCGAGAATCCGGGCGTCTGTGTGCAAGAACAAGAGGGACGACTTCATTTACCTTTCATCAGTTAATGACATGAACAGGCAGAAGGTGAATGCTCAACCGCAAGAAAATTACAAATAACCAACTCATTAAACAACACAAAGGGGGCTGCCATGCATAGATATCTCACTCTTATCGCCGGTCTTTTGGCGCTCGTGGGCGTAAGGACGGTCGCTTATGCACAGGGGAATCAGCAATCCGTCGCGGGAGACCGGACTGCCGTGGATCTCACCATCTACAATCAAAATCTCTCCCTTATCCGGGAGGAGAGAATTATCAGGCTCGTGAAGGGTATGAGCCGGGTCGTGTTGCCGGACATTCCTGCCACGATTGATGGAACGTCTCTACACTTCATCAGCCTGCTGGATCCCGCTGCTGTTCGCGTTCTGGAGCAGAACTACCAGTATGATCTCGTCCACCAGGCGAAACTGCTGGAGAAGTACGTCGGGAAAGAGGTGGAATTCGTGCGCATCGATCCCTCAACGGAAAAAGAATTCACCGTCCGGGGGAAGCTGATCGCCACCGGCTATTACCTGCAGCCGCAGCACGGCTCGCCGGTGCCGAACTATTACTCAACGGGGGGAATGATAGCGGAGATCGATGGAAAGATCGAGATCAACCCAGTCGGCCGGCTTATTCTGCCAAGCTTGCCGGAGGGGCTTATCCTCAAGCCTCAGCTTGAATGGCTTGTGAATAACGACCGCGCGGGGCAGCACGGAACCGAGATCAGTTATCTTGCCGGACTGCTTTCGTGGAACTGCAACTATGTAGCACTCCTGAATAAGGACGATTCAAGAATCGACGTGACCGGCTGGGTCACATTGACGAACAATTCCGGCACGAGCTTCAAGAATGCCGGGCTCAAGTTGGTGGCTGGCGACGTGAACGTTGTCAAGGAAGCGTTTGAGTATGAAGCTCGATTGGCAAAGAGCCAGGCTGTCGCTGATGCTTCCGCACCGCAGTTCAAGCAAACGGATCTCTTCGAGTACAAGCTGTATTCACTTCAACGCCACACCGATCTGAATAACAACGAGACAAAACAGATCGAGCTGATCTCGGCAAACAATGCAGCGGCAAAGAAGATGTTCATCTATGACGGCCTGGCAGACCAATGGCGGTACTGGTATCGCAACTACTCGTACCGCTCGCAGGGAAGTTTCGGCCAGCAGTCCAACACAAAAGTCGGCGTGTATGTGACCTTCAAGAATGACGATGCCTCGGGCCTCGGCATTCCCCTCCCGAAAGGCAAAGTGCGTGTCTATAAGCGCGATGATGATGGGAAAGAGCAGTTCATCGGGGAGGACCAGATCGACCACACGCCAAAGGATGAAGAGGTGAAGCTGTACCTCGGGAACGCGTTCGACATCGTCGGTGAGCGCGCCCAGAAGGATTTCAAGTCGTACGCAGCCGGCCACGTGGTAGAGGAAACGATTGAGATCAAGGTCCGGAACCACAAAGACGAGACGGTCGAGATCCAGGTTTATGAGCATCCGTGGCGGTGGAGCCAATGGGATATCGTGAAGAGCAACACGGATTGGACGAAGGTGGATCAAACGACGCTGCGGTTCCCGGTGAAAATCAGCAAGGGCGGAGAGAAGGCAGTGACCTATACGATCAGGTATACGTGGTAGATGACCGGGCAGGTGCCGTTTCGCTCGGCCAAAACTCGACCTCCCCTTTGTCCCCTCCTTGAATAAGGAAGGGAAATCGGGATGTGCAAACAGAAAAGGAGGGTAACTGCATGAAATCCGCAATGACATTGGTGGTCGCACTGCTAGCGGGAGTCTCGATTGCCACGGCAAACGACCACGGTAAAGGCATCACCATCGACGGTCGATTGAATTGCCCGTACATTTCGCACAACGGTGGGACGGTGTATCTGCAGATCTCGATCTCAGCGCCGACCATCGAGTCCCCGCGGCGCCGGCCGATGAACCTCGCCGTCGTCCTCGACCGCAGCGGTTCGATGGCCGACGAAGGGAAAATCGAGTACGCCAAGCGGGCCCTCTACACGCTGATCGATCAACTGCAGCCGGAGGACATTCTCTCACTTGTCATTTACGACGATGTGATCGAGGTTCTGCGACACGCTCAACGCGTCCGGGACAAGCGGGAATTGAGGCATTTGGTCGATGAGGTTTACCCACGAGGGGCCACGAACCTGGGTGGCGGGATGGTTGAAGGCCTGCGGCAGGTTGAGGAGAATCTCGACAAGGAGTATGTGAACCGAGTTATTCTGATGTCCGACGGCCTGGCGAATCGAGGGATCACAGACCGAAGCCAGCTTGAGCGTATCGCCCGTCGCTACCGGGCGAAATCGATCTCGCTCACGATGATGGGCGTGGGGCTCGACTACAATGAAAACCTGATGGTGGGACTTGCCGAAAGCGGCGGCGGAAACTACTATTTCATCGAGAGCCCGCATAGCCTCGCCTCCATCTTCCGCCGTGAGCTCAATACCCTCTCGAGTGTCCTTGCGCAGAACGCGCGCATCGAGCTGGCGCTGGGTCGAGGCGTGCGTTTAGTCGATGCGATTGGCTGCGAGCACGGAATTGACGGGAACGAGTACGCCATCCCCGTCGGCGATCTTTACTCCGGTGAGCGGAGAGAGTTCACGGTGGAGCTGGAGATCCCGGAAGGGAGCGGGACACTCACTGTTGCCAAGGGCGTGTTAAAACATGATGGGAAGCGCGGCTGGTTCGAATCCTGGCCGTCCTTCAGCGCCACCGTTCGTTACACCCGACTGCTGGCGGAGGTGGACAAGAATCGCGATTTGGAAACGCAGGCAAAGGCCGATGTTGCGATCTCAACGCGAAGAGTCGAGCAGGCAATGAAAGCGCTCGACGAGGGTCGGCATGAGGCAGCCGCATCCGAGTTGAAAGCTGCGGAGGCGTCCATTGTGTCATCGCGCGCTGTTTCCATTGGGGGAGCGGCCGGAGCCGTTCTTCAGGAGCAACGGGCCAGGCTGCAATCATACCAGAGCATCTTGAAAGACAGTTCGGATAGCAGGAAGGCGAAGAAGTCGATTCAGTTCGACAATTACCGGGTGCAGAAGAAGTAGGGAGTGTGGGATAGCTGCTTCGTTGACCAGTGAACCTTCCGAAAGCAAAGTGAAACCCCCGAGGTCCTAAGGTGATTCTTGCCAGACTTCGGGGGTTTGGCTGTGAACTTTCGGAAGGTCCTGTTTCTATCTTCCTTTTCGGATATAGATGTCGCCGTTGAAATTGTTCAGCTGAATCTCCATTCCTCCCCCATTAATCGCACCCCGCATCACCTTCTCTAACGAAACCCGATACTTCCCCTTCTTCGCCTTGATGTTTTCCTCGACCTTGGCGCTCGCCGTCTCCAGCTTCATGTCAAAATCGCTGTAGATTTCGCCCATGTCGGATTTCATAAAGAGCGTCGCTTTCGTGTCCGACGGCAGCATGACATCGATCTTGCCGTTGAGCGAACTGAAGGACATTGTCTTCTGGGGATTGACCTTGACGAACGTCGCCACGATGTCCTCGTTGAGAGCATGGACTACAGCCGAGCCCGAGATACTCGTGAGCGTGACGTGGCCGTTAGTGTTATTGATCTCCAAATCGCCATTGACGTTCTCCACTTCAATGTCGCCATCGTTGACCGTGCTCAGATTCATCGAGCAGTTGTTTGGCACGTGGAGCGTCAGATCAACCGTGCGCGATCCTCCCCGCATCCCCGTGCTGACGGATACGACATTCTCATCTTCTTCCACAGACAAGCCCGTGCTCGTGTTCGGTATGAGCTTCAAACCACGTGGTTTTTCGGACCTTTCCTCAGGTTCCAACTCCTGGAGCCGCATGCGCGCCTCAACAACCACCTCTTTCACTGAAGCTCCTTTGACGGTGATGCTTCCGCTGATCAAGCCGACTTTGAGCACTACCGGTCGGCTCGGGTCAGAAAGCGGAACATTGATACGGTCAACCGCCGGCTCTTGAGCCAATGCCAAAGCTATGGAACTCACGGTGAGGACAACGACTGCATATGCCACTCGCGTCATCTTCATGGTATCTTCTCCTCTGTTAGTGAATCGATCAGTCCTGTTTCAAAATGTAGATGTTGCCATTGAGCGTATCAAACGTGAACTCAGGGCCTCCTTTTCCCACGCGGACAGAGAAGAATCCTCCGCGCCGGTAGATTTTCCGTCGCCCTTTTTGCTCTTCGACCGTCGCGATTTTCCGAGGCAGGTCTGTAACGTCGAAGTCGGTGTACACCTGCCCGTTGAACGTCTTGAGCTTCAGATCGGCATTGAGCCCTTCCTGCAGCGACACCTCCACCTTGCCGTTCACCGTCCTAAAGGAGCATTCCGATTCTGGATTCTTGGCGAACCCCACTTTCACGCGCCCATTGACCGTCCCGGCCTTGACAGGGCCTTTGATCCCGCTCATCTCAATGCCGTCGTTCACATTCTTCACTTCGAACTCTCCCTCCATGTCCTTCACGATCACCTTTCCGTGGTTGACGGTCTTGAGATAGAGGCTGGTTTTACGGGGCACTTTCAGCTCGAAATCGTACGTCACGTCATATCCATAATAATGCCAGCCTCTGTAGCTGATTCCGTCTCTCGTCCGCCAGGGGGCGTCGACATAGAGAATAACCTTGTTCTTCTCTTCTT
>CAZTKU010000032.1:0-8121 GCA_964614245.1 uncultured Ignavibacteriaceae bacterium
AAGTTTCTTCCGCACGAAGGTGAGTGCGTCCCCCGCGGCTTGGTCGCCAAGTTGGAGCTGGATCGCCGTTGTTTCTTGAAGCTGTCCCTCGGCGTATTCAATTCGTTCCGTCGCATTTCGATCTTGGAGCCGAAGAAGTTCAAGTGCGTGTTTGGCCGTCACCGCCTCGATGCGCCGGATGCCGCTGGCGACACTTCCCTCGGATCGGAACTTGAAATACCCGATCTCTGCGGTCGATTCGACGTGGGTTCCACCGCAAAACTCTCTGCTAAACTCACTGAATTCAACAACGTTCACCCGGTCCCCATACTTGTCGCCAAAGAACATCAACGCACCCATTTTCTTGGCTCGTTCAAACGGAATGTTGCGGTAGTGGCTGAGCTTGATGTCTTCTTTGATCTTTTCGTTGACAAGTGATTCAATGTCCGACAACTCGGCATCACCGACCTTTGCAAAGTGTGCGAAGTCAAATCGGAGGTAGTCAGGCGCAACGAGAGAGCCTGCTTGATGAACATGCATTCCGAGGATTTGCCTCAACGCCGCGTGCACCAGATGCGTCGCCGTATGATTTCGCATAATAGCGTAGCGTCGCTCGGCGTTGACCTTCGCATCTACCGCGAGCCCGGCTTCGAGCTCGAGAGGCGTCTCAAGAATGTGGACATTGACGTTTCCGCTTTTCTGCGTGTCCAACACCCTCATTCTCTTATTGTCAATTCTGAGCTCCCCCTGATCTCCGACCTGTCCACCGGCCTCTCCATAGAAAGGAGTGAGGTCGAGCACAACAAGATTGCCTTTTGCAGAAAGCACGATGCCTTGTGACTCAAGCTTATCGTATCCAACAAACTGGAACTTCTTCTCCAATTCTGTTGTATCGAGCGCGCGAGCGGAATTCTTTCCCCTCACGACTTCCGGTTCGACTCCGAATGAGGGGTGTGCCCCGACTTGAACAGGTACATCGGCGGATCGGGATCGTTGCCTTTGTTCCTCCATCAATTCGGTAAACATACCGATATCGACTTTGAGACCGCGTTCCGCCGCCATCAGCTCCGTGAGATCGAGCGGAAAGCCGTACGTGTCGTACAGTCTGAAAGCATCCTCGCCGGGGAAGGTTTTGGAATGACCGATCTGCTGCACGACCTGCTCGAACCGTTCGAGTCCGCGGTCCAGCGTCGCGTTGAAGCTCTCTTCCTCGCCTTTGATGATCCTCTGGATGTGTTCCTGTTTTTCCCGGATCTCTGGAAACACGCTCCCCATAGTCTCCACAAGCATTGGGACAAGTGTGTAGACAAATGGCTCGTGCACGTCGAGGTTACGCCCAAACCGCGATGCACGTCGCAAGAGCCGGCGCAGGACGTAACCGCGTCCCTCGTTGGAGGGGATCGCTCCATCACCGATCGCAAACGTGAGAGCGCGGATGTGGTCCGCGATCACCCGCATCGCCGTATCGATGTCCAGTTGGCGTTTCTCAATACCTGTCATTCGGCCGTCGTACGATTTTCCCGTGCCGGCGCTGATGCGCTCAATGAGAGGGGTGAAGACATCCGTGTCGTAGTTGGATTCTTTCTTCTGAAGCACAGCGCACATGCGCTCAAATCCCATCCCGGTGTCAACGTGCTTGGCGGGTAACGGCGTGAGCGTGCCGTCGGAATCACGATTGTATTGGATGAAAACGAGGTTCCAGATCTCCATCACCTCGGGTAAACCGGCGTTCACCATCGAAGACGGCGCGTTCCCCCCGGGAGTGCGATCGATATGGATTTCGGAGCAAGGACCGCACGGACCAGTCTCTCCCATCTCCCAGAAATTGTCCTTCTCGCCGAATCGCAGAACGTGAGAGTTATCGATGTCTGTCACTGTTTTCCACAGCTGCTCGGCCTCGTCATCGTCCTTGTACACTGTAGCCCACAATCTATTCTTCGGAAGACCCCACACGCCCGTAAGAAGTTGCCACGCCCATTCGATCGCTTCCTTCTTGTAGTAGTCGCCGAAGGACCAGTTGCCGAGCATCTCGAAAAAGGTGTGGTGGTACGTATCCCGGCCAACCTCCTCGAGGTCATTATGTTTCCCGCTGACGCGTATGCATTTCTGTGTGTCCGCCACGCGGGTGTAGGGCCGTCTTCCTGATCCGAGGAACACGTCCTTGAATTGATTCATGCCTGCGTTGGCAAAGAGGAGGGTGGGGTCATCGTACGGGACCACGGGAGCGCTGGGAACGATCGCGTGTCCGCGCCGCTCGAAGAACTCCAGGAAGCTAGATCGCACTTCGCTCGACGTCATCGCTAAGCTTTCTTTCGGAGCTTGCTTTTTGCAGCCTTCCAGGAAATGCCTTTTTCGTGCTCAACTTGCCTCATGGCTCTTACATCGTCAGCATCTTCAAGGCATCTAAGAATCTCTTCATGCTTCCTGAATGGGAGAACGACGTGGGTTTTCCTTCCGCGTGCGTCGTTTAGGATTTGTCCTTCCTTGGCTCGCATCGCCATGATTTTCCTCTATCAAACCTCGATCTGCGTATGCAACGCGATCTCTTCCAGAACGCCGGACACCTGGATGCAGTCATCCATCGGTCCTTCGAACACCGCCGCTTTCCCGGTGTTATGCACTTCCCACGTTAGCCCTTCTGCCTTCGCGGTGTCACACCGAAGCGCCTTGATCAGTTGATCGATGACCTCATCAAACGTGTGAACTTCATCGTTGAAGAGAATCACCTTGGCCGGCTCTTTGGTGAGAACTTCTACTCCGACTTCACGTTCCTCAACGGGTTTGGCGTTCATACTCCCCTCCCGCGCAGAAGCTTGATTCCTCCAGAGACTTTCATCAATAATACTGAAAAATGGGCTCTCTTTCAAGGAAGGGGTCCGACCGCGAGGACGGATCGGCGGCAAATCGTCCCAGGACCGACTCATGACACGCCAACAAGAAGGGCATCCCACATGCGTGAGATGCCCCGGTTTCCAGTTTATCTGAGCTCTCTGCCAGATGAGCTCACGTCGCCTCTGAGAAGGCTCTACATGTTCTTGATGATCGCATCAGCAAACTCAGAGCACTTCACCTCCCTTGCTCCTCCAGTCAAACGAGCGAAGTCGTACGTCACGACCTTCGATTGGATCGTTTTATCAAGGCCTTTGATGATGAGGTCCGCAGCCTCTTTCCATTTCATGTAGCGGAGCATCATCTCACCGGAAAGGATAAGAGAGCCCGGATTGACCTTATCCTGATTCGCATACTTGGGCGCCGTCCCGTGAGTTGCTTCGAACACCGCGAAACCGTTGTCGAAGTTGACGTTCCCGCCCGGTGCGATGCCGATTCCGCCGACTTGTGCAGCAAGGGCGTCGGATATGTAGTCACCGTTCAAATTCAGTGTCGCAATGACATCGTACTCTGCCGGACGGGTGAGGATCTGCTGAAGGAATGCATCGGCGATAACGTCTTTGATGACGATACCGTTGGGGAGTTTCATCCACGGTCCGCCGTCGAGCGGCTGACCACCAAACTCCTTTTGGGCCAGCTCATAACCCCATTCGCGGAAGCCTCCTTCCGTGAATTTCATAATGTTCCCTTTGTGGACGAGGGTAACGGACTTCCGGCGGTTCTCGATCGCATACCGGATCGCCGCTCGTACGAGCCGCTTCGAGCCTTCCTCGGAGACTGGCTTGATCCCGATGCTCGAGGTCTGCGGAAACCGTATTTTCTTGACGCCCATTTCCGTCTGGAGCCATTCCACGACTTTCTTGGCTTCGGATGTCCCTGCTTTCCACTCGATGCCGGCATAGATGTCTTCCGTGTTCTCCCGGAACACGACCATGTCCACTAGCTCAGGTTGTTTGACGGGTGACGGAACGCCTTGAAAATACCGGACGGGGCGTAAACAAACGTAGAGGTCGAGCATCTGCCGAAGGCTGACATTGATGGAACGAAATCCTCCGCCGACCGGCGTGGTAAGGGGTCCCTTAATGGCGACCACGTGATCTCTGATCGCAGCAAGCGTATCATCAGGCAGCCACGTGTTGGGGCCATAGACTGTGTTTGCCTTTTCGCCAGCGTACACTTCAAACCACGCGATTTTTCTTTTCCCACCGTATGCTTTCTGCACGGCGGATTCAAAGACTCGCTGGGATGCTCGCCAGATATCCGGACCGGTTCCATCTCCCTCGATGAATGGGATGATCGGATGATTTGGAACTGTGAGAGTACCGTTTATGAAGGCGATCTTTTCTCCATCCGTCGGAGGTGTAAGTCTGTCATATTGACCCATTGTCGAAAACGCTCCTTCTTTATGTTCTTACTCTTGGTCTGAACTGTTGGGGATGATAATCGCCTTGTTCCGAACGGACGATTCCTGCTTTCCAAATCCAATCGCCTTCGAGATGGGTGCAATTCTCGAAGACGAATCCAACGTATCAAAAAAAGCCCCGAAAGTCAAAGAACGCAGCAGACACCCATTCCCACATTCGAGCATGCACCTCGAACGACTCGATTCCGATTTCATCCGTGTTCACATTGTCGAATGATAGCCTCTTCATCGTAAAAGTTCAATCCACAAGTCTTGCTTCTCAGCGCGAGTTTTGGTACATTTTTCAGCCAATTTTGTTGATCCATTCCTATCAACCATCTGCGCAGAAAGGCAGCTCGATGAAACAGCATTTCATAACAACACTCCTGAGCCTTGCTCTCGCTTCGTTCCTGTTTCAGGGATTTCAGTGTGGCTCACCAGAATTCACCGGCGCAAAGGTACACATTCAACAGAAGAACTACAAAGAGGCCATTCGCCTGCTTGAGATCGAAGTGCAAAAGAACCCAGCCAACGAAGAGGCATGGTTCTTCTTGGGCGGACTCAAGGCCGACGAAGGGGACTATGACGGGATGAATACGGCTTTCAACACGGCCTTGAAACTCTCCGACAAACACGCCTCTGAGATGCGGGCTATCCGTTATAATCACTGGGGGCAGAACTTGAACGCGGGCGTCAACTATTTGGAACGTGCCAGCAGCGATTCTGCACAATACTACGAGAAGTCGATCGCCTCCTTCCACAAAGCAGCGACGGCTTGGCCGGACACGTCGCTGACATATCGATATTTGGGCTACGCCTACAATAATAAGGGCGATTATGACAACGCGATGAGCGCTTTCAGAAAGGCGTGGGATTTTGGCAAGGACAACGAGTCGATAAAGCGCGTTGGCAGGATTCATAACATGAGGGGCGACGACCATAAAAGCAAGTTCGAAACAGCCAACGCTGGGAACCTCAAGATTCTGAAAAACCTGGAAGAGGTGAAGAGAAACTCGAACAAGAACGAGGTCATGCGATTACTGGGTGCTCCTGACAATATCACGAAGGGGCCGAAGGGGACGAAGAAGGAAGAGTGGACATACAATACGTACAACATGACTTTTTCCATGGATGGTGATAAGGTAATGGAAAGGAAGGCGGGCCAGCCGCCCTTTAGGCCATCAATTGACTCTACCGAGTATCAATTGGCCCAAGGTGAATATGCGAAAGCCGTGGAAGCGCTGGAAATTGCACGCGCAGCGGACCCAAAGGATAACGAAACCCTCCAGGCGCTTCTGAAAGCGTATGTCGAATCGAATCGCATCGAGCCGGCGATCAAAGAGTTCGAGAAGGCAGTCGCCGCTGAGCCGGGGAGCAAGGTCAACCACTATGTCCTGGGCGTTCTGTATCGAACGGTGAGCAAGTATGATCAAGCGATCGCGGAATTCAAGGAGGCGCTTCGTATCGATCCGAACGATTGTGAAGCCCTGCTCGAACTTGCTGCGACGTACTACAACTGGGGAGTCGAAATCATAAACATTGCGAGGGAGAAAGAGCTGGACACAGAGGAGTACAAGCCGAAATTCGAGGCTGCGCTCCCGTACATGGAGAAAGTCACTGAGTGCAAGAAAGACGATCCGACTGTCTGGGAATCGCTTGGCCAAATCTACGCACGCCTTGGCCAACAGGAAAAGGCGATGAAGGCCTTCGAACAGGCAGACAAGATTCGCAAAGGCAACTAACGAATTGCGCTGAAGATTCCGTCGTGATGCCCATCGGCGAGAGACCGCGTTTCGCTGATGGGCATTTCTTTCAGCCCGCTCTCGGGAAGGAGACTTATGAACGATCAGGTACCGCCACAGCAGATCAACATTGAACTAGGGGAGAAGGAAGGGGAGGGGATTTACTCGAACCTCGCGATCATCACGCATTCGCCGGCGGAGTTCGTGATCGATTTCACGCGCGTGCTGCCGGGAGTGCCAAAGGCCAAGGTTCACGCGCGCATCGTGATGACTCCTCAGCACACAAAAATGCTGTTGAACGCGCTGAAAGACAACATCGACAAGTTCGAAAAGAAATTTGGCGAGATTAAGATCGCGGGGGATCAGCCGGATAGTCAGATATTCGGATTCCACCCGCCGCCAAAGGGCGAAAAGTTCCACTGACCATAACGTCTGAGGTTCACTTGACCTCGGACGATTATGAATCAAACCTGCGGCCACGGTCGGCGGCGAGGTCCGAAGAGCTCGAATTCCTTCGGCTTCGAGTTCGTCATTCTCCCTTCCCAGCATCTACAGAATATACCTGCTGAGATCTCTGTTCTTCACAATTGAGGTGAGCTTTTGTGTCACAAGCTCCTTCGTCACTCGAACCGCGCTCGTCGGCACAGCATCGGGGGCTTCGTAGAGCAGCTCTTCGAGGAGCGTGGTGAGGATGGTGTGCAGTCGTCTCGCCCCGATGTTTTCCACCTGCTGATTGACCTCGAAAGCGACCCGGGCAATCTCCCGCACGGCTTCATCATCGAAGTCGAGCGTGATGCCTTCGGTTTGTAAGAGAGCCGCATACTGCTTGAGCAGGGCGTTCTTCGGGAGAGTCAGAATCTTCACGAAGTCATCTTCGGTCAGTCTCTGGAGCTCGACCCGGATCGGGAAGCGTCCCTGCATCTCAGGGATGAGATCTGAAGGTTTCGCTATGTGAAATGCACCAGAAGCGATGAAAAGGATGTGATCGGTCTTCACCATCCCATACTTGGTGAGGACGCTCGAACCCTCGACGATGGGCAGCAAGTCTCGCTGGACCCCTTCACGAGAGACATCCGGCCCGACCGTCTGCCCGCGGCTGCTGGCGATTTTGTCAATCTCATCGATGAAGACGATACCAGAGTTCTCCAGGCGCTGCAGGGCTTCCTTCGTGACCTTCTCCATATCGATCAGTTTCTGGGCCTCTTCCTGGCTCAGGAAAACCTTTGCCTCGGCTACCGACAACCTGCGCTGCTTATTTTTCTTCGGGAACAGGTTCCCGAGCATATCCTGCACATTGATCCCCATCTCTTCGAGGCTGACGGGGCCCATCACCTGCATCAGCGGCATCTGGGGCGTGGCAACGTCGACCTCTATTGTCCGCTCATCCAGTTGACCTGCTCTCAGCTTTTCCCTGAAGCGTTCTCGGGTTCTCTCGTTCTCCTCTTCCTGTTGGGCGAGGGCCTCAGGCGCATCCGGTGAGCGGTGGCGTCGAAGAGGTGGGACGAGCACGTCGAGGATTCGTTCCTCGGCAAGCTCTCCAGCCTTTTGCTGAACCTCGGCGGTCTTCTCAGCCTTCACCATATTCACGGCGATCTCGGTGAGATCACGGATCATGGATTCCACGTCCCGCCCCACATACCCCACTTCGGTAAACTTCGATGCTTCGATCTTGAGAAATGGCGCGTTCGCGAGCTTTGCCAGCCGCCGGGCGATCTCAGTCTTCCCCACGCCCGTTGGACCAATGAGGATGATGTTATTGGGCATGATCTCTTCGCGCAAGTTCTCCGGCACTTGCAGACGCCGCCACCGATTGCGGAGGGCGATGGCAACCGACTTCTTGGCATTCTGCTGGCCGATGATGTACTTGTCCAGCTCTCTCACGATTTGGCGCGGCGTGAGTTCCCGAGTCGAGTCAGTTTTTTGTCTCTTTGAGATTGCCAACATCCTACAGCTCTTCGATCGTGATATTGCTGTTGGTGTAGATGCAGATGTTTGACGCCGTTTGCAGCGATTCGTAAACGATTTCCTTCGAACTGAGCTGTGTGTGCTTCACGAGCATTCTGGCGGCAGCCAAAGCGTACATTCCGCCTGATCCGATTGCGACGATCC
>CAZTKU010000032.1:8131-20471 GCA_964614245.1 uncultured Ignavibacteriaceae bacterium
CCAGAGGAGGCCGACCCCAGGCTGACGCGCCCGTCCGGCTCAACCACCTCGCCGGTACCCGAGATGACCAGCGAGTGTTCCCGGTCGAGGGCAGCGAGGAGGGCTTCCAACTGGCGCAGGTATTTGTCGGTTCTCCAGAGCTTGGCGAGCTCGACGGCTGCGCGGGCGAGCTGACCCTGATATTGCTCCAGTTTCTCCTCAAACCGGTCGAGGAGGCTGAAGGCGTCCGCTGCAGCGCCGGCGAAACCCACAAGCACAGTGTTGTTATGCAGTTTTCGGATCTTGTTCGCCTGCTGCTTCATGATGGTGGTGCCGATGGTCACCTGCCCATCGCCTCCCAGTGCGACTTTGCCATTGCGGCGAACACCGATAATTGTCGTGGCATGCACTTTCTCAAGGCTCATAAGAGTCTCCGCAGGACGTGGTGGTTGACTAGATTTTTTTGCGAAGCCGGGCGATCGGGACGCCGAGTTGCTCGCGGTATTTCGCGACGGTGCGACGTGCGATTCTTACCCCCTCGGCACCGACCATCGCCGCGATCTTGTCATCATTGAGGGGCTTCTTCGGATCTTCGGTCGCGATAATTTCTTTGATCCGCTGTTTGATCATCCGGTTGGAGACATCTTCACCTGAGTCCGTTTCGAGACCGGAGGTGAAGAAATTCTTGAGGGAAAAAACGCCGAACTCGGTCTGGACGTACTTGCTGTTCACAACGCGACTGATGGTGGAGATGTCAACACCAACGACTTCCGCAATGTTCTTGTAGATCATCGGTTTGAGCACTTCTCCTTCTTCAAACCACTGGCGCTGGCGCTCAACGATCGCGCGCATCACTTTCAGAAGCGTTTCGCGACGCTGGTGGATGGACGCGATGAACCACTTGGCGGCTTCGAACTTCTGCTTGATGAAATCCTTGGCTTCCTTCGATGCTTTCTTTCCCTTCGGGGCGACCATATCGCGATAGGCTTTATTGAGCCGGAGAGTGGGGAGATTGCGGTCGTTCAGCGTAATAATGAAGTCACCGTTGTCGTTTTCGACGATGAAGTCGGGCGTGACGTAGTTTTCCTGCGCTGAGAACTCCCCTTCACCCGGTTTCGGGTTGAGACGCTGAATGAGCTCGATGACCTCTTTCAGAGTCTCCATTCCAATATGGAGACTGCTCGCAAGGCTGTCGAATCGCTTCAGCTTGAGGTCGTCGAAGTGAATTTCCAGAATCTTGAGGGCAAGTTCCTTCAATAGGGGCTCGTATTTTCCCGCTTTGAGTTGAGCGATCAAGCATTCCTGCAGGTTCCGTGCCGCTATGCCTGGCGGTTCAAGCTGCTGGATCCTCTTCAAAACCTGTTCAGCCCGGGCGAGAGGGATATCAAGGCTGAAACTGAGATTCAGATCTTGAACTATGAGTGAAAGCTCTCGCCGGAGATATCCATCCTCGTCAACATTTCCGATGATCTCCTCGGCGATGAGGAAGTCCGTATCATCTTCGCTTCGCAGGCGGAACTGGCTCAGCAGGCGCTCGGACATCGGGGTCGTCGACGCAAGGGGTCGCTCATACTCCTCATCCGTATCCTGGAAGCGGTACGATTCAGGGCTTTTGTATCCAGCAAGGTCGTCGTTGAGATAATCCTGGAGGGAGTACGAATCGTCCGACTGCCCGTTATCCTTTCCTTCTTCTGCGGTCTCCTCTTCCGCTTCTTCGGGTGCTTCCTGTTCGAGGCTTGGCTCCATCTCGTCAGTGACCTCGAGCAGAGGGTTCAGCTCGAGCTCTGTCTTAATTCGCTGTTCCAGAGCAAGAGTCGGAAGCTGCAGCAGCTTAAGATATTGGACTTGTTGCGGCGTGAGCCGAAGCCCCAACCGCATCTGTTGCGATAGGTTAATCATACTTCAGAACGGCAAAAACATCTCGCCTGATGTGCCCTCTTGTTTCCGCCGGCAGTGCGCCAGTAACTCAGCGTACCACTCCTTACCGTGCGCACGAACGAGGGATGGTTCCAAGAACTGCACGAGCGTGAGCTTTTCCCGTTCGCCTCGTTCAACGGCTGGCCGACATTCTGCAATCTGCTCATAGCGCAACCTCGTTGGCGTGCCACGGTCGATCCGAATCGGAAACAAATGGCACGAAATCGGTTTCCTCCATGTAATCTCGTCATTTAAGTACGCTTTTTCAAACGCGCACTTGGCGATGCCATGTTCGACGACCACGAACACGCACGCTCGCCGGTCGATCACCTGCGTCGTGTGTTCCCCCGGTCGACCTTGAAACATCCCCCGCTCCTCAATCGTATCCCGGTGCTGGTAGCTCAAGTATTTCCGAACTACCGGGAAAGCCTTCTCGATCTCCCCAAGTTCTTCGTCCAGCAGGGGAGCGCCGAGGTGACCTGACCTGGTGCAGCAGCCACCCTTGCAGCGGCTGAGATCGCAGGCAAACTTGGCGACCGGAATCGCACTATCAATGAGGGTCTCTTCCACCACAGTTGCCGTGTGTGAAGTCACGGAATTGTCGCCAGAATCGAGAAATTTCAAGGACAGTATAATCATTTTTCAGCAAAAATCACAAATCTGATCGACGTCCCGGTTGACAGTCGACTTGCAATTGCCCCAGAAATCTTTCAAGTTTTGCTACAACCTTTTTTCTAGCGGCGAGGTCTAATACAATGTCCGAAAAAGAGTTTCCGAACAATTCCGAGGCAATGCAAGAATTGGATCTGATCCAAAGAGCCAGGCGAGGGGACATGGGGGCCTTCGAGCAGCTCGTCTATCGATATGACAAGCAAGTCTTGTCGATCGCGGCGAGGTACGTCCAGAGTTCGGAGGACGCAAAAGATATCTATCAAGAGGTCTTCATGCGCGTCCATCGCTCGTTGTCAAGGTTTCAGCTGAGGAGCCGATTCTCGACATGGCTTTTCCGCATCACGACAAACGTTTGCCTCTCCCATCGCTCCCGGCGCAAACGACACATGCATGCATCGCTGGATCAGGAAACGGACGACGAGCATGGCTATTCACTGGCGGAGAAACTGAAAGACGGAGGTGCGGCGGATCAGCACGCAGAGAGCTCGGATGTCACATTGCACGTGCAGCGAGCTCTAGAAAACCTCTCGCCAAAGCAGAAACTGGTTTTCACAATGAAGTACTACGAAGGATATAAGATTCGAGAAATTGCCGAGATGCTGGGTTTGAACGACGGGACTGTGAAGAGGTATCTGTTCAGTGCGACAAAGAAAATGCGATCGGAACTGAAAGAGATTTTCAGATCGTGAGGACTCCTTGACCGGATCATCCCTCCTTACCATGAGGTGATACGATGAAACACCAACACATCAAAGAACTGATTCAACTGTCCTTTCTCGATGAGTTGACTGATGATGAGCGTCAGGTGCTCGAGAACCACATCCAGAGCTGTCAGGATTGCCAGGCGGAGCACGCCGATCTGAGTCGTATGCACAGGCTCGTCGCCGGACAGAAGAATGTGGAAGTGACGGACGAGCTTCTATGGGAAGCACGTCGAGAGCTTCGCGTGGTATTACGCCTGGAGCAAATGAAGCGGTCGAAGTGGGCTGAGCTTCTGGAGCGGATCAACATCCTGAGTCATCCGACTGTGCGTTACGCCTTTGCCGCCGCAGCGGTACTGGTGATAGGTATTGGCCTTGGATACCTCATGTTCGTGCCATCGCTGCCCGTGAGTCCTTTTGTCGACACGGCCTCAACTGAAGGGGTTGCCTCCCAGCGAGGAGATACGCGGGTGTCTAACCTTCGCTTTGTGAGGCAGGAGCCGGAGAAAGGCGAAGTCGAGTTTTCTTTTGAAATGGTCACGCCTATCCGAATGAAGGGGAATGTGAACGACAATGCTGTCCAGCGAGTGTTGGCCCAGGCATTGCTGGATGACCAAAACCCGGGAGCACGGTTGCAGACGGTGAGCACCTTGGCGAATCAATTTGAATCCACACGACTTCCGGACGTGGAGATCAAGGCTGCTCTTATCCATGCTGTCAGGTCCGATGGAAACGTGGGCGTTCGCCAGGAAACCCTGAAGGCGTTGCAGAAATTCCCCCTAGATGGGGAAATCAAGCAGGCAGTCATCTACGTGCTAAGATACGAGACGAATCCCTCGATGAGGATTGATGCGATCAACTACCTGGAGAAACCATTCCTTGCGGGGAAGACGGCTGATCAAGATATCCTTGATGCTTTGAAAGAAAAAATGCAGTCAGATGAAAACAACTACATTCGCATCCGTGCGAGAAACGTCTACGAGGAGGTAAAACAACAATGAAAGACCAGATTCGTTTATTCGCAGCGGCGGTCCTGGTGGCCGCACCCACATTCCTGCTTTCGCCCTCCATTGGTGAACAGGATTCCCGCACAAAGTCGTTTACCGTGAGCAAGGGCGGGAACCTCGAGGTGACTGTCGACGGGGGAGACATCAGGATTAATGTGTGGGAGAAAAACGAGGTCCTTGTACAGGCTGAAGGTATCGATGAGGAGGATCTCGATCGTCTGAAGATGGACCAGAGGGGGAATACGGTTCGCGTCGAATTTCGACGGCCCCGCGGCTGGTGGTCCGACGGGCACAAGCGGTTCGAAATTACCCTTCCCTCTGATTTCAACGCCGAGCTGAGGACTTCGGGCGGCGATATAGAGATTCGCGGCAGCCTCAGCGGCACAATCAAGGGTGCAACCTCAGGCGGAAACGTGACTTTGGGAAACCTCAAGGGCGGTAAGGTTGACCTCTCGACTTCCGGCGGCGATATGCGCACGGGAGACATTCAAGGCGATGTCACCCTCAGGACATCAGGAGGTGACATTGAGCTCGGAAAAGTAGGGGGTGAGGCATACGTCTCAACCTCCGGCGGTGACATTCGGGTTGAAAGCGTCGGAAAGAAGCTGAAAGCTGCGACTTCCGGCGGAAATATTGATGTAGGTGACGTTGGTGGTGAGGCCCGGGTTTCGACGTCTGGCGGAGATGTCAAGGTGCGTAAAGTCTCGGGGAGCGCGTCACTCAGTACCTCAGGCGGAAACATCCAGCTGGAAAGCGCCAGTGGTGACGTCAAGGCAAACACATCCGGTGGCGATATCCGACTCGAAGACATCAGCGGTTCCATTGAAGCTGCAACCTCAGGAGGAGATGTTGTTGCAGAATTGAAACCGACCGGCAAGGGGAGGAGCAAACTCGCTTCGTCAGGTGGCGAGATAACACTCTACATTCCGGAGAGCGCAAAAGCGACCATCGACGCTACTATCAGGATCCAGGGCCGATGGAGGAGTCGAAAGGACGAATACAAGGTTCGATCGGACTTCAAGGCGGAGTTGTACGAAAAGGACGAGGATGGAGAGGAGATCCGTGCTCGGTACGTGCTCAACGGCGGCGGTGAGGACATCCGGCTGGAGACCGTCAACTCGGACATCAAGATTCTCAAACTGAAGAAATAGGGCGTCCCCCGAAACGATCCTGCATCAGAACGAAAGCCCCTGATCTGAACTGATCAGGGGTTTTCTATTTGTCCGTTGTCAACCGAACCTACTTGGCAGCAGTCTAAATCGACGAGAATCGCCTGATTTCCCAACAGGCAGAGAAAGGGAAAACAATGCAACTGTCGCGTCGACTCTTTGTCTCGTTCATCACCGTTGCACTCTCATTCAGCCGTGCAACGCTCTTTGCCCAACCGGTGATTCATCATCCTTCGAGCTTGCAGTCGCTCGAGTCGAAGTGGAGATGGGCCTTGACGGAAGTCTCTGTCCAGAAACTCCAGAAGGGTGTCTGGATCGGCTACGCCATTCAGCGATGGATGGGGAGACATTCCACTCTTGGAAGCTTCGACGCTGTGTCCGGTCGCACCGGCTTTTTACTGCACGAGCGGATCTACGGCCAACGGGAAGAGGGGGACGATGAGAATGGTGAGGAATCCGTTCGACACGAGGCGAAACGAGCGCTGGAAAGAGCAAACGATGAGCGGTCAGACGAGAAGATTCCAAAGGGCATCGCGATCCTCTTTGGATTTGATCCTGCTTTAGGAGATCTCAAGGGACCTCGAAAAATAGTGGTCGCTAATCTCTCGATGTCGATTGATCTTTCGGATCGTCCATTGATCTGGCTTGGGAGGGCTCAAGAGGAGGAAAGCGTCCGCTTCCTCGAACAGTTCTTCACAGACGTCAAGTCCATCAAACAAAAAGAAAGACTCCTCTTCGCCATCAGCATTCACGACAGCTCGGAGCGCGCGCAGAAGTTCCTGCGCGATCTGGTCGTTCAGAGCGATCATGAAAGGCTCCGCGCGAGCGCAGCGTTCTTCCTCGGTGAACGGAATCGTGAGGAGGACATCTCACTGCTGCAGAAGGTCATCTTGTACGATCGCTCAAGAGAGGTGCGGGAGAAAGCAGTTTTCGGGCTGAGTCGAATGGAGTCAGATGCAGCCGTTGATGCGCTCATCGCTCTGGCTCGGCATGGTGAAGAAAGGGGTATGAAAGAGAAAGCTCTGTTCTGGCTGAGCGAGAAGGCGTCTGAGCGTGTCGTGGCTACTTTGAGGGAGATCGCCGCAGATGATCGGGAAATAGAAATCCAGCGCCAGGCGGTTTTCGCACTCTCTCGACTCAAGCACGGCGACGGAGTCAAGGAACTCATCGAAATTGCCAAGAACCACAAGGTACCTGAGATTCGCAGGCAGGCAATTTTCTGGCTGGGAAGAAGCGAAGATGACCGCGCCATCGATTTTCTCGTGGAGCTTGTCCGCGGGAAGTGAGCATTGGATTTCTCAGCGCTCGGTAATGTGGCAAAATCGCGATGCCGGGGGTTGCGTCCTGACCTCAAACCCGAAAGTGTGCTCCCGAGACCGGGACACTTCTCAAGATACCGCTTCCTTGCTTTTCCCAAAGAATGTTCATACTCTTCGCTGAGGGGATCACCGCACTCTCCGCTTTGCTCGCTGTCAACCGATTGTCCGATCTGGTCGTCTAATCATCGAAAACCTCCAAAAGGGAACATCCTGAATGTCCGCTGACCGGGAGCGGCAACTGATACTCCAGACGAAGGAGGGAAACCATGATGCGTTTCGGGATCTGGTGGAGTTGCATATGCGGCAAGTGTACGACCTCGCCTATGGGTTCGTGAGTGATCACGACGATGCCGAAGATATTACACAGGAGGTATTCGTCAAAGTGCACAACTCAATCGGGTCATTTCGGCAGGAGGCGGAGTTCAGCACCTGGCTCTATCGGATCACGACCAACGCCTCGCTTGATCGCTTGAAACAACGAAGGCGAAAAACGAAACGACAAGTGCCTTTGGAGGAATCGGAGACGATGCAACTGGCAATGAATCCTGGCCCCATCGAAAACCTCGATCTGAGCATGCACATTGAGCGTGCGCTCCACGAGCTGCCAACGCTCCAGCGCGCCGTTGTCATTTTGCGGCATATCGACGGGCTGCCGACGAGAAAAGTCAGCGAGATTCTCAAGTGTTCTGAAGGGACGGTGAAGACTCATTTGCATCGGGGATTGAAAAAGATGAGAACGCTGCTTCAACATCTTAAGGAGGATCGCCTGTGAAGCATCGTGATGTGCGCAGCTTTTTGTATGACCTTGCTCGTGGGGATCTGGACGCCGGTCAGGCGAGGCGGATCGAGGAGCATCTCGCCGGCTGTGATCGATGCTATGCTGAATTCCAAATCCTGAAAGAGGGAATGCGACTCGTTCAGCCGATGAAGAGCAGGCCCAGTGAGCGGCGAAGTGACGCGTATTGGCATAACATCGGTTTGAAAATCGAACATCGGATCAGAGAGGCCGGTGTCCGAAGGCCGGTGAGGCACCGTCTGTGGCAGGAAGCTGAATGGTTTTTCCTCTTCCGCAGGCCGTACACGATTGCGCTCACAACGAGCACAGCCATAGTCGTGCTGGCAGCCATCCTCTGGTTCGCTAAGGTCCGACCTGAACTCGTTGAGCCGGCCGGCCCGGCGATGCTGGAAACGCAAGCCCAGATTGTTAACGAGGAGCTCGGAGACTACTTCCGCAGATCCAAGGTTCTGCTTGTCGGCATCACGAATCTGGGCCAGACTGAAGGACCGTCCGTCGACATTCGTGTCGAGCGCAAGGCTGCGCGCCAGCTGGTTCAACAGGCACGAATGTTCGAAGACCGTGGAATGGATGAACGTTCGAAGGCCTTGATCCAGGCACTGGAGAAAATCCTGATCGAGCTGGCGAACATGGAAGACCGTGCCAACGTGCCGGATGTCGAGCTTATCCGCACAGGCATTCGAAATGAAAACATGCTCTTCAAGATACGGATGGCAGTGACACAGTACAATCAACCTTACACTACTGCAACTCTCCGGTCTCAGCAGGAGATGGAGAGGTAACTTTTTGAGGATCGAGACTATGAATCGACGAACAGTGTACATCGTGAGCTCGATGATCTTTTCATCGCTTGCCTTCAGCGCGCAGCAACAGGCGGTTGGCGTTGCTGCACCTGCGCACCACACATTGCCGGCCGTTGTGGGTGCAGGACCGGGCGGGATGCCTCCGATTTCCGACTTCATCGGCAGAAGTGAGGCCACGCCCGCGCGAATCCTTGGAACTCCTGATCTGCTGGATGCGGACGAAGATGGCCAGGACGATCCGGGGTACGCAACGTACAAGTCCGGGTATGACCTCATCCTGCAGGAGAAGTGGGTGGAGGCGCGAAAGAAGTTCGCTGAGATGATCTCGAAATATCCGAAGAGCAAATATGTGGATGATGCGGAATACTGGAACGCGTATTCCTGGAAATACTCCGAGGTGAAAAAGGCCATTGAGTCGTACAAGAGATTCCTGAAGCAACATCCAAACAGCAACTACTACGACGATGCCGTCGGCGATTTGAGTCGGCTCGAGACGCCGTCCCCGACACCGGCGTTGGCTCCAGCTCCGGCAGTGGTTGGTGTCCCGAGACCCGACGTTCCGACAACAGGTATGTTGACCCCTCGTCCTCCCCGTCAGGAAAGGGACGATGAGCTGGACGTGAAAAAGGAAGCGTTGCTCGCCATTGCGCGCTCAAGCAAAGATAAGTCGACGTTTGAGTTGTTGAAAGAGGTCGCTCTGGACGCGAACCAGCCGCGGGAGATGCGCGAAACGGCCTTCTATATGCTACGCGAATTCAAGGGCCAGGACGCCACGGACGTGTACATGCATGTCATCAGGAGTGAAGAAAACGTCAAGATCAAGCAGAACGCCATCTATTGGCTCGGTCAGTCCGGTCGTGAGGGTGACGAGAAAGTGTATGCAATGATCAAGGAGATTGCGCTCGATCCGAAGCAAGAGCAGGAAACCCGCGAGGCGGCAATGCACTCGCTGCGAGAGATGCGTAAAAGTGACGTTATCGATGTATTTGTGCAAATGGCGAAGAGCGATCCCGACAACCGCATTCGGCAAACCGCGCTCTACTACATCGGACAATCGGCCCGGGCTGATGAAGGGCGCGCCTATCAGATCTTGCGGGGATATGCGTTAGACCAGAATCAGGATCGGAGCCTTCGAGAATCTGCCTTCCACGCACTTCATGAGTTGAAACGGTCCGACGCCTTCGAGCTCTTCGTCGACATCGCGAAGAAGGATCCGGATGAAAGAATCCGTGGAACTGCACTGTACTACATCGGAGAGGCGGGAAAGAACGACCCGGAGAAAGTCCTGAACATCTACAAAGAATTCCTGATGGATCAAAACCAGCCCAGCAAGGTTCGGGAATCCGTGATCTATTCTCTCTCCAATTTGCGCCATGAAAGTGTGCTTGATCTGCTGATCCAGACTGCAAAGAGTGATCCCGACGAAAGAATCCAGGAAAACGCCATTTACTACATCGGACAACTCGGGAAGAAGAAAGCGAAGTCGATCGAGGTCCTGACGAAGCTCTTTGATGAGATCCCGAAGGACCACACGAAGTCGCTGGAGAATATCCTTTATGCGGTCGCATCCATCGGGACAGACCAGTCTGTGGAATTCCTCGGGAAAGTGGCCAAGACCCATGAGGATATGAAGCTCCGCCGCACCGCGGTCTATTATCTCGGCACCATCGGCGGTGAGAAGGCGAGGGCGGTCCTGTACGATATTCTTAAAGGCAAATGATCGGCCACATCGATGTGGTTCCCGTCGTATGCGTCGATCCGCTGTTTGTCACCTTAGAAGCATCTGCGGTGACAAGGCGAGGGCCGTGCTGTATGATATGTTGAAAGGAAAATGATCAGGTGTGCCGTCAGAGCTCCCGATCGGCCTGGCCAGTCGGGAGCTCCGGGTACCTGACCCCCTTCGTGGCGAACTGCACTCAAGCATCCATCCCTTCAAAGCCTCGGCCTGGACCCATCGCTCGTTGTCCCTGCAAGAACAATAGCGTCTGCAACCGACCACTTCGGGCTGGCTTTCATTCCTGTCGATCGTGAGACTCGAAAGCTGTTCACTATTTAGTGCAGTTCGCTGAGTGATTCATTCGTCCCGTATGGTTGAGGTGTTTTGCCGATGAAGAGTCGCAACCATTTGGTGCGATGCGCAGTCTAACATATGTATCTCACTGAAGCGATCTCAAACTCAATGGAGGAGAGTATGCGGGAGAGGATCTCTTTTGCTCTTGTTCTCATCTCATTGCTTTTGCCTTCCATCCTTTTCTCTCAAGCCCAATCTTCGTCACCCACAACATCGTCATCGGTCGCTGCTCAACTGAAGGTAGTGGCAGTGCGCACGTCGGAGCCAGTCGTTGTCGACGGTGTCTTGTCTGAGTCTGTCTGGCGAAGGCCGGGCGTGACGGATTTCAAGCAAAAGCGTCCCTTTGAGGGATCTCCTCCGAGTCAGAAGACAGAGGTTTGGGTCGCTTACGACGGTGAAGCAGTGTACGTCGCTGCAAGGATGCACGACACGGCTCCGGATTCCATCATGCAAGTGCTCGGGAGACGCGATCAGGATCTCACGGCTGACTGGTTCGCCCTGTATGTCGATCCTTACTATGACAAGCGAAGTGGATTCTTTTTTGCGGTCAGCGCTGCAGGGTCGCTCGTTGATGGAACGTTGTACAACGACGAATGGGATGACGATACCTGGGACGGTGTGTGGGAGGGCAAGGCGCATATAGATGGTGAGGGGTGGACGGCCGAGATGAAAATCCCATACTCCCAGCTTCGGTTTCAACAAAAACCGAGCTATGTGTGGGGCATCAACTTCCGGAGGAGCATCGGGCGTCACTACGAGCGGGATTTCGTAGTCTATACTCCGAACAAAGAAAGCGGGTTTGTGTCGCGGTTCGTTGACCTGGTGGGAATCGACAACGTGACTCCTCCGCGTGACATCCAGGTTCTGCCGTACATCACCACGCGAGCGGAGTATATGCAGCATCCGCAGAACGATCCCTTCCACGACGGTCCAAGGTACCTTCCCGGTCTCGGTGCCGACTTTAAGGTGGGGCTTGGCAGCAACCTCACGTTAGATGCGACGGTGAATCCCGATTTCGGGCAGGTGGAGGTAGATCCTGCAGTTGTCAACCTTAGCGACGTCGAGACATTCTACCAGGAGAAAAGACCATTCTTTATCGAGGGAGCTAACACCTTCTCGTTTGGCCGAGGCGGTTCGAACAGTTTCTGGGGCTTCAATTGGGGTGACCCCGATATCTTCTACAGCAGGAGAATCGGTCGTTCCCCGCAGGGTAGTCTCCCTTCGTACGATTATGCCGATCTTCCACTCGGTACACATATCATAGGGGCAGGCAAATTGACGGGCAAGATCGGTGGAACCTGGAATATCGGAATGATCCATGCCCTCACGTCCCGTGAGTTCGCGGAGATCCAAAGCGGCAACGTGAAAAGCAGCGCTGAAATTGAGCCCCTCACATACTACGGTGTTGCTCGTGCCCAGAGGGATTTCAACGAGGGGAAGCAAGGACTAGGTGTGATGATGACGCTCGCGTCCCGGGGCTTTGCCGACCAGTCCCTGCGCGACCAAATCAACAGCAATGCACTTGTCGTCGGTGTTGACGGATGGACATTCCTTGATTCCGACAAGTCCCTTGTCTTGACTGGCTGGAGCGCTCTCTCAACCGTCCACGGCAATCAAAGCCGAATGATCGCACTTCAAAGGGAATCGCGTCACTACCCCCCGCGTCCCGACGCGAGCCATGTGCGTGTGGATAGTGCTGCGACGTCTCTCACCGGCTATGGTGCACGATTCATGGTCAACAAACAGAAGGGGTCAATGACCCTCAACGCGGCGATCGGTCTTGTCGACCCGAAGTTCGACGTCAACGATCTCGGATTTTTATGGCGGACGGACGTCATCAACTACCATTTTGCCACGGGGTACAAATGGACGGATCCGACAGGGTGGTACAACAACATTAATTTCA